>NZ_LSOD01000020.1:0-152009 GCF_001592855.1 Acinetobacter sp. BMW17
ACCCCGAATCAGATGTATGAGCAAACTAAAACCGAGCTAATTGCTTAACTCGGTTTGAAGTGGAATACTGTCAATCTATTTCAGGACAAGACATGCTTACGTGTAGGGCGATTGCTTAACCGACAAAGTAGCTCATAACCAATAGTTCCATTGGCTTCCGCAACATCGTCAACTAAGCGGTTTTCACCCCAGAGCTCAACCTTTGTACCGAGTTCGGCGTTTAAACCCGTCACATCGATCGCAATCATGTCCATTGCTACTCGGCCCACAACAGCTGCAGCCTGACCATTTATAGCAACATAGTTTTGCTTTGGAAATGCACGTGGGTAGCCATCACCATAACCAATCGAAACAATGGCCAGTTCAGTTTCTTGGTTTGCGACAAAATGCGAACCATAGCCCACACCTTCACCTGCTTGAATGGTATTTAATGCAATAATTTCCGCCGTGAAGGTCATAACGGGCTTTAAGTCTAAGTCGTGTGCATTTTTATCGGCAAAAGGTGATGCACCGTAAAGCATGATGCCAGGGCGAACAAAATCAAAATTAAGTTCAGGCCATTTAAAAATAGCAGCTGAGTTACAACATGAGGCTAGAATTGGTGAGCACGCTTCTTTGATGTGTAGGAATTGCACACGTTGCTGCTCATTGAGTGGGTGATCCGCATCGGCATTGGCAAAGTGCATTGCTAGGACACATGTAAAGCCTTCTGCTTTTAAAGTGTTGATGACATCAATGATTTCGGCAACTTTAAAGCCTAAACGGTTCATACCGCTATTGAGTTTTACCCATACTTTAAGCTTTTGTGCGATATACGCGGTTTTATGTGAGATTAACCAATCGACTTGTTGTTGCTGATGAACCACACACTCGATATTTTGCTCAATGACGGTTTGCATTTCATCTGCTGAGAAAACACCTTCAATCAGTGTAATCGGTTGTGTAAAGCCGAGTTCACGAATCTCTAATGCTTCTCCTAAACAGGCGACGCCAAAGGCATCGGTTTCACTTAAGGCTGCTAAACAGTCTTTGACTCCGTGTCCATAAGCATTGGCTTTGACCATGCTGACGATTTTCGCGTTTGGGGCAAGTTGTTTGACACGGTTTAAATTATATTGCAGCGCTTGGCTATCAATATAAACTGTTGCTTGACGCACCCTAATTACTCCTACAGGGTCATGGAAAGGCGACGATGAGGCTTTAATTATTCCTCATCATCGTACTGAGCATAAAACTCAGGGGATAAGTTACTAAAGCGGGTATATTGGCCTTCGAAAGCAAGTCGAACGGTACCAATAGGGCCGTTACGTTGTTTACCAATAATAATTTCGGCAGTGCCCGCTTCTTTGGACTCTTTGTTATAGACTTCGTCACGGTAAATAAACATGATTAAGTCGGCGTCCTGCTCGATCGCACCGGATTCACGTAAGTCTGACATCACGGGACGTTTGTTTGGGCGGTTCTCGAGGGAACGGTTAAGCTGCGATAGTGCAATCACAGGGCACATCATTTCTTTGGCAAGAGCTTTTAGGCTTCGTGAAATTTCTGAAATCTCACCGACACGGTTATCACCCATACCTGGTACTTTCATCAGCTGTAAGTAATCGACCATGATGCAGCCGAGTTTACCATCGTGCTGTTTGGCAATACGACGTGCGCGAGCACGAACTTCTGTAGGTGGAAGAGCAGAAGAGTCATCGATATAGAGCTTTTTCTCTTGCAGTTGCAAAATGGTGCCGGTCACTTTTGACCATTCATCGCCATCGAGTTTACCTGAACGTAAATGGCCCTGATGGACTTTCCCGTAAGATGAAATCAAACGCATGGCGATGGAGTCGGCTGGCATTTCCATGGAGTAAACCAAGGCAGGTAGGTCATTATTAAACAGCACGCTTTCCACTAAATTCATGGCAAAGGTGGTTTTACCCATCGATGGACGTGCTGCAACAATAATCAAATCACCTGCTTGCATGCCCGAGGTTTTATTGTCGAGTTCAAGAAAGCCTGTGGTTAAGCCTGTAATGCTGCCTTCCATTTGCGACAGCTCATTTAGCTTATCAAAGACATCGGCCACAACTGTATTGATGGCTTTAGGCCCTTGAGCTTTGGCGTTGTTATTGTGTTGTTCTGCCAAAGAGAAAATATTGGTTTCGGCCAAATCTAAAATTTCACTGACGTTACGACCTTTGGTGTCATAGGCATTTTGTAAAATTTCAGAGCTAACCTTGATCATGCTACGCAAAGTCGAAAATTCTTTGATCTTAGTAGCATAAGTTTCCATGTTATAGAAACTAGACGGGGAGTCTGCCATCAATTGCATCAGGTACTCTTCACCACCAACCGCATCGAGTAGGTTTTGTGTAGTGAGCCAGTCATGCACTAAAACCGCATCATAGGGTGAACTGTCTTTGGAGAGTTGCGCAATCGCGCGGAAAATATACTTATGGCGCGTCGCATAAAAGTCATTTTCAGTCAGTACATCGCCAACTTGTTCAAAGGATTCAGCAACCGTCATTAAAGCGGCAAGTACGGCTTGTTCCAATGCTAAGTTATGCGGAGGTGTACGGAATTCTTTCAGTTGCCCTGACTCATTCGGTTTATTGTCTTGTTTCGATGAGCTCTTTTGAGCAGTGGCATTCGCCTGTGACATATAACGCCCTGATTTTTAATACAGTAAGAGGGATAACTTAAGATAAATTTCACTGTAAATTTGGAAAAAATTACAGCCATTTAACTCTATGCACTTTATCAAAAAATGCAACTGCTGTGTGCTGAATTCAAGGCTTATGGATAAAACCCATAATATTCAAATTTGGCATTTTGCGGGGCAGGCTGATGAAGTTTTAAACTGAGCGAAGAAACTACTTTTTCATAGAGATAAAAAAAAGAGCATGCAAAAGCATGCTCTTTTTTTTGCAAGAAATTACTCAGATACGATAGTAACGAGAACTTCAGCAACAACATCATGGTGCAATTGGATTGCGATGTTGAATTCGCCAGTGTGACGAAGTGCACCGTTCGGTAAACGAACTTCTGCACGGTCAACTTCAAGACCAGCATTTGTTAACGCGTCAGCGATATCACGAGTACCGATAGAACCGAATAGTTTACCTTCGTCACCAGCTTTCGCAGTGATTACGATGTTAACTTCGTCTAATTGGCTAGCACGTGCTTGAGCAGCAGCTAAAACATCAGCTTCAGCTTTCTCAAGTTCAGCGCGACGAGCTTCAAAAGCAGCAGTGTTAGCTTCAGTAGCAGCTACTGCTTGACCTTGAGGGATAAGGTAGTTGCGGCCGTAACCAGCTTTAACTGAAACTTTATCGCCTAATTTACCAAGGTTTTTAATGCGTTGTAATAAGATAATATCCACAGCTCAACCTCACTTATGATTGTCAGTGTAAGGGATCAAAGACAAGTAGCGAGCTTGTTTAATAGCAAGCGCTAATTGACGTTGGTAACGAGCTTTAGTACCTGTAATACGGCTAGGAACAATCTTGCCGTTTTCAGTGATGTACTGTTTTAAAGTGTCGATATCTTTGTAGTCGATGTACGTAACGTTCTCAGCTGTAAAGCGGCAGAACTTGCGACGACGGTAAAAACGTGCCATTGATGTTCTCCTTATGCTTCAGCAGAGTCTTGAGCTTGTTGTGCTTCTTCACGTTGAGCTTTACGCGCACGTTTTTCTTCAGCACTCTTAGCCAATAGTGACTCTTCAGTGATAGCGTTCTCACGACGGATGATAAGGCTACGAATAATTGCATCGTTGTAACGGAACAATTCTTCTAACTCATCAAGAGTAGTTTGACCACACTCAACATTCATAAGAATGTAGTGAGCTTTGTGGATCTTGTTGATTGGGTAAGCCAATTGACGACGGCCCCAGTCTTCAAGACGGTGAATTTGACCTTCAGCTTCTTTGATGTGAGTTAGGTAGCGTTCTACCATACCAACGACTTGATCGCTTTGATCAGGGTGTACTAAAAGTACGATTTCGTAATGACGCATTGTCAGCTCCTTACGGTTTAAACAGCCCCTAACAAAAAAGTTGTTAGAAGCAAGGAGTCACAACCAAGGTTGTGTCGCATTAGATGCGAAGGGGGAATTTTAGAGACTTTGCTCGCCAAATTCAAGAACTTCTCTTAAAAAGCCCTAATTATTTTGAGGTTTTGAGCGTAAAAGGAAGACGACATAGCCTTTAAAGTTCGTATCATTTTCAAGCTTGGGCGGTCTATGCCACTCACCGTATTGAACAATGCCAATTTTATAAGGCAGTTTTAGTGCTGAAACTTTTTTTAGATAAGCTGCATAGTTGGGTATGGTGGTTGAACCTTGATAAGTTTGAATGACCAACTCATCGATGGTGTTATTCAGGAGGTTTAAAGTCTCCTGATTTGTCACATTGGTCCAGTCCATTAAACCCGTGGTACTGAGTTGATAGTGTTGCGGCAATTGTTTTCTTAATCGACTTAAAAGTAAGGCATATTGTTGAATATGTTTGGTTTTGGCATCGAAATCAATTTGTATGCCTTGAATATGATTCCCTGCATTTTCCCATTGCTGAACGCGTTTTAAAATTTGTGTAAGTTCTTGGCCCTGCCAGTCTAGATGATAATTACGAAAAACTAGCCACACCTTTTGCTGAGGAATTTTTAAGACGCTTACGCCTTGCGGTATAAGCTTAGAGTGATGTGTTTGGGAGTCTAAACGGATTTCACCTTGTAAAATATAAAGTTCTTTAGCCACTTTTAGGTAAGGGGCAGATGAAATATTGCCCCAAATCCAAAATGCATCATAGTCTTCGGCATTTACCGAACCAAATGTTGAAGCTGGCTGACTCGGCTGACAAGCCATGATGCTCAGCATACAGATCAACGTCATAACAACGGAAAAAATCTGCTTCAACATATAGTCTTACCAGTAATACTTTAAAGATTGTGCCCAAGAAGTACTTGGGTAGTCACGTTTAATGTGGTCGAACCATTGTTTACGGGTGGATTTTTCAACTTCTGCATCCTGACAGTCATTCATCCCGCTTGGTGAATAACACATGATTGAGCGATAAAGCGCATACGCTTTTAAATCAGGTACAGAACTGGATTTGATGATGTCCTTATACACTTGACCACGGGCAAAAATTGCACCTTGGAAGCTGGAAGTTTCTTTTTCTAAAGCGGTGACATAGCTTATGTTGTAGCCTTGAGTCGAGCGTGCATATTCGCCCAAACAAAGTCGGAGCTTTAAATCTTGAGATGAATTTTCAAGTTTTTGAGTCAGGCTGAATAAATCGGGGCATTGAATCTGTGGCGTGATTTTTGTTCCTACCCAAATGAAATCACTGAAAGGCGGTTGGTTTTTATAATTTTTATATGTTTCTGAGTCATATTTATACTTCGCGACATCTTGTGGTAGCAGTACAAAGGCTTGATTAAACAGTTTAAAGTTCTGATGCACCAATGATTTTTGCAAAGTTTTATACAAAGCTAAATTTTTTTGATCTGTACTTGATGCTTTGCTCTGTACAATTTGCATTAAGCTTTTTTCATTGGCTTCATTTTCAATAAAGCTTTTTTGCAATGAAGCTTGTTTGATTTTAGCATTTGAACCGATGAATACGTTTGCACTTTGCTGTTGAGCATAATGTGGATACAACATCAGCTCAAATAAGCCACGCTGTTCAATGGATTTTGATTGACTCAGCCAACCTTCCCAATACTGCTGCGCATTTTGAGTTTGTCCGAGTTTTTCTAAAATACGACCTTTTAACAATATTTGACTGAGTTGAAGGTAACTCTTGATTGCATTAGAGGAATGTTCTGGCAAATATTTTAAAGCTTCGGCTGGTTTGTTCTGCACAAAGAATAAGTGATTGGCTTGTAGGTATTGGAACAGTTCTGGCTGACTCTTAAATAGTGTTTTTTGGTTGTTGAGTTCAGACCAGCTTAAGACTTTATCTTCTGCCGATGTTGCCTGACGCATTTGCATTAAATCTGAAATAGCCAGAAAGAAGGGATCTTTTAGATTTTTTGGATTGAATGAGCGGCTTTGAAATACATGGCGATCCATTTCAAAGGCTAGATTATCGAGCTCTAAATTATAGTATTTGGAATCAGGGTGATTGATTTGCCATGCGAGTTCGTTGGTCAGGAGTTCGGTATTTCCACTCAGCCAATAACAACGACGTAGTAAACCGCGTGCACTTGCTGCATATTTTCCCTCAGGAAAGCGTTTGAAGTAGGTAGTGATATGCTCATACGTGTTTTTGAGTAAAGTCTGATCTACTTTATCGATTTTTAAGTCGCCATATTTACCGACACCCGACTGATAGCTTTCATTGAGGCTGCTACGAATCAACATATATTGCGATGTTTCTTTGATCCAAGGCTGATCAACCGTAGTTAATACTGAGTAAATTTTAGTAGCTGTGGAAAAGTTACTATTATAAAAGGCAATGGTTGCATTTAAATAAGACGCATACTGACGTGCTTGTATAGACCAGTTCGGATTGACTTGGATGAGGGCAAGATCACGGTCACAGGCCGAGATATTTTGTCTTTCTTGAATCAGTAAATCTTTTTCCGCGTTGCTGAGATTTTTGTCTGCTTTCACCTGCTGGGTAAATTGATCCGCACCATTGTCTAGACTACTGCAATGTTCTTGGTAGGGTGTCTTTACATTGCTTGGTTTTAATCGGGCATTCGGTCGTTTATTGGTTACGCTTTCAAACAATGTTTTAGCCGCAAATGGTACGTTGCTATATTCAGTTTCCCAAAGTGGACTATTTGGCTGATTAAAATTCAACTTGGCCAAACCCATGTCGCTTAGAAGTAAGAGCATATTGGTTTGGTTGTCATTGGCGGGCGTGAGCGCAGGCAAATTGTCACAGGCGGTATAGGCATTGGTTTGAATATTGGTCGATGGGTAGCAAGAAACATCAAAACCAGAAAAACTGTGCGTGCTATAAGCAAGAGTGATAGGGAATAGACTAATAAAAATAGATTTTTTAAAAAATTGTGATGGCATTTTCATTGCAGAGCATGAGTTATTGTTGTGTCTGCTATGGTAACAATTTAAAGACTAGACTTAAATATTGAATAAGTTGAAATAAAAAAGATAGAGAGAACTCTATCTTTTTTAAAACAGCGGCAAATGTGGAGCAGGTGAGACGTAGCTAAAACTAAAACTAAAACTTAATGCAGTAATTAAAATCACTGAATATAAGAAATAGAGTTTTGCCCAAACCTGATCATTTTCAGCTTTAAAACCAATGATTGATAAATATACCCAATAAGCACAGAGTGCGTTAAAGGTGATAAGAAAAAACATATTGGTATAGCCAAAACAATACAAACCATTTAACACCGCAGCAAACAGCAAGACATAAATCAAGCTTTCAACTTTCGTACGGAAAATTGAGCGTGCTACAGGTAAAATTGGAATGCCTGCATTTTTATAGTCGTCAAAGCGGTATACCGCAATTCCCCATGAATGAGGCATTTGCCAAAGTGCATATGCTAAAAAAAGCAACAATGCGGCAACATCAAATTCATTGGTCACAGCTGTATAGCCGATCACTGGTGGACTAGCACCAGAAATACTTCCAATCACGGTTTGGTGAATGGATGTGCGTTTGCTCCATAGACTATAAAAAACCACATAAACCACAAAACCAAGTACAGCAAAGCCAAAGGCATAAGCATTAACAAAGAACCAGAGTAGGGCGAAACCTAATATTCCAAGCGCAGCAGAAAATGCCAAAGCTACGGAAGGACTGATGGTTTTTTTAACTAATGCACGGTTCATCGTCCGTTCCATCTTTTGATCAATATCTTGATCAATGACGTTATTGACGACACAGCCAGAAGCAACAACCAGTGTTGTACCGAGTAGAGTGATGAGAAGAAGGAGGAAATCTACAGACCCCTGAGCGGCTAAAAAGAAGCCGCCCAGAGTGGTAACGAAGTTACCAAAGAGAATTCCTGGTTTAGTCAGGAATAAATACTTTTTCAACATGACGATCAGTTTAGATCATCATGTTGTAGTGTAAGTAGTTCATAATCCATACAGAGCCGACTAGAAGTACAGCAATACAAAGTACTGTATAGATAAATGCAATCACGTTCCAACGTTGCTCTGAAGATGAGTTCATGTGCAAGAAGTAAACTAATTGAACTAGAACCTGAGCAACCGCTGTAATTGCGATAACCGCCATAACAATACCGCGACCAAAACCACCAGCCATTACCATACCGAATGGAATTACGGTTAGGATAACTGAAAGGATAAAGCCGATCGTGTATTGCTTGGTGTTACCGTGTGAAGCACCAGCTGAGTTATGATCGTGACTCATTATAGAACTCCCATCAAGTAAACTACGCTGAATACACAGATCCAAACGATGTCAAGGAAGTGCCAGAACAAGCTTAGGCAAGCAAGACGACGTGTGTTTGGAAGAGTCAAACCATTTTTCTTGATCTGAATCATCAAAATGATCATCCATACCAAACCTGAAGTTACGTGAATACCGTGCGTACCTACTAAAGTAAAGAACGACGATAAAAACGCACTTACGCTTGGACCGTGGCCAGCATGAACTAAGTGATTAAACTCATATAGTTCCATGCCGATGAATGAAGCACCGAATAACCAAGTGATCGCTAACCAAGTTAAAACTTGGTTGACGTTCTTTTTGTATGCAGCAAGAACCGCAAAACCAAAAGTTACAGAAGAGATCAAGAGAGCGAAAGTTTCAGTTAAAACGAAACCTAAAGACTCACCGAATAATTCTTTTGCACTTGGTGTGCCCATAGGCACATGGCTACTTAAAACAGCGAATGCAATGAAGAGTGTACCGAATAGAATCAAGTCACTCATCAAATAAGTCCAAAAACCAAAGACGGTGATGTCAGTATCATCGTGGTGATGATGCTCATCGTGTCCGTGGTTTTCGTGATGAAGTACGTCAGCCATTGTCTTAGTCCTTCTTCAAATGTTTTTCAAGAATCGCGTAACGTTCATTTTCAATACGCTCAACTTCAGCAGCAGGAACATAGTAGTCCACTTTCTTCGTAAACGAAGACGCGATGAAGCTGATAATAGCAGCGATGAACATTACAACAACTAACCACCAGATATGCCAGATTAAACCAAAGCCCATAACAGTAATGAACATGGCAATCACAACACCAGCAGCACGATTCGTTGGCATATGAATGTCTTCGTATGAAGTAGGTTTCGCATACGCTACGCCATTCTCTTTGTCATTCCAGAACGTATCAATACCATTGATTGTTGGAAGGTGAGCAAAGTTGTAGAACGGAGCAGGAGACGAAGTCGCCCATTCAAGTGTACGACCATCCCATGGATCGCCTGTAAGGTCGAGGTTGTCGTTGCGTTGTAAGTAACCAACAACAATCTGCATAACGAAACATGCAATACCAATCGCGACTAACACAGAACCGAAGAATGCAATAGCAATGTACGGATCCCATTCAGGGTTGTCATATGTATTCAAACGACGAGTCATACCCATGAAACCAAGGATATAAAGTGGCATGAATGCAAAGTAGAAACCGAAGAACCAGAACCAGAACGCAGCTTTACCCCATGCTTCATTAAGCTTCCAACCAAACATTTTCGGCCAGTAGAAAATGATGCCGGCAAACATACCAAACACCACACCACCGATAATTACGTTATGGAAGTGAGCAATCAAGAACAATGAGTTGTGTACAAGGAAGTCCGCAGGTGGAACAGCCATTAATACACCAGTTAAACCGCCAATACCGAATGTTACAAGGAAGCCAAGCGTCCATAACATAGGAGTAGTGAAGGTAATACGACCCTTATACATCGTGAATAACCAAGAGAAGATTTTCACACCAGTAGGAATCGCAATAACCATGGTCATGATACCGAAGAACGCATTCACGTTCGCACCAGCACCCATGGTGAAGAAGTGGTGAAGCCATACTACGAACGCAAGTACTGTGATCGCAATTGTTGCATACACCATTGATTTGTAACCGAACAACGTTTTACGAGAGAACGTTGAAACAACTTCAGAGTAAATACCAAATGCTGGTAATACTAAGATGTAAACTTCTGGGTGACCCCATGTCCAAATCAAGTTTACATACAACATTGGGCTACCACCCATGTCATTTGTAAAGAAGTGGAAACCGAAGTAACGGTCAAGCGTTAACATCGCAATTGTTGCTGTTAACACTGGGAATGACGCAATGATCAATACAGCTGTACACAAAGATGTCCAAGTAAAGATCGGCATGTCCATAAGTGACATACCAGGCGCGCGCATTTTAATGATGGTAACGAAGAAGTTAACACCCGTTAATAGCGTACCTAAACCTGAAATCTGAAGTGCCCAGATATAGTAGTCCACACCCACGCCTGGAGAGTATTCGATACCTGAAAGAGGAGGATAAGCCATCCAACCTGTTGCAGCGAATTCACCAATTGCAAGAGATGCCATCATTAAGCCTGCAGCACCAGCAAATAGCCAGAAGCTTAGAGAGTTTAATAATGGGAAGGCAACGTCACGTGCACCAATTTGAAGTGGTACAGAGATGTTCATTAAGCCAACAACTAGACCCATTGCTACGAAGAAGATCATGATTACACCGTGTGCGGTGAAGATCTGATCGTAGTGTTCTGGGTGTAAATAACCTTCACCGCCACCTTTTGCAAGGAACAGTTGAAGACGCATCATAATCGCATCGGCGAAACCACGCAAAAGCATGATGATCGATACGAAAAGATACATGATACCAATTTTTTTATGGTCGACTGATGTGAACCATTCGTTCCACAAGTAGCCCCATTTTTTAAAGTAGGTAATACCAGCAACAACTGCGATACCACCTAAGATCATCATTGCAACTGTGACCAGTACAATTGGATCGTGCGGAATAACGTCCGGACCTAACTTACCTAAGAAGCTCATGTCTTATTCCCCTACAACTGATGAAGCAGGTTCAACAGCGGCATGTGCTTCAGATGAAGCAGCCCCGTGAGCACCCGCAGTCGCTGAGTGATCAGCACCGTGATAGTTGCTCATATATTTGCTGATGACTGACTTAAACAAGCCTTCCTCTACAGAAGAGTAGTAAGTCACAGGGTGTGGCTTAGTTGGATAAGGCTTCATTGCCTCAGCAGCAGCCTTCTCTTCAGGAGTTTTTGCTTTTGAAATCAAAACTTCAATTTGGTGTTTACCACGGTTACCGTCACGTAAAGACTCAAATTCAGCTTGATCTAAAATTGTTTTTTGTACAGCTTTAGGATTAATGCTTGTACCGTTACCTGCTTTAACTGCAGCAACCCATTCAGCGAATTGAGCGTCAGTTACAGAGTGAGCACGGAAGCGCATTTGCGAGAAGCCGTAGCCTGAATAGTTCGAAGAGAAACCGCGGTAGCCTTCAGCTGGGCTAGTTCCATCTGCTAACAAATTCAAGTGCGTTTGCATGCCTGCCATTGCATAAATTTGACCACCTAACGCAGGGATGAAGAAAGAGTTCATCGTGAAGTTAGAGGTAATTTTAAGTGCAACTGGAGTTTTTTCAGGGAAACGAATTTCGTTAACCGTCGCAATGTTAAGATCAGGGTAAATGAAGATCCATTTAAACTGTTCTGCAATGACTTGAATATTTACAGGTGCTTTATCAGATTCGAGTGGGCGGTAAGGGTCATACTTGTGTGAACCCCACCAAGTTAACCAAGCCAGAATACCAATAATAATGACAGGAATACCCCAAACTACAATTTCAATTGCAGTAGAGTGTGCCCATGTAGGTTTATAGTCTGCATCTTTATTCGACGCGCGATATTTCCAACCAAACCATAATGCCATTACGACTGATGGAATAACCACCAATAGCATTAAATAGATCGCAGTCATCATTAAGTCAGATTGACCTTGTGCAACTGGACCTTTTGAGTTTAGAAGTACCATATCACCACCACACCCAGTTAAGAGCGCGGCGATCGCAGATAAAGACAATACAGCTAAAATCGTTTGTCTCATTTTACAACCTCGGTGAAGAGTCCCATTCCCTAATAAAATTGGGATAGCGATTAAAGTGTCGCATGATTGAAAAGTTTCTTTTTAAGTCTAAAAACACTTCTCAATCATAAGACACCGCTACGTTGTAGGGCATTATGCCTCATATCGACAAACTAAGCTATACGTAAAGATGCTTTAAATGACTGTTATAAAAACCGATTTTTTCACTCGGAATTTTATAATTTCTTTATGGATTTATTTTGAATATCAATAAACTGCGGAAAACTGAGGTGCGCCAAACCTCAGCTTAAATATGGTCAAATTACTGCTTAATGACCTTGGTTTTTGCCAGCTTATCGTGCAAAGTTTGACGCTTTGCAGTTAAACCAAAGACGTGATCGATGATAGTAATAAACGGCATGAACAGCATATTGAGCACAATAAAGACAACACTGCGTAATGTGAATACACGTAAAAGGCTGACTTTTTCGTTCGTTTCCACGTCTACAATTTTAATTTTGGTGATTTTTTTACCAATGCTTTGGCCACTTTTAGCTAAGAAAAAGGCCTGGATACCCAGCATAATCAGTAGGTAAATTCCCATGGTGGTCCATGCTTCAGTAGGAATCAAACTGAACAGTTGTGCTTGCAGTTCACTGGCCTGAGTTGCTGTAGTAGCCGCTTGCATTTTTTGCTGAATTTCAGTCAGTTCACCAAACTGGTTAGCTTGTAAAAAGAACGAGGGAATCGCAGCGGCAGGGAGCCAAAGAAGTAAATCAATGACTTTGGCTAAAACGCGTGTGCCTATTGATGCTAGTTCAGGTTGAACAACTTTCGCTGCTGTACGGTTTGGCTGTGAAAATTGATTTGGCGTATGCATTGGCTCAGGAATAGGGGGTTGAGGCTGATAACCTACAGGTTCATACGCCAGTTTTCCTTGGGTGAGTTCACCTAAAGCTTTCCATTCAGGCATACCTTGATGCCAAACTAAATCCGTCAATAAAACTTGTTGGCTTGTGAGCATCTGATTCAACTGCTCTAAGGTATATGGACCGGCTTGTTGATTATTTCGTGCCAAGTAAATCTGCATATAAACTTAATCTCAAAATATAAATTGGGATATTTAAATAATAAATGTATTTGTTTCAGATGAAAAACAAATAAAAAATCTATGATAAAACATGCGGATAGTCTAGAGAATTTCAAGCTGAAATTAACCAAAACTACACAAAATGCAGGACAGTGTAACAAGGATTATGCTGCTTCTTCTAGCTTTATCGCAATGCGATCTTTTCTCAATCAAGATGTTGATGTATGAATGCCAAACTTAGTCTAAATTTTTGTATCAATATGCTTGTTTTAATGCGGATACGTTGAAAGAGTGGTGATAAAAAAAGACCCATAAAAGGGTCTTTTTTATCGGATCAAAAAGTTAAGCTTTTTGAACTTTTTCTTCAGCAAGGAAGAACCAAGTGTCTAATACTGAGTCAGGGTTAAGTGATACAGATTCGATACCTTGTTCCATCAGCCATTGCGCAAGATCTGGATGATCTGATGGACCTTGACCACAGATACCCACATATTTACCTGCTTTACGGCACGCATGAATTGCCATAGAAAGAAGTGCTTTTACGGCTGGATCACGTTCATCAAATAAGTGAGACACAATACCAGAGTCACGGTCTAGACCAAGTGTTAACTGGGTTAAGTCGTTTGAGCCAATAGAGAAGCCATCGAAGTGTTCAAGGAACTGTTCAGCCAATAATGCATTCGTTGGTAACTCACACATCATGATCACTTTCAGACCATTTTCACCACGTTTCAAACCGTTTAACGCCAATAATTCAATTACACGTTTTGCTTCATGTACAGTACGTACGAAAGGAATCATGATTTGAATATTGGTTAAGCCCATTTCGTCACGTGCTTTTTTCAACGCGCGGCATTCTAATTCGAAGCAGTCACGGAAGTTGTCAGACACATAACGGCTTGCACCACGGAAGCCCAACATTGGGTTTTCTTCTTCAGGCTCGTATAATTTACCACCGATCAAGTTTGCATATTCATTTGACTTAAAGTCAGACATACGAACGATCACAGGTTTGTCTGCAAATGCGGCAGCAAGGGTAGAAATACCTTCAACCAGTTTTTCAACATAGAACTCGATTGGCGATGCATAACCCGCTGTACGTGCCATCACTGCAGCACGAGTTTCACGTGGCAAGCTGTCAATGTTCAACAATGCTTTAGGGTGGACACCGATCATACGGTTAATGATGAACTCAAGACGTGCAAGACCAATCCCTTCATTTGGAATTTGTGCAAAGTCAAATGCGCGGTCAGGGTTACCGACGTTCATCATCACTTTGAATGGAAGCTCTGGCATCGATTCGATTGAGTTGGTTTGAATCTCGAAATCTAAAGAGCCTTCGTAGATGAAACCTGTATCACCTTCTGCACATGAAACAGTTACTTCTTGGCCGTCTACTAGAACTTCAGTTGCATTACCACAACCGACAATTGCTGGAACACCCAGTTCACGTGCAATAATCGCTGCGTGACAAGTACGACCACCACGGTTAGTGACAATTGCCGCAGCACGTTTCATCACTGGTTCCCAGTCTGGGTCAGTCATGTCAGAAACCAGTACGTCACCGTCTTGTACTTTGTCCATTTCTTTAATAGATGTAACAATACGGACTTTACCAGAACCGATACGTTGACCGATTGAACGACCTTCACAAATGACCGTACCTTTTTGTTTTAATAGGTAGCGTTCCATAGTGCCGACATTTTCACGGCTCTTCACAGTTTCAGGGCGCGCTTGAACTATATAAATTTGACCGTCATCGCCATCTTTTGCCCACTCGATGTCCATTGGAGAACCATAATGGTTTTCAATGATCAGCGCTTGTTTTGCAAGTTCTTGTAGTTCGTGGTCGTTTAATGCGAATTGTTGACGCTCTTGTTTTTCAACATCAACCACAACAACTGATTTACCTGCAGAAGCTTCTTCGCCATAAATCATTTTTTGGTGTTTAGAACCCAGATTACGACGGAGGACAGCGTGCTTGCCTGCATTTAAAAGGGGTTTAGAGAGGTAGAATTCGTCAGGGTTTACTGCACCTTGAACAACCATTTCCCCCAAACCATACGATGCAGTGATGAATACTACGTCACGGAAACCTGATTCAGTGTCGAGTGTAAACATTACACCTGCCGCACCAGTTTCAGAGCGGACCATACGCTGAACACCAGCAGATAAAGCCACAACATCATGCGCAAAATTTTGGTGTACGCGGTAAGAAATTGCACGGTCGTTATACAGTGATGCAAATACTTCTTTGATCGCGATCAATACGTTGTCGATACCGCGAATGTTTAAGAAGGTTTCTTGTTGACCTGCAAAAGAAGCATCTGGTAAATCTTCTGCTGTCGCTGAAGAACGAACGGCAACCGCGATGTCTGGGTTGCCGTTTGAAAGCTCTGCAAATGCTTTACGAACTTCTTGTTCGAGTTCTGCCGTAAGTGGGGTATCTACGATCCATTGGCGAATTTTCGCGCCTGTTTCAGCAAGAGCATTTACATCATCAACATTGAGGACTTTTAACTCTGCATTGATTTTAGCGTTTAGGCCACTTTGCTCGAGAAATTCACGATATGCTTGAGCTGTAGTAGCAAAGCCACCTGGTACAGATACACCTGCATTTGATAGGTGGCTGATCATTTCACCTAAAGATGAGTTTTTCCCACCTACAAGTTCAACGTCGTGTTTCCCTAATTTTTCTAGACCAATTACGCGCGCTTCCAAAGTTGTTACTCCACTTTTGCAGTATTTAATCACTATCTTGGCATCAGATTATAACAAATCTACTTAGCTTTTTGATTTTACTAAGCGACAGTCATGTAAGATCGGTTTACTATAAAGATTATATAGCACTAAGACAAATTTTTGAGGAGAATTTTAATGTCAGGAAGTAAACAATTTAAGCGGAGTGTTTTTTTTGTATCAGATGGTACTGCAATTACCGCTGAAACCCTTGGGCACTCGCTATTGGCGCAGTTTCCAAATGTTGACTTTGACATTCATATTATTCCTTATATTAGCTCTGAAGAAGCTGCTACAAATGTCGTTGCTGAGATCAATTTAAGGGCGCAACAAGACGGACAAAAGCCACTGGTTTTTGATACTTTAGTCGACCCGTACGTGCGTGACATTATTAATACTGCAAATGCTATAAATCTTGATGTATTTGAAGGGCTTATTAGTAAACTATCTGAAGAGTTAGGAACACCACCTACAACTTTAGTCGGACAGACCCATGCGGTGACCGATTCGGAGTCTTATAAAGCACGTATTGATGCGGTGCATTTTGCTTTAGATAACGATGATGGTGCACGTACACGCCACTATGACAAGGCCGATCTGATTCTGATTGGGGTGTCACGTTCGGGTAAAACGCCGACGTCAATTTATTTGTCATTACAGTTTGGGATTCGTGTAGCAAACTATCCATTGACCGAAGAAGACTTGGATGACAACCGTTTACCTGCGGTACTTCGCGCGCATAAACAGAAGCTTTTTGGTTTGATGATTGATGCTGAACGTCTTGTTGCTATTCGCTCTGAACGTAAAGCCAATAGCCGTTATGCAAGCTTCAGCCAGTGTCAAATGGAGCTTCGTGCAATTGAAGGGATTTATATCTCTGAAGGGATTAAATACTTAAATGTCTCGGAAATGTCGATTGAAGAAATTTCAACTCGTGTACTGCAAATGACGGGTTTAAAACGTCGCATTGGTTGATATTGTCATTACATTATAAAGCGTCATATTGATGATGCTTTATAATGTCGATCAATATAAAAATATAGATTATATCAAATGAAAATAATATCAAAATGCCTATTAGGTGTATTTTGTTTTGCTCATTTTAATATGGCTTTATATGCGCAAAATATATCAATTCAACAGGCTGAGCAGGCGATTGATCAAAAATATGCAGCGCTAGATTTTTATGCAGTGAATCAACAGATCGAAAATGATGTGGTTGATTTAATCCGTGGAAATGCAGAAAGTTATGCTTATTCTTTCCCCAAATTGACTGAAAATCTTAGACTAAAGATTAATGCCTCACCGGACCAACTGCTTAAATTCTATACCTTTGATGTAGGCGGTGGCGGTACTATGGGTGAATTTTCATCCTAGGTGCAGATGAAATCGAGCAAATCCACTAAACTTCAGCCTTTAGAAACAGGCTATATTTTAAAGATTGATCAAGTGAAATGGGGTGCACAGCCGATTTATCTGATTCAAAGTTATTACAAAGGCGATAGTTGTCACGGTCTCTATCAAATTCAAGCCTTTAAAATGCACGCCCAAGCTTTGACAGCAACACCAGTTTTTCAGACCAAGAGCAAGCAACTAAGTTTGATTGAAGTAGATTATGACTGTCATTATGACGAAGAGCAGCGCGGTTCATATATTCGTGTTTCAAAAGACTTAAACAAGATTGATATCACT
The DNA here is from genome assembly GCF_001592855.1 of Acinetobacter sp. BMW17. Taxonomy (NCBI): domain Bacteria; kingdom Pseudomonadati; phylum Pseudomonadota; class Gammaproteobacteria; order Moraxellales; family Moraxellaceae; genus Acinetobacter; species Acinetobacter sp. BMW17. The sequence continues at coordinate 17,538 of NZ_LSOD01000020.1, forward strand.
TTATTGGATCAAAACAGTCGACCGACTGGAACGTACTTACGTTATCAGCGTTCAAATACAGGCTATCGGTATACAGGTGTGACGAAATAAACAACGGGTAAGTAGGGAAACTTACCCTATATGGTTAATGGCTATAGGTGGTAATGATCACATCGACGGGATATTCAGCTCCATCTAAACTTTGAATATCATGTTCTCGAATTTTGACTATTGGCCAAGTGATTAGCTTACAGTTGTCGCGCTGTAAGGCATGATAATAATGATCGGACTTAAAAAATTTAAGTTTATCGGCAGCGGAGTTAGGTTTGAGTTGGTGTCTAAGCCATGGGTCTTGAACTTGGGTTTCTAAGAAGCGTAAAGCCAGTAGGCATTTGATACGTGTGTTAAATAGGCGTCGGTTCTTAATAACCAGTGGATGTTGAATTAAGCGCTGAATTCCACGCTCTGTTTTTGGCAAGATAAATTGTGGCGCATTTTGAAAAACATAGACCGATTGAGCGACCTGACAAATCGATTCAAGGGCAGTCACTGTATGCTGGTTGGTACCAATAATTGCGACACGTTGTTCAGTAAAAGCATGTTGTTTAATTTCTGATGCGGTAATCAATTGCCCTTTAAAATGCTGAAAATATTCGGGATGGTTTTGAAATAAACCAGATACGTTGTCTGTTGAATGCAAATTGACCATGCTTGATCCTTAATTGTTTTTTATCGTCTTTCCTTAATTTATTATTTTTAGTGCTTTTGCTCTAAAAAGGCAAAGTGATAAATTGTCTGAGCAGTCACGCTAACTTTAGTCTAGACATAGCAGCAGTTTTTGCAGAGTTTTGAGGATTTTTTAGGTATCGGCTGAGATTTTAGTTATTCATTTATGCACGTCGCCTTATGGGTATGTATTAATACGCATAAGGCGATTAACTTCATTTGTACTTAGCTATTTTTGATCTGCATGAGACGTTCAAAATTTTCTAAACGTTTGTCCGTGTCATAGATGTCACAGGTGAAAATGAACTCATCGACATCATATTCTAAAAGAAGCTGTTTCAAGCCTTCTTTCACCGTGCCATTGGAGCCGATTTGCGCCATGGCATAAAAACTGTCTACTGACATTTTTTCCGCAGGTGACCATAGACCGTCCATGCTGGCAATTGGTGCTTTTAACTTTAAACTTTGACCGCGCATGAGACCTAAAACCCGTTGATAGGCACTGGTCGCTAGATATTCAGCTTCGGCATCGGTTTCAGCAACGACCGTCGGGACACCCATAGACACATAAGGTTTGGATAAGTACTCAGAGGGTTCAAAGTTTTCACGATAGAGCTGAATCGCTTGTTTTAGCATGCGCGGTGCAAAGTGTGATGCAAAAGAGTAGGGAAGCCCTAGTTTTGCAGCCAGTTGTGCACTAAATAAGCTTGAACCAAGTAGCCATACAGGCACATGTGTCCCTTGCCCCGGAGTTGCAATGATACGCTGATTTGGCTCAGCGTCCTTAAAGTAATGCAGAATTTCTAAGACATCTTGTGGGAATTGATCTTCAGTTTCTTGACGGCCACGGCGAAGTGCGCGCATGGTCACTTGGTCTGTACCTGGTGCTCGACCTAAACCTAATTCAATCCGGTTTGGATAGAGTGTTGCAAGTGTACCGAATTGCTCCGCTACGATCAGTGGGGCATGGTTTGGGAGCATGATACCGCCAGAGCCCACTTTTAAGGTTGAGGTATTTGCGAGTAAATAGCCGAGTAGCACCGCAGTTGCAGAGCTGGCAATACCATCCATATTATGATGTTCTGCAAGCCAAAGTCGGCTATAGCCTAAACGCTCAGCTTGTTGGGCCAATTTTAAGCTATGCTGTAGAGTGAGTTGTACAGTTTGATCTTCGCGGACAGGAGCTAATTCTAGAATAGAAAATTGAGTCTCGGACAACGTGCGCATTCTACTTCTCAGTTTTGTTTTATATATCGAAATAATACGATATAAGTGCCATCTTGTATATCGATTTTATTCGATATTCTGATTGTTTTATAGTAAAGTATTGATTTAAAAATGAAACAAAATTTATATTCAACATCGTTGAACAGCACCAGCCACATATACGTTTAAAACCAAAGTGGTAAGCTGCTGCATTCAGTAGAAACGATGCAGTGTCTTTTTTGAGTGTCGGTTGTGAGATAAATAAAAAGCACCCGAAGGTGCTTTTTATTTGAAAATATTTTATAGGTGCTTAACGTTTCCCGTTTTTGTACCAGCCCAAGTGACGGCCATTGTCACCACGATAGTCGCGACCATTATATTTATAATTGCTGTTACGGTAGTCGCGGCTGTCATAACGACGATCATAACGGTCATCGTAACGGCGGTCATATTCATCATCGTAACGACGGTCTTCAGAGACTTTTTTACCCAGAACTGCACCACCCGCTGAACCTAGACCTGCACCAATATACCCACCATTGGTACCGCCCATGTTTTTACCTACGGTATAACCACCTGCACCACCGAGTGCTCCACCAATGATTGCACCATTACGGTCACGTTTGTTGGCTGAAGCAGCTGCACCTGCACCACCACCAATGGCAGAACCAATCATCGCGCCTGTTTGCCCACCCATTTGGTTACCAATCGCGGCACCGACAACACCACCTAATGCAGACGTTAGTGCAGTATTGGTTGTATTACCTGCATATGTTGTGGTCATCGTTAATGCAGAAGCTGCAATTACGGTACTCATTAAAATTGATTTAATTTTCATTTTTAAACTCCTAAGAGCATGTCTATTTTGTCTTGATTTCACTTTAGCGAAACAAGTTGGAAGAATAATGAAGAGAAATTTTATCGAAACTGTTGCTTTGGTAAGTGCTGTGTAACGGCTCTTCGTATTTTCTACCAGTTTGGCTGATGTGTTGTTGCGTCTAAATCTGTGCCATAAAAAAGCACCCGAAGGTGCTTTCAATGACATCTTTACGATGCAGCTAATTAATGGTGTTTATGTTTTTTCTTCCATTTTTTACCATGGTAAGAGTCATACTGTTTATCTTTTGAGATTTTGTTGCCGAGTGCTGCACCGCCCGCTGCACCTAATGCAGAACCCACGTACCCACCATTGGTTCCGCCCATGCTTTTACCTACGGTATAGCCCGCACCACCACCGATCGCACCGCCAATAGCAGATTCAGTACGATGACGTTTGTCACTTGCAACTGCTGCACCACCTGCACCACCGAGTGCTGCACCGATGGTTGCACCAGTTGTGCCGCCCATGTTTTTACCAATCGCTGTCCCTGCAACACTACCTAAAGCACTGACTGCTGCAACGCGAGTTGTGCTGTCTGCATATGCAGTTGCAGTAAACATAGATGCCGTTGCTAATGTTGCTGACATTAAGAGTGTATTAAGTTTCATGTGTTTCTCCATGTCCAACATTAGTTGAACTGTCTTACTTTTTTCGATGTGGCTAATGTAACAAAAAGATTCCAGTTAATTGTGGAGAGTTAAAACTAAATTGAAACCCGTTGGTTTCTTGTTTGTATCAGTTTTATTACAAATGTGAATAAGCAGAATGAAATTTATCCAAAATCATGCAAATGTGGATAAACCTAGGAGTGATGCAGTTCACACTCTGAATTTTGAGCTGAAATGGCCTATTTAAAAGATGTATATAAAATAAGTTGTTTTGCATTTTTTGAACGTAAGTAAGCGCATAAACACGCATTAAAAGTGTATCAATTCACTGCGATGCATAAAGTATACGTCGCTCAGGATTGAATAAAGATGTTCTTTGCGTGATAGAGCCGTTAAACTAAGCGCAAATTTTTTGGTGCTGTGAAACTGTATTGCAGCCTTTATATTGAGATATTTTCCTAATGAAAGAATCGTTACGTTTACGATTAGATCAACTTTCTGACCGTCACGAAGAATTAACAGCATTACTTGCAGATGTAGAAGTCATTTCGGATAACAAACGCTTTCGTCAGTTGTCACGCGAACATAGCGATTTAAGCGAAATCACAGAAGTGTGGACCAAGTACAAACAAGCTGAAGCAGACATTGAAACGGCTGAAGCGATGCTGTCAGATCCTGATTTTAAGGAAATGGCTGTTGAAGAAATTAAAGAAAATAAAGCCATTATTGCGTCTTTAGAAGCTGATTTAAATATCTTAATGATTCCGAAAGATCCAAATGATGCGAACTCTGCATATTTGGAAATTCGAGCGGGAACAGGCGGTGATGAAGCCGCTATTTTCTCGGGTGACTTATACCGCATGTATACCAAGTACGCTGAATCACAAGGCTGGCGTATTGAAGTGTTGTCTGAAAATGAAGGCGAACACGGTGGTTATAAAGAAATCATTTGTTTGGTGAATGGTGAAGGCGTTTACGGTCGCTTGAAGTTTGAAAGTGGCGCGCACCGTGTACAACGTGTACCTGCAACAGAGTCTCAGGGTCGTGTACATACTTCGGCGTGTACCGTTGCGATTTTGCCTGAAATTGATGTCGATACAACGGTCGAGATTAATGCATCAGACTTACGTATTGATACCTACCGTGCCTCAGGTGCGGGTGGTCAGCACATCAACAAAACCGATTCAGCTGTGCGTATTACTCATATTCCAACAGGAACCGTGGTGGAATGTCAGGAAGAGCGTTCGCAGCATAAGAACAAAGCCAAAGCGATGGCTTTACTTGCTTCACGCTTGGAAAATGCAAAACGTGCAGCAGCTGATGCAGCAACTTCTGAAATGCGCCGTGACTTGGTTGGCTCGGGCGATCGTTCAGAACGTATCCGTACCTATAACTACCCGCAAGGTCGTATGACCGATCACCGTATTAACTTAACTTTATACAAGTTAGACGCGGTTATGGAAGGTGATTTAACTGAACTATTAGATAGCTTACATCGTGAATATCAAGCAGATCAGCTTGCGATGCTTGCACAGCAGAATGGTGGATAATGAATATTGCCCAAGCTTTGGCTTTACGTGGTGAAGCCGAGAGTTACGAACGTCAAGAGAACGCATGGTTGCTGGAACACATTACCAAAATTGATTCTTTTGATTTGGTTATGAAAAAAGATCAAGTGCTGACCGATGAACAAGAGCAAGCCTATGTTGCTGCCTTGGCGCGAATTGAAGCAGGTGAACCTTTGGCCTATGTGACAGGTTCACAGCCGTTTTGGACATTGGATCTGATTGTCACTCCTGACACCTTAGTGCCACGTCCAGATACCGAAGTATTGGTTGAAACTGTACTACGTTTAGACTTACCTGAAGATGCCCGCATTGTCGATTTAGGTACGGGGACGGGTGCGGTTGCGCTTTCATTGGCCAGTGAACGGGACACATGGGACATCACGGCTACCGATATTTATGAGCCAACTTTAGCCGTGGCGCAGCAAAATGCAGAAAAGCATGACTTAAATGATGTGACTTTTGTGTGTGGAAGTTGGTTTGCACCGCTAAATCGAAAGTTTTTTGATGTGATTGTTTCGAATCCACCGTACATCGATGCCGATGACGCCCACATGCAAGACTTAGCAACTGAGCCTGAACGTGCTCTAGTTGCTGCGGATCATGGTTTGGCTGATTTAAAAGTCATTATCCAGCAAGGTAAAAAGCATTTAACTCTTGATGGCTGGGTGGTACTTGAGCATGGTTATGATCAAGCTGACGCTGTACAGAAAATCTTTAAAGAAGCGGGCTATAAACAAGTCCGTACGGTGAAAGATTATGGTGGAAATGACCGCGTTACTTTAGGGCAGTGGACACAATAATTTCATTGTTTCCTCCAAAATAAAAGCGCATTCGATGCGCTTTTATTTTTTCTACCTTATGTTCCAAATACGTCACGCCAACGCAGTAGCCAAGTCTCGATGGCCTTCATGATGCTATCACTGAATTTTCCAAGCATGGCTAAAAGAATAATTGCTAAGATCACAATATCGGGACGTGAAGTTTCTCGGCCATCACTCAGTAAGTAGCCTATGCCTTGTGTCGCTGCAATGAGTTCTGCTGCAATCATAAACATCCATGCCAAACTTAAACTGTTGCGCAGTCCCGTTAAGATCCCCGGAGACGCTGCAGGCAAAATAATCTGTTGCACTTGCTGCCAGTACTTCAGCCGATAGACTTGTGCGACTTCGATGAGCTTGCGATCAACCCCTTTAACAGCCGCGACCGTGTTGGTATAGGTCGGAAAAAATGCGCCAATTGCAATTAGGGTGATTTTCGATGCTTCATCAATTCCCAGCCACAGTAAAAGTAGAGGAATCCACGCTAAACTTGGGATGGATTTGATCGCTGAAAAACTGGGTTCTAAAAACGCTTCAACCTGTTTATTGAGTCCCACTAAAATCGCAAATATTAAAGCTAGGGCACTCCCAATAAAAAAGCCTAAAAACACTCGCCATGTACTGGTCCAGACATGCATCCATAAATCTGCCTGCCATAAATCTAGAAAGGTTTGACATAGACTACTGGGTGCAGGTAATAAATAAGGTTCAATAAAACCTGCACGAACCAGATATTCACAAGTAATCAGTAAGAGCACTGGAAGGGTGATCGCTTTGAGAGCACTCTTCAATTTCAACTGAAATGAGGAATTCTTTTTCACTACAATAGGGCTGAAAGAGCTCGCGACTGACTTGGTCATTATTTGCTTACAACCTTTTGTGCATATTGTGGTTTAAACAACTGAGTCACGACTTGATTAACATTGGTGCCTTTACGAACTAAGTCTTCTTCATTCAAAATGCCGCCAGACTTTTGTAATGCGGCAATCTGTTTGGCTGACGGAATGTTTTGATCAAAATTGGTACGGCTTAATTGTAATTTTGCGACATTCAACGGAAGTTTGGACTCACGTGCCAGTAACTCCGCCAATTTCTCTGGATGAGCTTTGGCCCATTTACGTGCTTGCTCATAAGCTTTAATCACTGCTTCAATGGCTTCGGGATTTTGCTGAGTAAAAGACTCTTTGACACTGAGTACGCTATAACTGTTAAACCCAATATTTCGATACAACAGTTTTGCGCCAGATTGCACTTGTGCCGATGCCATCAATGGATCTAAGCCTGCCCAAGCATCGACTTGACCACGTTCTAAAGCTGTTTTGCCATCTGGATGTTGTAAGTGAACCAGTTGGACATCACGTTTATTTAGACCCACTGTATCCAGCGCTTGTAAGGTAAATAGAAATGGATCTGTGCCTTTGGTTGCGGCAATTTTTTTTCCTTTTAAGTCTTTTAGGCTTTTAATTTGGGAGTTTTTAGCAACCACCAAAGCGGTCCATTCAGGTTGGCTCTGGATATAAACGGTATTGATTGGACTGCCGTTGGCACGACTGAGTACGGCTGCAAGTCCTGCGGTTGAAGCAAAATCGACACTGCCGCTATTTAAATATTCCAGCGAGCGGTTGCTGCCTTGGCTAAACACCCATTTAATTTCAGTCTTAGGTAAGGCTTTTTCTAACAGTTTTTGTTCTTTCACCACAAGGCTGGTTGGTGCGTAGTAGGCATAATCGAGTTTGAGCGTGTTTGGAACAGCGGCATGGGTATAAGTGCCGATCAAACCTAAAATCAGTGAAGTGCTCAGTAGTTTAAAGTTTTTCATTTTGCATCATTTAAATAAGTTCATTTGTGAGTTCTTTTAACCTGATGTATGCGAAAAATAAAAAAAGAAAAATGGATAACAAAATACTAAATTGAAATAAGTAGATAATCTTGATTTAAGTATCTGAATTTTAATAAGTATGTTGAGCTTTGTGTAGTTTTTGGAGTATAGAATAACTTTAAAAAAGCATAGAATAATTTCTTCTTATATGAAGATTGCATAACTAAATCATTCATTTTGAATGTAAAAAAGCGACTGTAATAGTCGCTTTTTTAAGGGCTTGCAAGTTTACATAGGATAGTCTTGTAAGCTGTCAAACACTTCAACTTGCTCTAAAGCATCTGTTTCAAGTGCAAGACAAAGTGTCACAATTTTCTTTAGATCAGCTAAATATTGTTCATCTTTAAACGATGCACCTAACTGCAGGGCTTGAATACGGTCAGCGCTAATATCCAACGCTTGAGCAGCTTCAATCGCATTAACTTCATTAAAAAATGCAGTAACAGCATGATTTAATTCAAGGTCTGATGCATTGAGAATACCTTGATCCAGTTGCTCTTCAAATTGTGGGGTAGGAGACTGCAAAGCTTGAGTAAAGTTTTGCACCAGACGTTGATCGAGAACATCAATCATTTTAAGCATGTCATAACCTTTAAAAGAAATAAGGTGATTAAACAGGGGGAGTACAGCAGGGGGAGTACAGCCGGAAAATAAGCATTAAAGAATGCTTTAAAATTGGTTGAAAAATAATCCATTTTGGAACTTTTTGCAAATAGATTCCGATAAATGAAAGATGGATTTGTTAAGTAAATGAAAAGATTAAATTTATTAAATTGAGAGCATGTTTACATTTTACACTACTGCTCAAATGGGCTCGGATCGATCAAAAGAAGTATTCAATGCGGACTATCGAGGGACTTCAATTGAAAAGTTATTAGAATTATTTTTAAAGTATTGAAAAGTAATAACTTGTTAATATCTTTGTTGCAATGGTCTTTATTTTACGCATCACTGATGCGAACTCAAAACATTGTGGAATTGCAATTTATAAGGACATGCTAAAGCAACATGAGGTATATCACCTTGCTTTAGCTGTCTTTGTTTGATGTGGAGAATGATGAACGTTTAAGCCACTAGTTAAAGTGCTTTTGCCTCAGTTGTTCTAGACGGAGTTGATATTGCTGCTGCCATGCACTTTCAGCTAAGTTTTGTTTTTGCTGGTTCATTTCTTGGTTGAGAGCAGCAAGTTCAGATTGATAACTGGCGATCTGTTGTTGTTGTCGACCGACTTGTTGTTCGCGTTCAGCCAACTGCGCCGCTTCTTTGCCTGAAAAGTAGCTGTTACGAATTTGTTGGGTAATTTCTTGCTGTTGTATTGGGTCGGTGACGCCAATTAAAGCCAATTTAAGGGCTTTATCATAACTACCACTTTGACCATCAATATTTTTGCTCGGGTTTTTATATTGTTGCTGTAGTTGTGAAAGTTCACTCAGTCGTTGTTGTAAGGTCATGTGCGGTGCGCGGCTCAAGAGCTCACCATAAGCAAACTGATAGCTGGCAAATTCTTTTTCTTCAGCAAAGCCGAGTTGTGTTTCTTGCTTACCTAAAGTCTGTTCACGTAAGTTCCAAATCTCCTGATAACGCTGTTGTGGTGTCATTTGTGTGGACATGGTTTTAGCTTGCATTTCTTTTTCGTACAGTGGTAGGCGTTCTATCAATTGTTTTAAAGTCTGGGCAAACTGCTGATCTGGATATTCGTCCAATACCTGTTTTAATAAGGCCTGACAGTTGGTATCGGGGCAGTTTTGTTGTAACTGGTTTAATAATTGTGTGATATTGCCCGGATTTTTTTGAAAGAGTTGAATGATTTTTTGGATGGATTCTTGTTGCTGTTGTTGCTGCATTTTTGACTCGTCATTGTTTGCAGCAGCAAGCTTCTCTTGCAAACTGCTGGGTTGAGCAGTCTCCGTAAGGGACGGTGAGGATGCCTGAGTTTGACCTGATGTGGCATATGATGAGCCAAGGCCCAACCATATCACCACACCGATCACCAATACACTCAGCACCAAAGCGATAAGCCCAAAGCGCTTCATTGTTCTTCCTTATGGGTTGTATTGGAATTGACCCATTACTGGGAAGTGGTCAGATAAGTCCCAAGTCATAAATAAGGGATCGGCAGCCGAGCGAAGAATGCGGACATCATTACGTGCTTGCATAGGCTGACGGTGGTTATTGGATGACACCACGTAGTCTAAATACTCCACGGTAGAGCCACCCGTGAGTCCTGCACCTGCGAGTTTATTCACTCGTGGATCGAAGGTCGATTCGGTATATCCTGTGCTGACTGGGACCGTACCATTCAAGTTAATTTGCATTTGCGCATAATCTTGCGGCCACAGGAGTTTGTTGACATTAAAGTCACCGCCCATGAGCACGGCATCAAATGATGGAATATTTTGCTTATCGACCAAAGCGCGGATTTGCTTAAATTGTTGCTGGCGCATATCACGTGCCGCGTCGGTATCAAACGATGCGGTATGCGTGGAGGTCACATGATAGGCTTTGCCATTCTTGAGGATTTCGGCATAAATCACGCCTTTATCGGCAAAACAGTCAATGCCTGTACAGCTCGGATAAATAAAATGATCCGTTTTTACAATTGGATGGCGACTTGCAACCAATATGCCGCTGTCATAAATATTGAAACCTGAACCGATTGGAATATAAGTTTGGTACGGATATTCCTGCGCTAATTTGGCCAACATGGCGGTACGACCAGAAGCAAAGGTTTCTTGGAACAAGATCGCGTCGTAGCCTTTTAGGTTTTGCGGTAGTTGTTCTAAGCGCGAATCAATTTTACTTGCCACCAAAGGAAGAGCATAAATATTGTAGGTTAAAACTTTAAACTCATCGGCACTGTTGGCAACGGGTTCTGGCACGTTATTTTGATGGATAGTGTAGTGGAAGTCGTCATAACCACCAGTGTATTCAGCTTTAAAAGCAGTCTGCGCTGCTTTTCCTGCATAATTGGTGTTGAAACGCTGAATGTTACGGTCGCTGAACCATGGTGCAGAGAAATCACTGCCAGATGCAGAGTGTTTAATATCACTGCCAGACCAAGTGCCAGTCATAGATTGTTTCAGGGTGACACTTGAACCCCCGCCTGTAATCACGGTATCAAAATTATAGGTTTGACCTGACTTTACCCCAGTATAACGGTTAAAACGCAGTACACGTTTGGTTTCATAAGGTGCAATCTGGGTGGCTTCTTGAGCCCATTGACTCCCTTGAGCTAAGGTGCGTGTACCATGATGATTAATATTGACGGATACCGTTTCAGGGGTGGTATTGGTCACATAAATGTATGAGTCTGCTATCGCTTGCTGACTGCACAGCAATAATGATAACCATCCGATATTTTTCATTAAGTTTTTATTTAATTGGGTGCTCATGTGTTCCCTCCATGATGTTTTTATTCAATATTGTGTAAAACAATATGACGAGATCACTATGGCAGGTAATTTTTTTAAGTCAGTGACAAAGTGCGACAGCCCCCTGATTTTCCGATGAATGAGCATCAAAAATTCAATTTAATTTATAAGCCCTGTTGACATTTCCTTTGGCCAATCAAAACCAAACCCAGAACAATAGAATGTTGAGGTTTCCTTTAACGAGAAAATTTTATGGGTTGGTTATTTGTTATGTGGAAAGAGCAAGGGCGTCGCGTAGTTGCTTATACCAATCGACTGAAGTTAAGCGTCCTTATTTTGACGATAAGCGCCAGGGCTGACCCCAGTCCACTTTTTAAAAGCACGATGGAAAGCACTCGGATCATGAAAATTGAGTTCAGTGCTAATGTCTTGTAATGATACTTGGTTGTTACTGAGCAGCTCAATCGCCATATCACGGCGTATATCATTTTTGAGCTGTTGATAACTGAAACCTTCACTTTTCAGTCGACGCTGAATTGTTGCCTCAGACATATTGAAATGATGGGCAATTTCAGACAGTTCAAGCCACTGTATCGGGGGTTCTTGCATTAAATAGCGACGAATTTGGGCACTGGTTGAATGTGGGTTTTTATAACGGGTCAGTAAAATATGTGGGGTTTGTTGAATAAATTGATACCACGATTTACTGTCCTGTTTTATGGGCATTTTTAAATAATTGGCATCAAATTGAATATAATTTTCAGCCATTTGATACTGGATATTTTCACAAAAACGAACTTTGTAGTCGATGTCATTTGTAGGTGCATCACATTTGAGTTGAATTTGATTCAAAATCACCCGTTGACCCACTAACCAACACATTAGGGCATGAATCAGCATGATGTACGTTGCGTAACTAAACATGCGCTTGGGCTGTTGTCGTTCATAAATCACAATATAAGCATAATGTTCTTGCACCATGAGTTGGCTACTAAAGTCGTCTAACACCAAATTCATAAATTGCAAAATATGCTGAATGGCTTGGTCCAGCTGGGTGGTGTGTAACAGTGATTTAGATAAAAACTGAAAACTGCCACGGCGCATAGCATGGCGATCCATTCCAAAAAACTCATCATTCATGACATTGGCCAGTTCAGTCCAGAGCTGTGCATATTGATTGACTGAGACCCGTGTTTTTGTCGCACTTAACAATTCGCTATTGATGCCTGCATTTTTCAAAATATCAGTAACAGCATATCCCTGCTTTTCTGCTTCAAACAATGCTTCGTGTACTAAAGCAATTGAAATGGAATCTTTCTGGGCGTTTGCATGTTCCGATGCAGTCATAGTGGCTTCCATATTTTTATTGTGCATTTTGAGCATTGTCCAAAACCATCATGGAAGATGCAATATTTGGAAATTGTACTCAAGTGCTTCTGTGTTTACATTTCTTCTTAAGTCGTAGCATTCAATCATACAAGGAAAAATAAATGAAGATTCAAGGGAAGGTTTTTGTCGTCACGGGTGGAGCATCGGGTTTAGGCGCAGCAACAGCACGTCATTTGATTGAACAAGGTGCGAAAGTCATTTTGGTGGATATGAACCAAGCTTTAGGTGAAGAGCTACAGCGTGAGTTGGGTGAAAATGCTCAGTTTAAAAGCCTCGATGTTACTGATGAGCACGCTGTGCAAAGTTTCTTCCAAGAAGTCGAGGCGGAATATGCACAGTTGAATGGTTTGGTGAACTGTGCGGGTGTAGCGCCTTCAGCCAAAGTGTTGGGTCGTGATGGTATTCATGAGCTGGCGTTATTCCAAAAAGTATTAAACATCAATGTCTCAGGTACTTTTAATATGCTGCGTTTTGCTGCGCAGTTAATCGCGAAATATGAACCTCAAGCCGGTGAAGAAGAACGCGGAGTGATTGTGAATACAGCTTCGGTTGCAGCTTATGACGGACAAATTGGACAGACCGCTTATGCAGCCTCTAAGGGCGCTGTTGTCTCGATGACTTTACCGCTGGCACGTGAACTAGCACGTGAGAAAATTCGAGTGATGACCATTGCTCCAGGCATTATGGAAACGCCAATGTTGAAGGCGATGCCGCAAAATGTACAAGATGCGTTGGGTGAAATGGTGCCATTTCCGAAGCGTTTGGCAAAGCCTCAAGAGTTCGCTCAGCTTGTGGGGCACATTCTTGAAAATAGTTATTTGAATGGTGAAGTGATTCGTTTAGATGGTGCGATTCGTATGCAGCCTAAATAATCTATTTTGATTTGTGATCTTTGAGTTTATGACGGAGTCTTTAGGTCGATAAGTAAGGGCATCTTATAACCTTCGGTTCGACCTACTTTTCTTTCGGGAAAAGTAGGCAAAACCATCTCCATTCGCAAAACCTGTTTTTTTGAATTTACAGACTATTTTCTCGCAAAAACATTATCTTTTGAAAGGCTTTCAGGTTGCGAATGGGTCGCCGTGTATCAAATATTTATTAAATTTAATAACCTGAACAGAGAAGGGACATCTAATGCTTTTAAATGAAGAACAAAAAATGGTTCAGGATATGCTGCGTAGTTATTCGCAGGAAAAACTGAAGCCAACTGCAGCTGAACGTGACAAAACCGCACAGTTTCCTGCTCAAGAACTCAAAGAGCTGGGTGAATTAGGTGCTTTGGGCATGACTGTTTCACCTGAGTGGGGTGGTGCAGGCTTAGATTATATTTCACTGGTGGTGGCACTTGAGGAAATTGCAGCAGGTGATGGTGCGATTTCGACCATTGTCAGTGTGCAAAACTCACTGCCGTGTGGCATTACTCAGCGTTATGGAACTGATGCGCAAAAGCAGAAATATTTAAGCAAGCTTGCCACAGGTGAGTGGTTGGGGTGCTTTTGTCTCACTGAACCACAAGCAGGCTCAGATGCAGGGGCGTTGGAATGTAAGGCCGTTCGTGAAGGTGAGGAATGGGTGTTGAATGGAACCAAACAATTCATTACCACAGGTAAGCATGCTCAAGTCGCTTTGGTTTTTGCAGTCACAGACAAAGCTGCTGGGAAGAAAGGCATTTCTTGCTTTTTAGTCCCAACCGATACCGAAGGCTATATTGTCTCTCGTATAGAAGAAAAGATGGGGCAGCACTGTTCGGATACGGCAACCATTGTTTTGGAGAACTGCCGCATTCCTGCTGATCATTTGCTAGGCGCGGAAGGTGAGGGCTACAAAATTGCGCTTTCGAATTTGGAGTCGGGACGTATCGGTATTGCAGCCCAATCCGTGGGTATGGCGCGTGCCGCTTTAGATGCAGCAGTTGAATATGCCAATGACCGTAAAGCCTTTGGTGTTGAAATTGTACAACATCAGGCAGTTGCTTTTCGTTTAGCCGATATGGCGACGCAAATTGAAGCTGCACGTCAGTTAATTTTCCATGCAGCCGCTTTGAAGGATGCAGGATTGCCATGTTTAAAAGAAGCCTCTATGGCCAAACTGTTTGCCTCAACCATGGCAGAGCGTGTTTGTTCTGATGCTATTCAAATTTATGGTGGCTATGGCTATGTTTCAGATTTTCCTGTTGAACGAATTTATCGGGACGTCCGTGTGAGCCAGATTTATGAAGGGGCATCTGATATTCAACGTCTTGTGATTGCACGTGAAGTCACCAAGGTTTAAGTCGACTCAGTTTTAGACCTTGGTCGATGTTCAAAGCCTGCATTTTCATTGAGGGATTTGGAAATTGTAGGTGCATTTAAAACATGGTTATCTAGGTGCAGCAGTTAGTTACAAGTATTAAGTCGAGCAGCTGAGCTGCTCTAGGTTTTCAAACAATATAGGACTGACAATGAGGTCAGTTCAACGCTTAAAACGATAAAGAATATGGACGGCCAAAGTGGATTTGGTCTTAAAAAATGGATAATGCGAGGTTGTCGTGATGAAGACATTAGAACAAGCCCATCAAGAATTTAACTATGATCAACTGATTCAAGAACAATTGGTCGGCCAACCCAATGCAATGAATGCTTATATTGAGTGCTGTCAGCGCTATGTCGGGCAGCAAAAAACAGCACTCATTTGGGAAGGAAAAAATGGCGAGTCAGAGCAATGGAGTTTTGAACAGCTCGATGTTGCCTCAGCACAGTTGGCAAATTATTTTAAAAGTATTGGCATTCAAGTAGGTGACTGTATCGCAGGGCTGTTAACGCGTACGCCTGAACTGCTGATTACGATTTTAGCAACATGGCGGATCGGTGCGATTTATCAGCCTTTGTTTACTGCTTTTGAGTCGAAGGCGATTGAACATCGAGTTTTAACTGCGAACACTAAATTGATTGTCACCAATGCAGAGCAACGTCCAAAGCTAAATCACGTTGAAGTCAAACATATTCTTACAGTGAATGCGGGAACAAACTTAACCAGCAATGAAGCTGATTTTTGGCAAGAGGTCAAACAACAGTCCGATCAATGTGAAGCTGTTTTGCGTAGCTTTGATGATGATTTCCTGATGATGTTTACCTCAGGCACCACAGGTTTGGCAAAATCAGTGCCTGTCCCTTTAAAAGCGGTTTTGGCTTTTAAGGGCTATATGCAACATGCGGTCGATTTAAGAGAAGACGATTCATTTTGGAATTTAGCCGATCCGGGCTGGGCTTATGGGTTGTACTATGGCATTACAGGCCCGCTCAGCTTGGGGCATAGCATCATTATGGATGAGCGCGCATTTAGCGTCGATCATGCGGTTGAAGTCATTAAAAAGTATCGCGTCAGTAACTTAACGGGTTCGCCTACAGCTTTTCGGATGTTCTTTGGTTTTAAAGAAAAGTTTGATCCTTCTATTAAGACCCATTTACGCACCGTCAGTAGTGCGGGTGAGCCTTTGACCCCAGAAGTGATTCATTGGTTCAATAATGATCTGAACGTCAACATTTATGACCAATATGGACAAACTGAGTTGGGCATGGTGATTGCGAACCATCATGCACTGGAGCATGAGAAAAAAGTCGGGTCGGCAGGCTTTGCCAACCCCGGACACCGCTTTGCTGTACTTGATGCGAATCACCAAGAAGTGAAGTGCGGTGAAATTGGAACATTAGCGATAGACTTTAGCCAGTCACCACTGACATGGTTTAAGGGCTATGGTGGCAATAATCGAAAGTCTTTTGTGGGACAGTATTATTTAACAGGTGATACGGTCAAGCTCAATGAAATTGGTGGTATCGACTTTGTTGGACGTGCTGACGATGTCATTACAACGTCAGGCTATCGAGTTGGACCTTTTGATGTCGAAAGTACTTTGCTTGAGTGTGCGGAAGTACTCGAGTCAGCTGTGATTGGTAAGCCTGATCCAGAGCGCACTGAAGTGGTGAAAGCTTTTGTGGTGCTAAAGCCACAGTACCAAGCCTCTAAAGCGTTGGATAGCAAACTCCAAGCCTATGTGCGGTCACGTTTATCTAAACATGCTTATCCGAAAGAAATTGAGTTTGTTGAAAGTTTGCCGAAAACATCGAGTGGCAAAATTCAACGTAATTTGCTGAAACAGCAAGAAGTGGCAAAGATGCAAACTTTACAAGCTGCAATTTAATTTAAAAAATAAAATGCTCTTAAAGCTAAAGCCAGTCAGTTCTAAATAGGCTGGCTTTTTCTTTTAACCATTTATAGCGGGATGTAACTTGTGGAACACCGCTAGAAATATAGTTAGATGTATAAATAGCCTAAGAAAATTTAACTAGGCAACTAGTATGATTCAATCTCCATTACTTAAAAATGAAAAAAGTTGAGCCATCTAAAGCTCATAGCATTTATTGAATTTGTGCATAGCTAACTTTGGTTTCATGGTTATAATTCACCATCAACATTTTCTTTAGCGAAAGGCTGAATCATGGACGAGTTAGATGAAAGTCTAGAACTCAGTGATGCTGAAATACATCTCTATAGCCGCCAAATTTTATTGGACGGATGGGATATAGAGGCACAAGAAAAATTAAAGTTGGCCAATGTACTTATCGTAGGCTGTGGTGGTATTGGTTGTATGACAGCGGAGTTACTGGCACGTGCTGGCGTAGGGCAAATCACCCTGATAGATGCTGATACCATCGAAGTAAGCAATCTTCAAAGACAGATTGCCTATGTAGAAAACAATGTCGGTTTCTATAAAGCAGAGGTTTTGGCCCAGCGTTTAAAGCAGATCAATCCCTATATTCAAGTCCATGCGCATACTGTAAAGCTTGATACATCTAATGCAGCTCGCTTAATTGTTGGTCAGGACCTAGTTCTTGATGGTTGTGATAATTTTACGACGCGGTATTTGGTCAATCAGCAGTGTAAAGCGGCCAATATTCCACTCATCAGTGCATCGGCCATTGGTTTTCAAGGGCAACTCTTTATGGTGGAAGGTGAGTCCGCTTGCTATGAATGTCTGTTCCCGAAAGAAGAACATGAAAATGAAAGCCTACGCTGTGCAGATTCGGGCGTTTTAGCTACCACTCCGAACGTAATGGCTAGTCTTCAAGCGCATCATGCACTTTTATACTTGGGTTTAAATGTCTCCGCACTCAAACAACGCCTGTTGCTTTGGGATGGCTTAAGTATGAAACAACGTTTGCTTGCTTTCGAAAAAGATACAGATTGTCCAGTTTGTCAGGCAAGATAAGCCTGCAATTTTTTCATTCTTTGATACACTCAATACAATTTATTTTTGACCGATATTATGAAAAACAATATCTTTTTAGATGGACTACGCTCTGTTGCCCGTGTTGGGGAAACAGCAGTCATTGCAGCGCGTGCAGGTATTAAGTACGCAACTGAAAAACCAAGTAATGCCAAACTGATGCGTGAAACCTTTGAGTCTTTGGGTTCAACCTATATCAAGTTGGGTCAGTTTATTGCCAGTACACCTTCACTTTTTCCACGTGAATATGTTGAAGAGTTTCAAGGCTGTTTAGACCAAACGCCGTCTTTACCGTTTAGTTATGTACAAGGGGTTTTGGCGTCTGAGTTTGAAGGCCGAAACCTGTCTGAGATTTTTGCATCGATTGATGAAACACCTTTAGCTTCAGCGTCTATTGCCCAAGTCCATGCTGCAAAGCTGGTGACGGGTGAAGATGTAGTGATTAAAGTACAAAAGCCGGGTGTAGAAACCATTCTCTATACCGACTTAAATGTTTTGCACTGGGCAACCAAGGTTTTAGAAAAAGCAGTGCCTAAAGTCAAATTTGCATCGCTTGCAGACATTGTGGAAGAAATTAAAACCCGCATGGTTCGAGAAGTCGATTTTATTGAAGAAGCCAGTAATCTGGATGACTTTGTGAACTATCTCAATATCACGCAAAACCATAAGGCGATGGCACCTAAAGTTTATCATCAATATTCGACTCGCCGTGTGCTCACCATGCAGCGTCTTTACGGCGTGCCATTAACTGATTTTGAAGTGGTTAAAAAGCGCTGTAAAGATCCTTCACAAGTCCTGATAACTGCCATGAATACATGGTTTGGTAGTCTAATGATGTGTAATAGCTTCCATGCTGACTTACATGCTGGAAACCTAATGCTGCTTGATGATGGTCGTGTGGGTTTTATTGATTTCGGCATTGTGGGACAGTTGAAACCTGAAGTATGGACAGCTTGTATCGCCTTTATGGATGCCTTACAAAAAACGGATTATGCACTCATGGCGGAAAACATGCTGAAAATGGGCATGACCGCAGTGCAGATTGATACTCAGGTGTTGGCCGCAGATCTTGAGCGTTTATTTAGTGGTGTGTTGTTGGCAGATCCGCAAGAATTGCTGAGTTCAAATCCAGCAGATTTGAATGACATCATGATGGATATGGTTGCAGTAGGTGAGCGTCACGGTATTCGCTTCCCACGTGATTTTGCCCTGTTATTTAAACAGATGCTGTATTTCGATCGTTTCATGCGCATCCTTGCACCGTATACCGACATCTATGCTGACCAGCGTTTGCAAATGGTGCAAACTATGGATCCAAATGTGTTGTTAAAAAACTAAGTTCTTTGGAAGCACACTCACCAAAAAAACCTTTCAGTCCTTCTTTTAAAAGAGGGACTGAAAAACGCTTTCCTGTTTAAGCGGTGAGAAACATGGTTTCGCAAGGCAGGGATTAAAAGTCAAAATCTGTTAAAGGTAATAATGTGGACGCAATTATCATTGAAGGCTTAAAAGTTGAAACAGTGGTTGGCTGTTTTAACTGGGAACGTCAGATTATTCAGCCTTTAATGTTGGATATGATTATTCAAACAGATTTGGAACAAGCTTCAAACTCAGATGACTTAGACCATACCTTAAATTATGCTGAAATTTGTGAAATTGCAGCAAAGGTCATTCAAGATGCTAAGCCTGAGCTGATTGAACATGCGGCAAAATTGGTCATCAACGCACTTTTTTCTACCTTTCATGCGATTGAATCGATTAATATTACCATCCGTAAGCCTGCCATTATCGCGCAAGCAAATTCTGTAGGAATTCGTCTTGAACGCCACCGAAACAATTTTCGCCCTAGCTCTGGCGAGTAATAATAATCCCAAGCAACATTTTTTATATGCCTCTGAGCAACTTGCTAAAATTGGGCAACTACATTTTTCGAATATTTATTTAATTCCATGCCGCGATGGGGTTGGGGCAGATTATTGGAATGCAGCCTGTTTGCTGAAATCGTCTTTGTCGGTTGCCGATATTTCGGTATTGCTGAAAAATATGGAAGCCACATCTGGGCGTATTCGCCCATCGCATCAGATTTCACTAGATGTCGATTTGATTGCATGGGGGAGTGACTTAGAACATATGCAGTTCAATCCCAAAAAATTACCTTTAGCTTTAGACGTTAAAATTCCAATGTTTGATGTGTGGAAGGATGCTGCATTTCAGCATCAAACACATGCATTTCCAACGGTGAGCTGCTTGGAAGCCAAGTAACATATCGAAGTGTGATTGACACTTGAACTGGCTTAACATACTTATAAAATATAATTCGTAGAGAGCTATTTTCATGAAAATACAAATTTTGAGTGCTCTTTCTTTAGCAGTGTTTTTAGCGGGCTGTCATTCAACTCCGTCCAAAACGACAGCGACACCTGCTATGGATATAACGAGTGTATCTCAAACGACTGAAAAACAAGGGTTAAAACTAGCTGTTCATGCCTATACCCAAGATCAATCGGATTATCAAACTAGCCTATATGATTTAAATCAAGATGGTATCGATGATGCCGTGGTGTTGTTAAGTGGGATGGAGTGGTGTGGTTCAGGTGGCTGTACGTTGTTGGTCTTTAAAGGTCTTGCAAATGGAAGTTTTCAACCGCATAGCAAAATGACTGTGTCATCTACACCGATTTATGCCTTAAGTACCCAAACCCAAGGTTGGCGTGATTTGTCGGTTTATACCCGTGGTTTAGGACAGGTCATACTGAAGTACAATGGGAAAAGCTATCCATCTAACCCATCACTGGCGTCAAAATATACGGCGAATTTAAAGCAAGCGGGTAATACCTTATTATTGCCGATATCAGCGGAATAAGCAAATTAGAGTCAATAAAAAAGCAGTGGCATAACCACTGCTTTTTTATAAGAGTAAGGCATATTTGCTTAAATAAAATAACTGGTCTTGGTCATGAGTTTTGAAATAGCCGTCATGGTGATTTTGACAGGAATCGGTAAATCGACACCGCCAGCATTCAGTGCTGTATCACGATGGTGTAATTCATCTTCATTCATTTGCACAAGGATATTACGAGAACGGTCATCTTGAGCAGGGAGTTGGCTGATGTGATGCTGTAAGTGCAGGCTCACTTGGCGTTCAGTTTCTGCAACAAAACCTAAGCTATATTTATCACCTGCAATGCCTGCGATTGCACCCATACCAAAGGATAAGCCGTACCAAATAGGATTAAGCAGACTGGTATGGCTGTCTAGCTCTTTTAAGCGGTCTTCACACCATGCAAGATGGTCTTGTTCTTCAATTGCAGCTTGTTCCATTTCGCGGCGTACATTCGGTAGTTTTGCCGTTAAAGCTTGCCCATGATAAAGCGCTTGTGCACACACTTCACCACTATGGTTGACCCGCATTAGACCTGCAACATGACGTGCTTCACTCACGGCGAGTTGGGTTTCGACCGCCTTGCCTGGGTTTTCACGTTGAGCAGACGTCGTGCCTGGAACTAAGCTACGCAGGGCTTGATCAAAAGAATTGATAAATTTATCGATGCCAGTGTAATGACGCATAACTTTAGTCCTCTAACTCAGGTTGTACGGTTTTTAGCATGGGTTTGAGTCGATATAACAACCACAGCGTAAAGCCCGCACTCAATACAGCAGTAATGCTGAAAAGTATTTTAATATCAATCTTCAAAACACTTAAAATGATAATCGAAAATATAGCAGAAGACACCATAAACACCGCATTTAATATGTTGTTTGCGGCAACAACACGTGCACGGTGCGACCGTGGAGAATAAGCTTGCATCATGGCATACAAGGGCACAATATAAAAACCGCCACTAATGCCAAGCAAAGTCACTGCGAGCATGACATGATAGTAAACCATGCCGTGGTTGAACATATCGCTAACATTGAGCATAGCCCCTGTGCGTTCTGGGACATAAGCTAGACTCAAGGCCAAATAAAAGGCAAATAGGGTCAGTCCAATAGCACCGACAGGCACCATTTTAATATTCACTTCAGAGCCACCAATTCTACGACACAGCAGTGAGCCGACCCCAATCCCGACAGAAAAGAACGTGAGTAAAAGACTGACAACATTTTCTGATGCATGTAGGTTTTGTTGAGTCAACTGTGGAATTTGGGTGAGATAGGTCGCGCCGTAAAACCAATACCACGAATTTCCCAGTAAAATCATAAAGATGAGGGGGAGGCTTTTGGTATATTTGAGTGTTTGAAAACTGGTTCTAAAGAAATTCCAGTCAATTTTTAAGTCGGGTGAGCTGACTGGCTGTTTTAAGATAAATCGACTGGATAGATAACCCAAAATGGCAATGATGACGACAGTCAGGCTGATCCAAAACAAATTGCCATTTGACGCTGAAATGACCGCACCACCTAAAATCATGCCCACCAATATGGCAATAGATGTACCTGATTGGAACAATGCGTTGCCAGACATGAGTTCATTTGGCTTGAGAATCTCAGGTAAAATGGCGTATTTAATGGGGCCAAAGAAGGTGGAATGTGTGCCCATCATAAATAGAGCCAAGAGCAGTAGCCATAAATTGCCCAATAAGAAACCCGCGGAACCGATGAGCATAATCACAATTTCTAGAACTTTGATGCCACGAATAAGTTGTGAGCGCTCAAACTTATCGGCAATTTGTCCTGCGGTTGCAGAAAAAATGAAGTAAGGCAAAATAAATAACAGCGCGGCTAAATTATTTAAGGTACTGACATCCGCGGCTTGTTGATTAATCCATCCATAAGTAATGACTAAAAGCAAAGCTTGTTTATAGACATTGTCGTTTAAAGCACCAAAAAATTGGGTAATAAACATGGGAAGAAAACGACGGGTACTTAATAGATGTTCATTGTTTTTCATGCTTTTTGCACTGCATTAAGTTTTATTAAGAAATGTGACTAATTGCTCAAAGGTTCAATAAAATCATGTAAGATATTTAAAACCTGAAACTGGTTAAAATAATCAATAGATTTCAGTTCTTTTGTGACAATTCATTAGAGCAAATCCATAACGATTAAATAAATTTAGAGTTTTATATGCTTGCCAAAACACAATTTAAAAAGTCGACTCTTTCATTGAGTATGAATTCTTTCATACCGTGGCATCATAACAATAAATATTTGTGTCTGAGTATCTTTTTAACGCTTTTGTCACAAGCGGCTTTGGCTGAAACGCCCGTTGCGATTGAACCAAGTAACGCGGAAGTCGATCCACAAATTTCTACACAATTCACTGAAGACATTAAAAAAGAAGCAATTCGCCAAGGCATGGGCAGTGCGGACGAATTAAAAAAAGTTGAAAATTCTGTGGTTCAGCCCATGGTTCCAGACAGTATGCAAATGTTGCAACAACAGCAGATGGCTTTAAAAAATTTACCTGAATTTGCACCGATTGAGTTTGATAACCTTGAAGACTTGCCAACTGTCCAAGTTGACCAAGGTATGGCCAATGATATTTATCAGGTAGCTGAGCAAGCGAAAGCAGAAGCTCAAGCTTACCGTAGTGGCCAAAAGACAGAGTTGGTGCTAAGCGATGCAACTCAACAGGAAATGGCGGAAATTAATCAAGCCCCAGTCAATGTTGATCAACTGATGCAAAGCATTCAAGCAGACAGTAAAATTTCAGTAGAAGCCAACACTGAAGGCAATACCTTAGATTTTGGCATGAGTGCTGAAGAGCAAATTGCCAAAGAACCCAATTTCTTTAAGCGCATGCTTTATAAAATTCGACCACCAAGAGCATTAGATACTGCAAAAGTGCCGCGAATCAATGCAGATGTTGAAATCATCAATGCGAAATATGAAGGCGAGATATCCAATAAAGCGTATCAGGCTGCTTTGGTCAATTTAAAAGAAAATATTGAAGGCAAGGTTTCGAGCTTTACTGAAGAATCTTTTGAAGACTTTCCTTCAGCACTGCCACAGTTGCGGACACTTTCCAACCAAGCTGCTCAAGCCGTCGGGTTTTATAATGCTGAGTTTAAGTTTGAAAAAACCAGCAGTAATCGTGTGCGCATTCAAGTGGTACCGAATAACCCTGTGCGGATTGAAGAACAAAACATCGAGTTTAGTGGTGCAGGTCAGTACTTACCGCAGTTCCAAGTGATTAAAGTCTTACCAGAGCAAGATGTCGGTGATGTATTACACCATGGTTTATATGAGTCGACCAAAGCACGAATTAATGAAGCTGCTAGTAATAACGGTTTCTTTGATAGTTACTGGCGTTTACATGATGTGAAAGTTGAACAGCCGCAAAATACGGCAGACATTAACTTACGTTATGAAACAGGTGAACGTTATAAACTCGGCGGTGTTGAGTTTGTGATGAGCGACCCAAGCAAACCACTGCCTATTGATTTAGATGTTTTACAAAGTTTAGTGACTTGGGAGCCTGGGGCGGATTATACTTTTTGGCGTGTTAATGGTTTGGCCAATAATTTGACCAACTCACGTTATTTTAACTACAGCTTGGTAGATGCTGTTCGACCTGATCCTGTTGAAAGAGTTCGTGAGTTACCCCCTGATTTACAGCAGTTGGTCGATGAACAACAACTTTCTCGTCAGGATGTTCTGGTTCAAGAAAAACAGGAAGTTGTTTCAAGCCGCGAAGTGACGCAGTCTGTGGTGAGTGAAGCACAATTCGCAGGTGTTAATGATGCCGAGCAGAATAAAGCACAAGCAGCGCTTCGCACCGCACAAGAAACCAAACAGAGTGAAGAAGAGCGTTTAAAACTTGAAGCTCGGGAAACAAAAGTAATTCCTGTTAAAGTCACTTTAAATGCGGACCAGTTAAACAGTGTAGAGGTCGGTGCAGGTTATGGTAGTGACTCAGGTGCTCGTTTACGTACACAGTATCGCCGTGCGATTGTGAACCAACGTGGTCACTCTTTTGATGCCAACTTGGAACTTTCAGAAATTCGACAGGCTATTGATGGTCGCTATAACATTCCATATAAGCATCCACTAAATGATTATATTAGTCTCGTGGGTGGTTATGAGCGTGAAGAACGAGATGACATCGGACAAGGCGTAAACTTACTCACTGAATCTGCTGTTGCTGGGGCTGACCGTGTTATCAAAAACCCAATGGGAAATTGGCAACATACCTATGGTGTGCGTTACCGTTTAGATCGATTGACGCAAAAGGGTTCAGCGAATGTAGATGATTTGCCGGATGCATTTATTGCCAATAATGACCCTGAGCAAGAGTCGCTTTTATTGGGTTATGAAATTTCTAGAATCGATAGCGATAAACGTGTAAACCCAAGTAAGGGAATTAAACAAACTTATAAAATTGAACTTGGAAGCGAAAGCCTACTTTCAGATGCAGATATGGCCATCGTAAATGCGGGTTGGCGCTTTATCTATTCATTGGGTGAAAATGACAGCCACCAGTTTGTTGGACGTGGCGATCTCGGTTATATCTTTACCCCAGACTTTAATAAAGTTCCTTATAACTTACGTTATTTCACGGGTGGAGACCAAGGCATTCGTGGTTTTGATTACAAGAGTTTGTCACCTGTGGTTGATGGTTTTAAAGTGGGTGGTCAAGCCTTAGCTGTCGGCTCCATGGAATACAATTACCAGTTTAAAGAAGGCTGGCGTGCAGCAGTATTCAGCGACTTTGGTAATGCTTATGATACCGATTTTAGCAATGACACCGAATACAGTGTTGGTCTTGGTGTGCGCTGGGCATCACCGATAGGCCCGATCCGGATTGATGTAGCTTCAGGTATTTCTGATGATAGTCATCCGATACGTGTGCATTTCTTTATTGGCTCATTATTATAATATTTAAACTTTTTTTGGGAAGACTATGGCTGAAGTAGAACAGCAGCAAGAACCAACACCACCTGCGCCGCTTATCAAACAGCGACGTATTTTTAGAAGTGTCATTTTGACGCTGTTGTTGACGCTCATCTTGTTGGTGATATCGCTTGCGGTCATGTTTTCTACTGATAAAGGCAGTAAGTTTCTGCTTGACCAAGTTTTACAACGTCAGCAGATTATCCAATATGAATATGAAGGTGGTAATCTGTGGAAAGGCATTATCCTTAAAAATGTGGTGGTCACCTTAAAACCTGTTGATGTCAAAATTGACCGTGCCGATGTGGTTTTAGGCTGGCGTGCCATTTTGAATAAAGAGATTCATCTACGTGAAGCCGATGTGCGCAATTTGCGCATCATTACCAAAGGTGAGCCGAGTGATGAACCCTTTAAGTTCAGCGAAATTAAATTACCCTTTGTTTTACGTTTAGATACAACAGATGTTGATCATTTAAATATCCGTACCGCATCCGATGCCCAAGTAGATTTTTATGATGTGCATTTAAATAATGCCCTCTGGTCGGGGACGGAACTTGAGTTTGAAGACTCTCGCATGGACATGGGCTATTTAGCAGTTCGTAATGCAACTGGGAAAATGAAATTCTCAGGGAAATATCCACTTGAGGCGACTGCTATTGCCAACTTACCGGCACTGCGTGATAGTTTAAATGTGCATGATATTGCTGTACATGCAACAGGAACACTGGACACCATCCAAGCGGGTTTTGCAACGCGGACGCCTGACCTGTTGACAGGTTGGGCCATTTTGCACCCTGTACGTAAGCATGTACCGATGCAAGGTCAGCTTAAATTTAATCATTACAACTTACCACTCCTGACCGATTACAAACTCTATGCTGAAAAAGGCGTTGCTAAATTTTCAGGTGATATCGAACGTTTAAATATTGACTTAAATACAGATCTGAGTGGTAAAGATATTCCAAAAGGTCAATATACTGCTTTGATGCATACCGATTTGGTTCATCAACTTGATATTGATAACCTAAATGCTCAGTTGATGAAAGGTTCGGTCAATCTGGGTGGTGTGGTGAGTTGGAAAGATCATGTCACTTGGGACGTACAAGGTCGTTTAGATAAAATCAATCCTAAAGACGATGTACTGCCACAAGTGGTTTCTGACTTTCTACCGCCAAGTTTGGATGCAAAAATTGCATCACAAGGTACGCTTGAAAAGGGTTTACACTTAACCGCAGATCTAGACTTTGATCGTTATGAAGCATGGCATCTCGCACTAGACCAAAACCCAGAGAAAAATAATAAAGTCCAGCCAATGTTGATGGATGTCTCTTGGAAAAATATTGATCGTGCCGTGCCTTATATCGGCTGGTTAAGTAGTGCTTCAGGGGATGTAAAACTGGCGTTGGTTGAAGGTCAGCAAGATATTCATGTTGCTACTGTTGTGAGTCAACACGAAAAAGCGACGTTACCTGCGGGTAATTACCTCGCGCAGTTAAATTTTAAAAATAATAATTTAAATGTGCCGAGTTTTAGTTATGTAGCAGGTAAGGGAAGCTTAAGTGGTAATGCGGTGGTAGAGCTGCCAGATGAGAAACGTCAACTGAAGTGGAAAGCTGCTTTAAACGCGAAAGATTTTAACCCGCAAATGGTAGCAGAAGCTTCACCTGTTAATCTATTGAATGGAAATCTCCAAGCAAGTGGCTATGCCAAACCGAATCAGCAAATCATTCAGCTACAGGGCATTGATCTGACTGGAAAACTGGTGGGCAATAATGAAACGGTCCACTTAACTGGTCAGTCAACCGCGGCACTCCTGTTTAATGATGAAAAAGCGGGTGGTGCTTTCAAAGGCTATGCAGTGAACTACGATGGCGCTTTAAAAGCCAGTCAGTTTGAAGCCAGCCAGGGTGCGTTAAACCTAAAACTTTCAGGAACGCCCGAATTTATTAAAGTGACTGAGCTGAAACACAATGGTGTGGCGGGTCAAATTAATGCCAGTGGTTTGGTGCATTTTATTCACGGTATCACTTGGGATGTGAATGCAGCATTCATTCGTTTTAAACCACAATATTTTGCATCTAGTGTTAAAGGCGAATTGTCTGGTGTAGTGAAAACCAAAGGCACATGGTCAGATGCTTTAAAACGCATTAACATTGAGAGCTTAAACCTCGCAGGTACACTGAACAATAAGCCAGTGCGTGGCACAGGTAATTTAGCTTTGGTGCTCAACTCCAGCGAAAAGGGCTTTTTACCGCAACAGTTTGAAGCGAATAACCTACTGTTGGCTTATGCCAAAAACCAAGTGCAAGCAACGGGTAATGCACAAAACCTAAGACTGAATATTAATGCGCCTGCACTGTATGAAATTTATGCGGGCTTACGTGGCCGTGCTTACGGCTATTTAAATATCCAATCTCAACCGCGTTTAAGGGCTACCGCAAACTTAGCAGTGGATAATTTTGGCTTTAAAGATCTGATTGATATGCGTAAATTACGCATTGTCGGGCAATTGCCGACATCGGAAACAACGCCGTCATTATTGACTGCAAAAATGGAAAGCTTAAGAAGTGGTAATCGTGAAATTCAACAAGGTGAAATTTCACTGGCAGGTATTCGTAAAGCCCATTTATTAAAAGTTTCTGCACAAAACGAAAAGTCGAAATTTTATGTGCAATTGGCAGGTGGTTTTAATGCGCAAAATGATTGGTTAGGCCAGATCCAAAAAGGTGATTTTGACTCTTTGCGTGCACGGTTGGTACAGCGCCAAAGTGCAGCCGTGGTCTATAACAGTGCCAAAGCAGATTTGTTAATTGGCGCGCATTGTTGGGTGAGTCAACAAAGTCAGTTGTGTTTTGACCAGCCGATTCGAGTCAGTAAAACACGTGGCAATATTTCATTCTTGACTCAAAACCTCGACCTAAACGACTTTGCTGCCTTTATGCCTGAGGGACTAGCGATTACAGGTAAGCTAAATGGACATGCTAAAGCGGTTTGGGCACAAGGGTCTAAACCGAAAATTGATGCACGTTTAGTTACTCGAAATGGTGTGATTGGCTTGGCGGCTGATGACCCACAAGACATGGGTTCAACCTTAAAATACGAACAAGTGGCTTTGGTTGCCAAAAGCATCGCAGAAGGATTACAAATCCGTTTGGATGTCAAAACACCTGAAATTGGTATGGGCTATGCCAATGTGGTTATTGATCCGTATCGGGACAGCATGCCTATGCGCGGTGAAATTGCATTTGATCAGGTGCAACTCAAAGTCTTTAAACCTTTCATTGCTGATGTACGTTCGATGGGCGGAACAATTTCGTATGCAGGTAAGATTAATGGAACGCTAAAAGCACCACTACTGACAGGCGATGTCCGCCTGAAAGACGGTTCTATTAGTATGATTTCACTGCCAGTCAATTTGACCAATATTCAGCTGTATTCCGCTATACGCCAAGACCAAGCCACCATTAATGGTGCTTTTAACAGTGGTCGTGGTGTAGGTACACTTACAGGGACGGTAGATTGGAAAAATGATCCACGCATTCAGCTTCAGTTGAATGGAGAAAATTTACTGATTCGTCAAGCACCATTAATTACCGCGCTAGTTACACCAAAAATCACACTGGATGTTTTACCGTTGAGTAAGAAGTTGACCTTAAACGGTGAAATTCAAGTTCCTCGTGCGTTGATTTCTATGCCTGAAGCATCTGTACCTGTGGTGAATGTATCATCTGATGTACGCGTGGTCAGAGAAGGTCAAAACCAATTGGCGATTTTAAATAGCGCCAAACCTTGGGACATTCGTGCTGATCTGATGGTTGGACTAGGTAATCAAGTTTTCTTCCAAGGGTTTAATAGCCGTATTCCATTGTTAGGACGTTTATATCTATCGCAGCGCGGTGCTGAAACCGCAATGCGTGCCAATGGTGCAATTGGGGTAAGTCAGAAAGTTAAAATTGAAGCCTATGGGCAGAGTTTGGATTTAAACCGTGCCATAGCGCGTTTTAACGGTGTGTTGAGCAACCCAACACTGGATGTTGATGCAAATAAAAATGTACAAGGCAGTACGGTGGGTTTCCGTGTGACGGGTACGGCAACGTCACCCAATATTCAAGTCTATAACGATGCAGGGCTTTCTGAGCAAGAGGCTTTGAATGCATTAATTACAGGCCGTATTAACGAAGGTACAACGGGTTTAAGTCAAACGGAAGGCTTTAAGTCAGATGTCAACAACACCATTGCTGCCGCAGGGATTAGTTTAGGTTTAGGCGGGACACGCGCCTTTACTAACCAAATTGGACGTACTTTTGGCTTAAGCGGTTTAGCGCTGGATGCGCAAGGTACAGGGGATGACACACAAGTCAGCCTGACGGGTTATATTACACCTGACTTATATATTCGTTATGGCGTGGGTGTCTTTACACCAGTCAATAAACTGACTCTGCGTTATCAAATGAACAAACGTATGTACTTAGAGGCGAGTCAGTCATTAGAGCGTGCCATCGATGTCTTCTATAACTGGAAGTTCTAAAGCTGCTTTTCTGCTAAATAAAGCCTACATCATGTAGGCTTTATTTTTAGGTGTTAAAAAAGCTTAATTCGTCATTTGATAAAATTCTTTATTTGATAGATGAAGAAAACCTATGAATAACAGACACTAGATACTTAAAATCAATTAAACCATAATGAAAGTAGGTGTATAGTAAATGGACTTGCTAAATTTAGAGTGATGATCCCTATGCCGATCAATTTTGTAATACGCTTTGCAGCGATTTTATTTTCAGTTTTAATTTTAGTGGCGCTTGCTATTCAGTTTTTCTTTGATCCGCACTATACCGTGGTCTTTTGGATCTTTGCCATGCCGTTCATTTTAGGTACTCCAATTTTAGCATCTGTAGTTTTAGCGAAAAATGAAGAGCTTGATATTCACTCAGTCAATTAAAAATGACCTGAAAATCTAGCTTTTCAAAATAAAAAGTCCGTCAAATGATGGGCTTTTTATGCAATCTTAAATTTTGCAAAACTCGCACAGTTTTTTTTAAACATATTTGCTATGTTGATCTTTTATTTAAAGAAATATTTTTTATGAAAAAAATCGTAATGCTTGGATTAATGGTTGCTGCTATTTCCGGTTGTAGTACTGCGCAAAAGAATGAAACTGAAAAGCCAACTTTAGGTATGGCTAATCCTGCTAGTACGTACTGTGTTGAACAGGGTGGTAAATTAGAGATTCGAAAAGAGGCCAATGGTGAAGTAGGCTATTGCCATTTGCCGAATGGTCAAGTCATTGAAGAATGGGCGCTTTTCCGTGCTAGTCAAAGCAAATGTGCTGCTGAGCAAGCGACAGCTTTGATTGGTCAGTCAAACTTAACTGAAGCGCAGATTAAGCAAAAAACCAGTGCGAAGATGGTACGCTTAGTACAACCGGGGCAGCCTGTGACTATGGATTATCGCGAAGACCGTGTGACAGTAACAGTTGATCCGAAAACCAATAAAGTAGTTCAAGCAAGCTGCGGTTAATTGTTCTAAGAATAAAAGTCCGAATTTGGGCTTTTATTTTATTTAAAGTGGGTAATGGTTCTTCATTTGAAAAAGTTTGATTATGATAGGGCGAATAGGAGAGTTGTAATGAAAAAGTTATTCGCTTTGGCTGCTGTGATTGCACTGGTGGGTTGTGCTGAAAAAAAACCGTTAACACCAGAAGAGCAATGGCATGGCTATTGTAAAAGTATTGGTAATGCAGCACGTTCAATTATGTTAGACCGTCAAAATGCCATTGAAAAAGATAAAGCGATTGAGCATGCCAATAAAGTTGAAGACGAAATGACCAAAGCATTTGCGTTAGAAATTATTGAAGATGTTTATGCTTTACCTGAGGCTGAGATTAAGTCCGATATTGAAGGTGCGCGTGAAAAGATTCGTGTGAAATATACTGAAAAATGTATCGCAACACCGCATACCGAAATGCCAGATTACAAACCGTTCTAAGGAACGGTTTTTTTATTTTTCATGTGGAACTTTTTGTGACAAAACTCTAAATCATATATATAGCAAAGTATATAAAAATAAAGAATAATGAACATAGAATAAAAAAGAGAGGAGCAGAAAATGGAAGTTGTTGGCTATTTAAATCACGCTGATTTACTCTTGGAAGATGAAAATGGTGTGGCCGTAATTGGCGGTGGTCATTATGTTCTCAGTTTGGGTGACCATGTATATTTCAAACACGCACTTGACCACGAACCCACACGTATTTTAGTACAAATTTCTTTTGCAAGTTCTGCACATCAAAATTTGCATGATGATGAAATTCAGATGAAATTCGAAGGCTGTCGTGAAAGTTTCAAACAATATATTCAAGCCACAACAGTACACTAAGGTTGAATATTTATATTGCGTAAAAAAAGGCAACATAGGTTGCCTTTTTTGTTTTTAAATGGCAGTTCAAAGTTAATGTGAAAAAAGTCTAAACGATCTGACTATATTGCCGTTTTTATGTGCAATCAATATGAACATCATTTAGTTAGAAAATAATGGGCATCACGAAGAAACACTTGTAGCGCATTAACTTTTAACTGGAATTTTAGTAAAATTAAGCAGTCCATATTATTTACGTAGCTTTATTTAAAGCAGGAATACGTAAATAATTTTTTAAAAAAGAGGAATAACACCGTGCTAGAAGCTTACCGCCAACACGTTGAAGAACGTGCCGCACTCGGAGTCCCACCGAAGCCACTTGACGATGCTCAAACAGCTGCATTAGTTGAATTATTAAAAAACCCACCAGCTGGCGAAGAAGCATTTTTAGTTGATTTACTAGAAAACCGTGTTCCAGCGGGTGTTGACCAAGCTGCATATGTTAAAGCTGCATTCTTAGCTGCTTTGGCTAAAGGCGAGGCGACTTCACCATTAGTTTCTAAAGAACGTGCGGTTTACTTACTAGGCACTATGCTTGGTGGTTATAACGTTGCTCCTTTAGTTGCTCTTCTTGACGATGCTGCACTTGCTGAATTAGCTGCTGAAGCGCTTAAGAAAACGCTTCTTGTATTTGATGCGTTCCATGACGTTGCAGACAAAGCAAAAGCGGGTAACGCGAATGCACAAGCGGTTATGCAATCTTGGGCTGACGCTGAATGGTTCACGACTCGTAAAGACGTTCCGACTGAAATCAAACTGACTGTTTTCAAAGTCACTGGCGAAACCAACACTGACGACTTGTCACCTGCACAAGACGCATGGAGCCGCCCAGACATTCCATTGCACGCAAATGCAATGTTGAAAAACGTACGTGACGGTATCAACCCAGAAGTTCCTGGTGAAGTTGGTCCATTAAACCAAATCAAAGACTTGATCGCGAAAGGCAACCAAGTTGCTTACGTCGGTGACGTTGTTGGTACTGGTTCAAGCCGTAAATCAGCAACTAACTCTGTACTTTGGTTCTTCGGTGACGAAATTGCTCACATCCCGAACAAAAAAGACGGTGGTTACTGCTTAGGTTCTAAAATCGCTCCGATTTTCTTCAACACAATGGAAGATGCTGGCGCATTGCCAATCGAAATTGATGTTGCAAACATGAACATGGGCGACGAAATCGTTCTTAACATTGATCATGCTGCTGCAAAAGTCACTGCAACTAAAGACGGCGTAGTCATTGCTGAAGCTGAACTTAAAACTCCAGTGCTTCTAGACGAAGTACGTGCGGGTGGTCGTATCAACTTAATCGTTGGTCGTGGTTTGACGACTAAAGCGCGTGAAGCTTTAGGTCTTGCTCCATCGACTTTATTCCGTACTCCAGTTCAACCTGCTGCTACTGGCAAAGGTTTCACTCAAGCACAGAAAATGGTTGGTCGCGCATGTGGTCTTCCTGAAGGTCAAGGCGTACTTCCAGGTACTTACTGTGAACCTAAGATGACGACTGTGGGTTCGCAAGATACCACTGGTCCAATGACTCGTGACGAATTGAAAGACTTGGCTTGCCTAGGTTTCTCTGCTGACCTAGTTATGCAATCTTTCTGTCACACCGCTGCGTATCCAAAACCAGTTGACGTTCAAATGCAACACTCGCTTCCTGATTTCATCATGAACCGTGGTGGTGTGTCTCTACGCCCAGGTGACGGTATTATCCACTCTTGGTTAAACCGTATGCTTCTTCCAGATACTGTTGGTACTGGTGGTGACTCGCATACTCGTTTCCCAATCGGTATTTCTTTTCCGGCGGGTTCTGGTCTGGTAGCGTTCGCTGCAGCAACTGGTGTTATGCCACTTGATATGCCTGAATCTGTACTTGTGAAGTTCAAAGGTAAAATGCAGCCTGGTATCACGCTACGTGACCTAGTACATGCAATTCCTTACTACGCAATTAAGGAAGGCGACCTAACTGTAGAGAAGAAAGGTAAGAAAAACATTTTCTCTGGTCGTATCCTTGAGATCGACTTGACAGAAATGGAAACTGACCTGACTGTTGAGCAAGCATTCGAACTTTCTGATGCTTCTGCTGAACGTTCTGCTGCGGGTTGTTCGATCACGCTTTCTGAAGAGAAAGTTGCTGAATACCTCAAATCAAACATCACAATGTTGAAGTGGATGATTTCTGAAGGTTATGGCGATGCACGTACTATGGCTCGTCGTGTAGAGAACATGGAAAAATGGTTAGCGAACCCATCACTTCTTAAAGCTGATGCTGACGCTGAATACACGAAAGTGTATGAAATTGACCTTGCTACAATTACTGAACCTGTTCTTTGCTGCCCGAATGACCCAGATGATGCGAAATTGCTTTCTGACGTTCAAGGCGTGAAAATTGACGAAGTATTCGTTGGTTCATGTATGACAAACATCGGTCACTTCCGTGCAACTGGTAAGTTGTTAGAGAAAGTTCCTGGTGGTGTACTTTCAACTCGTTTGTGGATTGCTCCGCCTACGCGTATGGACGAACGTCAATTGATGGAAGAAGGTTTCTACAATACTTATGGTAAAGCTGGCGCGCGTACTGAAATGCCAGGTTGTTCATTATGTATGGGTAACCAAGCACGTGTAGCGCCGAACACTACTTGTGTATCGACTTCTACACGTAACTTCCCGAACCGTTTAGGTCAAGGCGCTAACGTTTACTTAGCGTCTGCTGAACTTGCATCTGTTGCTGCTGTACTTGGTAAATTACCAACTCCAGAAGAATACCAACAGTATGCAGCTCAAATTGATAGCATGTCTGCTGACATCTACCAATACTTAAGCTTCGACAAAATGGGCGACTATACTGACGCTGCTGCGAATGTCGATACCAAGAAAATTGCTGCTGCTCAATTGACTTAATTTATTGAAAATTAAGGTTAAATGAGTTAAAAATAAGGGCTGAGTAATCAGCCCTTATTTTTATGAAAATAATCTAAATTATAATGAAAAGGTATAAATGGAAAAATATATAGACCCTGTTTATCTAAATGCAAATCAAGGTGTATTGGCTTTACTTATATTTTTATTTGGGTTGATAATTGCCTTTTTTGGTTGGATTATAAAATATTTAAATAATAAGCCTAAATTTTTAATTGATACGATTGAAGGGCCTACATTTGCCTGTACTTTTAAGACTGGCCGGATCTTTCATGGATATGAAGCTCATATTACAGCTGTAGTTCTTTATCTAAATCTTAAAAATGTTGGTAACTTGCCATCTAGTATTGAAAAAATACATATTGCGTATAAATGGAATATTATTCCATTTAGCTTTAATTGGGTTAAGTATCGCTTGGGATGGTTTTGGATAAATAATCAAACGATTGCTTTGGATGATTTTCAATGTAAAATTGGTGATAGAGTAAAAGTTTATCCATTTTTAACTCAACTAAATAATCTTGCTCCTAATAAAGTAGAAAAGTTTATAGAAGTAGGTAAGGGTACAAATGGAATTGTATATTTCGAACAGGCTGAGAGTTGGGGTGCAATGTCGCCTGTAGTAAAGAATCACAAAACTAAAATAAAAATTTGTATAGTAGATTCTTTCGGGAAAAAACATAGAAAGGTTGTGAATATTCCTATGTTGGAGTTAGATGAAGCACTCAAATATAATCCTTCATTTGGGATGACATATCAGACTTTAAGTAATGAAAAGCTTGGTTAGAATTATTCCTAAAGTATTAGTATCCAGAAATTTGAGTTTATGGAATCTATTAACTTTAGCTTTACACTCCATCTAATAAATCGTTTAATCCGTGAATTGTTAAATGATTTAAAAAAGTTGATGTAGTAATGGCTAAACAGTCCCGATTCCTCTGTATTGGTGGTTTCCTTAATGGAACTCAAGTCAAAGACCAAGGTGACAGTTTTGTCTGTGTGGAAAATGGTAAACAAGTGACCTACCGAAAAATGGAAATTTTCCATCAAGACTCGTGGGATCAAGATTACTATGTGTGTGAAACGACAACAGACCAACAAGCCAAAAACTGGGTGTATGACATTGAGTAAGTCATCGACAAGACCATGAGCTAAAAATAGACCAAGATACACTTGGTCTATTTTTTTGTTGCTATATTTATAATTATAAAAAATTAGAGCATTATAAATAGCGATTGTTTGTTTTTCACTCAGTTTTTCTGTGAAAAGGAACGTATATCGGCAATACAAATATCTTAAATCTAAATTAAAGATGTATTTGCTAATGATAATTAGTATCACTTGCGTTATTTTTTGTTTATAATTTTTCGAAATGGATTGATATGTAATGACTCAAACCACTGAGATGTTCGAAAAGGATTTTACGAATCTTAGTACTTGTGATGCTACAAAGGTGCTTGTTTTACTTAAGCATAGTAGGCATGTGCGCACTTTAAAATTATCAATTCATTGTCTTATTTTTTCTCATTAGCTGTGAATGTCCTGATATGTTTAAACGTCCGTTGTCTACGCAAAAGCCACTCTATTTGGCGATGCAAATCATTTTCCTGTCTTCAACTGCCATGCTGTCGACGACTCATGCAAACACCGTGGAAGAGGATGAGGCGAATGCAACGTCTCAGCCAAATGCACAGTTGGCGACCATTACCCTTACAGCCCAAGATAAAACAGCAGTCACCGAAAATACAGGCAGCTATACGACGAGTAGCACAAATACCGCAACCAAGTTAAATTTATCCCTACGTGAAACCCCACAAACAGTCAAAGTCTATACCCGTGAATATTTAGATGACCGTAACATTGAGTCCTTCCAAGATTTGATGAGTAATATTACAGGTGTATCTACTCCGCGTACTGATGAACGTCAACGACCTTATGCACGCGGTTTTGATGTGGATTATTTCCTTATCGATGGCAAGCCAACGACCGCAAACTTAGTGGCAGCTGACCTAGATTTAAGCATTTATGATCGTGTTGAAGTTGTAAAGGGTGCTAATGGTTTAATGACTGGAGCGGGAAGTCCAGCAATGGGTATTAACTTAATCCGTAAGCATGCAAATTCAAGGGAATTTTCTGGATCAGTAAGCGCATCGGCAGGTTCATGGAATAGTTATTCAAGTTCGGCAGATCTATCTGCACCTTTAAATAGTGATGGTTCACTTCGTGGACGCGTTTTTGTAAAACATTCTGATGAAGATTCATTTATGGATTTTTATGAGAAAGAGCGAAATATTGTTTATGGTGCAATTGATTATGATATTAGCGATAAAACATTATTATCTTTCGCTGCATCTTATCAAGAGTTGAATCGCGATGGTGTGCGTTGGGGAGGCTTACCCGCATTTTATACCGATGGTACTAGAACTAATTTTGATCGATCACTAACAGTTAGTTCTGACTGGACGTACTGGGACGCAAAAACGACTATGCTTTTTGCTGACTTAAAGCATACTTTGTTTAATGATGTAAGCTTAAACGTTTCATATTTATACAGGCAAGAAGATTCATCTTCAAACTTGTTGTACACAACAGGGCAAGTGAATAAAGAAACAAATAAACTTCTTGTCTATAATGAGACTACCAAAAAGTATAATGTTTCTGTTTATGCAGATGATCAACGTACCGATGAAAATAATGTCGATGTTTATATCGCAGCACCTTTCACACTTGCCGGCCGTGAGCAAGAGATTGTTATTGGAGGGGCATGGAATAAATCTGAACTAAAGAAAAATAATTTTGGTGGTTCTTATTATACGGGTGGGAATGTATTAAATGTAGATGCATTAAACTTTAACGATATGAATACCCAAATTGTTGTACCTATAGAAAAAAATCAAAAAGGTGTACTCAATAACACGGTTCAAACGGCAGGTTACATTTCAGGTAAATTCCATATTTTAGATCCATTAAAAGCAGTTGCAGGTGTTCGTGTTTCAAATTGGGAATACGAAGCAGCAGATGGTAAAGGGAATAGAGAGTTTAAAAATGAGATTACACCTTACTTTGGCCTTATTTATGACGTTGCGCGAGATTATTCAGCATACGTGAGCTATACCAGTATTTTTAAACCACAAAACAGAAAAGATGTAAGTGGTAATT
The DNA here is from genome assembly GCF_001592855.1 of Acinetobacter sp. BMW17. Taxonomy (NCBI): domain Bacteria; kingdom Pseudomonadati; phylum Pseudomonadota; class Gammaproteobacteria; order Moraxellales; family Moraxellaceae; genus Acinetobacter; species Acinetobacter sp. BMW17. Next base: position 55,547 of record NZ_LSOD01000020.1, read on the forward strand.
ACCTTGATCCTATTGATGGTAAAAGCTATGAAATGGGTTTGAAAGGTGAATATTTGGATGGAAAGCTAAATGCCGCCTTATCTATCTTCCGAATTGAGCAAGATAATGTTGCAGAGCAATTGTATGATTCAAATGGAAAAGAAGTAAAAGTTAAAGATAGCAACGGGGCTGATACCCCAGAAAATGCTTATTTTGCGGCTGAAGGTGTAACCAGTAAAGGTGTTGAACTCAACATTGATGGTGAGCTTAATCAGAATTGGGGGCTTAGCTTTGGTGTTGCTAATTTTGATGCTAAGGATGCTAAAGGTGTTGATTATAACTCTACCAGTTCTCGGACTACGGCAGACTTATTTGTTAAATATAAAAATGAAGCATGGTATGCCGGTGCTGGCCTAAATTATTTTAGTAAAATTTATAAAGGCACAGGTGCGACGCGTGTGGACAGAGGTGATTTGTATCTTGCAAATGCAATGCTGGGTTATAAGTTTGATCCAAATTTTAGTACACAACTCAATGTAAATAATTTATTTGATAAAAAATATTATGATGGAATAGGCTCAGATTCAATGATTTGGGGTGAACCAAGAAATGCAACATTAAGCTTTCATTATAAATTTTAATTTTAAAGTTATGTTGCTATAAAAATAAAAAGACCCAATTAGGTCTTTTTGTTTTTTAAGATTATGTATTTTTAAAATACTGAGTTCAGTTTTAAAACATCATGTAATCTAAAGCATAGAAATTGTACATTGAGAAACTTTAGCCTGTTCATCACTGACTTATCTGTTTTAGAATTAATGCAATAAGCATCATTGGATATCTCATGAACTATCAATTCGATGCATTTATGACCATTGTTGCAGCAGTTGCTGTGCTATTGGTCGGTTATGTATTTGTGAATAAAGTCAGTATTTTAAAAAAATATAACATTCCCGAACCAGTTGCGGGTGGGTTGGTTGCAGCGGTTATCACTTATATCTTATTTAAAAGTTCAAACATAACTGTCAACTTTGATACCAATATTCAGCAAATTTTTATGCTGATGTTCTTCACCTCTGTGGGGTTAAGTGCAAGCTTAGTTAAGCTCAAAGAAGGTGGGAAGTCGCTGCTTATATTTTTAGTCTGCGTCATTGTATTTGTCCTGTTGCAAAATGTGGTTGGTATTAGTCTTGCCAAAGTTTTAGGTCTAGACCCGCTGATTGGTTTAATTACCGGTTCGGTCACACTCACAGGTGGTCATGGAACAGCAGGTGCATGGGGCACGATATTTGAACAAGAACATGGTGTGCATGGTGCGATTGTATTGGGTATGGCAAGTGCAACATTTGGTTTAATTATTGGTGGGGTAATAGGTGGACCTATCGCTAAATTTCTGATACGTCGCTACCAGTTGGCTGAAGAAATTCCAGCTGCAACAGGGCGTAATGAAGCGCCACCTTCAGCACAAACGGCGCCATTTGAATTTCCTGAAAAAACGCGTCTAATTACGGCAGATGATGCGGTCAAAACCATGGGGATGTTTGCCATTTGCATCAGCTTTGCATACTTCATGACAGCGGTAGCTAAAGGGCAGTGGTTTGAGCTACCAAGTTTTGTTTGGGCACTGATGTGTGGTGTGGTTTTACGTAATATTTTAGAGCATGGGTTGAGAGTTCAGGTTTTTGACCGCTGTATCGATGTATTTGGCAATGCTTCACTGGCACTGTTTTTAGCCATGGCATTGATGTCCTTACAGCTTTGGTTGTTGGCAGATTTGGCTGGTCCACTGGTGATTATCTTGATTGTTCAAACATTGTTCTTAGCACTTTATTTGTACTTTGTGACTTTCCGTGTGATGGGTAAGAACTATGATGCTGCGGTACTCTGTGCAGGCCAATGTGGCGTCAACTTAGGCGCGACACCGACAGCAATTGCCAATATTCAAGCGGTAACCAATACTTACGGACCATCCCATAAAGCCTTTTTGATCATTCCGCTGACGGGCGCATTCTTTGTCGATATTCTGAATGCTTTTGTGATTCAGCTCTCAATTGGTATTTTGGGTTAATATTTTTATTGACTACCATTTTGTATTTGAATGATGTGCACTATAAAATATCAGTATTTTAAAACTTATAGACATTAAAAAGCCCCATGGTTAGGGGCTAGTCGTATGCACATCTAAGGCACATACTGTAAGAGGCTCATCTCATACTGCGTGTATTAAACCATATTTACACAATATTTGCAGCAATCACTCAATCATAATGAGGTCAGATTTATTTTCGAGTTTCAAAGGACGTAAGGCAAAAATTGAGCGTGTATGACGTACACCTTTCATTGAGTATAAGTTTTTACGCAAAAAGCGCTCATAGTGTTCTGCATTTTTCACTGCAACTTTGAGTAAATAGTCGTAATCGCCAGTTACTAAATGTGCTTCAACCACTTCCGACATGTAAGCTAGTGCTTCACTAAACTGTTCTAAGATTTCATCATCATGGCGTTCAAGTGTAATTTCAATAAAAAACAGCTCATTAATCCCAATGGCTTTTGAATTAATCTTCGCTGTATAGCCTTCAATGATATTGAGATTTTCTAGGCGTTTTACACGTGTCCAGCAAGGAGAAGAGGACAGCCCAACTTTCTCAGCCAACTGGGTAACGGTCAGACGGCCATCTTGGCGAAGTTCAGACAAAATACGGCGGTCAATTTTATCTAAAACGTAGTGAGCATCATTCATAACGTATTCCTGCGTATAATTTTCTTTATAAACTATTTTATGTGAAAATATTTCTCAATAAATACTCAAAATAAGCAAATAAAAGAGAAACACTCTGCATTGGTCATGACTACAATAAGGTGATTCAATCAAAGTCATTTGGGAAATTGGCTTTGATTTGCAGACAGCGCCCTTAAAGGGAAGGGTGCCTTTTATTGGCGCTGTTTGCTGACTTATTTATTGTATTTTTTGCGTTTTTGATCTTTGTTTAAACCAGTAAGTTAGAGTTAAGCAGCCAATCCAAAGTGGAATCAGCATTACTGCAATTCGCATATCAGGTGTGAGCCACATCACCACTAAAATACCAAGCATAAATACAATACAGATATAGTTGCTGATAGGGTAAATCAAAGTTGGAAACAAGGTTGATTTTTGCAATGCCAGCATACGTTGCTTGAATTTTAAATGGGTCAACGCCAACATCATCCAGTTAATCACAATGGCTGAAACTACAAGGCTCATTAGCAGTTTAAAGGCTTTTTCTGGGAAGATATAATTCAATACAACACACAGTAAGGTTACCAATGCAGAGCATAAAATGGCTGCATAAGGGATGCCACGGTGGTTAATTTTCTTTAAAAACTGTGGGGCATTGCCTTGTTCTGCCAGACCTAGCAGCATACGACTCGTGCCATAGCTGGTACCGTTATACACCGATATAGCTGCGGTTAAGACCACAAAATTCAGCACAGTTGCAACGCCTTGACTACCTAAGGAGTCAAAAATCAAAACAAAAGTACTACCGCCTTCTGCGATTTGATTCCAGGGAAACAATGAGAGCAGAACAATGATCGTAAGCACGTAAAACAGCAACACACGATAGACAATTTGATTGACTGCTTTAGGGATAGTTGTGGTCGGATTTTTGGTTTCCGCAGCAGCAATACCAACGAGTTCAATCCCGCCAAAGGAAAACATAATGATGGCCATCGCCATGATTAAGCCGGAAATCCCGTTGGGAAAGAAACCGCCTAGAGCCCAGAGGTTTGAAATAGAAGCATGTGCACCACCGTGACCACTTGCCAGTAACCAAGCGCCATATCCAATCATGCCAATGATTGCGAGAATTTTAATCATGGAGAATAAAAATTCTGTTTCACCAAAGACTTTGACATGCAGCAGGTTGATGGCATTGATCAGTACAAAGAAACCAAGCGCTGAGATCCATGTGGGAATTTCAGGCCACCAATATTGGACATAGAGGCCTATGGCACTGAGTTCCGCCATACAGACCAAGACATTGAGTACCCAATAATTCCAGCCCGACATAAAGCCGGCAAAAGGGCTCCAAAATTTATAGGCAAAATAACTAAAAGAGCCACTCACTGGTTCTTCAACCACCATTTCACCCAACTGGCGCATCATGAAAAATGCAATTAAGCCCGCCAGTGCGTAGCCTAAAATAACGGAAGGGCCAGCCAGTTTAATGGTTTGCGAAATGCCTAAAAATAGGCCTGTACCAATAGAGCCGCCTAAAGCAATCAGCTGAATATGGCGGTTGCTCAGCCCATGCTTAAGCTGGGGTTGCTGTTGTGCAGACATGATTCATCCATCTCTAGCACATGCGATAGACATCACATGAACTATGACTTAATAAAAATTCGTGGTGGAAATATAATATTTATTTATTGATTAATGAAATTAAATTTATCAATAGCGTTGGTTTTTATCTGAAAGCTGCAATTTTGCGGTGAAAATAAAGCCAGTCAAGCAAGTGCTGCTTGAGCTGGCGACAGGCTTGGCTTGATATGTACTGCTTTAAGATGAAAGCTGTGCTGCAATTTCAGGCCATATGTTTTGATGGGAACGCTTAAACATCGCCATATGACCAATGGCTTTGTGACCATATGCCTGTGGTTTGAGTTCAATTTGATCTGTTTGTGCATTTGGGTAAAGGCTGAGTAAGCCTTTGACATTCAGTTGCGTAGCAATTTCATCATCCGAGGCCCAAATGGCTGTGATTGGACAGCGAATATCACGGTGGAAATCATCTTGTACTGTTTTGCCTAAGGCATTAATTACATAACCAGGTTTGCTGCAAAACTGTGCCCAATCACGTGCCACATCTTTGGGTAGGTTTTCGCCCATGCCAATGGCATTGGTCGGTCCGTAACCTAAGGTATAACGTGCAATAGGAAAGATCAGTTTAAACATCACAGGAGCCAGAAGTTTAGTACGACCTTTCAAATCTTTTACGTGACCTGTTGATCCTGCAACAGCAACAACTTTTGCGACTTTTTCATAGTTTGGGTTAATACCTAAAAGTTGCCCACCTGCACTATGACCGAGCAAAATCACTTGTGTCGCTTGGGTCTTATTCAATAACACCTCAATTGCCGCTGGGATATCCAATTGCCCCCATTGCACGATGCTGGCTTTCGACTTTTTAAGTGGTTCATGCAGAGACTCACCAATGCCGCGAAAATCAAAAACCAAAACGGCATAGCCTTGTTCTGCAAGCCATGATGCAAAATGGTGGTAAAACTGCTGGGTAATACCTGTGGCAGGGCAGATTAAAACAGGTAGGGCTTGTTGTGTACCTTGGGCTGCATAAAAGCGCCCACTGAGTGAATAATGGTCAGAGCAGGTAATAGCTAAAGTTTCGTAATTTTGCATAATAGGTTAAGCATTGAATTTTTTTTCTACTCTACCTAAGTTCCAAAAAGAAACTTGTCTAATCTATGACTTTGAAGTCAAGTAGATCTGTATAGAATAGGGTGAAAATAAAAAAGGAAAACACATGCAGTTTGTTGAATTAGATATGTCGGTAAAATTTGCACTTTTGTTTAGTGGGATTTTTCTGTTTGTTGGAATGCTGACAGGGGTATGGAAATATGCACAAATTCGCCATTCACCACAGTTTCGCGCGCACTATTATGTTGATATCGCACACCGCAGCAGTTTGCTATATGCACCTGCAAGTTTAATTATTGCGGTAATGGCCGCAATTTCAGTCTGGCCTGAACCTGTGAATATGCTGTTTGTGGGAATTAATTTATTCTTTTTTAGCTTTTCGATACTGAGCTATATTGTGCATGGGCTATTGCAAGACACCAATAACCAATTTCGTAGTCCACATGTTTTAGGCAAATGGACTTTACCCAAATCAATCATGCAGATGGCAATGATGGCATTGGTTGTGGGGGAAATTGTAGCGACGTTGGGCTTGTTGTGGGGAATGTTTTTAGGTTTATTTTAAGTTGTTCTTATAGTTTTTTTTAATTTTTATACTGTTACAAAGGTGGATGACTAATCATCCACCTGTTTGCTAGTCAATTGACTGTGTGGCCTTTCGGAATTTTTGATCGACGACTGCCCATAAATAAAAGGCAAATGATACGACGATAGCATAAGCAAAATATTCAGCTTTAAGGTTACCTTGAATTAAGCCATGCATGATCATAATGACCATTAGGGCAATGGTGGTACTTAAATACGTCACCATATTCTTGTTTGCCTTCAGAGCGTTAATGAAGACTTGCTTGTTGAAATGTAATGATAACATCTCCATCCCTCCTTGAGTTTTTGACTAAAAACCAATGTGTTTAGTCGGATTAGTTCTTAATGTTGTACTGCTAAAACTTGCGTTGATCAAGAGCAAAAACAACTATTTTTCAGAGAAATTATGCTATACCAATCAGAAAATATGTGTGTAGCATTTTTTTAGTGAATAAATAGTATTTCGTTACCGTATAAGGTGACAAATAAATGATGCATGTAAGCTTATACATAGATTGTATAAAGCAATATTGATGCCATGAATGGCTTGCTAGGACAGGCTTTAAAGAATTTTTTATTTTCTAATATTAAATTTATAAGAGATATGAAGGTGTTGATATACGACTTTAGCGGTGTATATGAAATGTGTCAGTATGTATAAAAACTGATGTAGAAAGAAATGAAACAATATGTGTCCATTTGGATAAAATGTAACAAATATTGATCATGCTTAAAATCAGGTTTGGGTAAAACCAGACTTTAACAACATCAGTTTTTGCTTACTTTTTCACTTTGTCGATTACAACAGCAATTACAAAAACCACCAATGATGGGATAAGCCATGCAAGGTTTTGTTCTGCAAGAGGTAAGTGAGTCAGCGCATAAGGCAGTTCAAAGTTCGCAACTTTTAAACCATCTAGAATACCAAAGACCAAAGACACTGCGGTAACAGGTGCGATCACTCGGCGAGGATGATTAAAGAATTTCCAGCCAAAGCTCAGCATAATCACTACAATTGCAGGTGGATAAATTGCACTTAAAACAGGCACAGAAAAGGCGATGAGTTTGGTTAAACCTAAGTTGGAAATAATGAAAGAGAAACCAATCAGAATGAAGACCCAAACTTTATAGCCAATTTTAGTGATTGAACTGAAATATTCAGCACACGCACAGGTCAGGCCAATCGCAGTAACCATACACGCAATAAAAATCATGGCAGAAAGGAAGATAGAACCTGAGTCACCAAATGCATGTTGAACATATGCATGCAGGATCACTGCACCATTGCTCGCATTTGCTGCGACTTCATGGCTTCCAAGGCCAAGTTTAAATAAGCTGAGGTAAACTACAGTTAAACCAATACCAGAAATAATACTTGCAATAACCGCATAACGTGTAATCAGTTTAGGGTTGCTGACACCGCGTGAACGAATTGCTTGAATAATGACAATACCAAAAACCAAAGCACCTAAAGTGTCCATGGTCAAGTAACCATTTACAAAACCTTCAGAAACAGGGCTGTCGATATAATTATTGATGGCTGGCGGAACGAAACCCGTTGGAATCATCATCGCCGCAATGCCAAGGATGGTCAAAGATAAAATCTTTAGTGGCGAGAGTACATAGCCAACCGTATCTAAAATCTTGTTTGGATACAGTGAAATGAGGGTGACTACACTAAAGTAGATTGCACTGTAGATCAGCAAGCTGCTGCTTGATGTTCCAAGATAAGATGAAAAACCAATTTCATAAGAAACGGTTGCAGTACGTGGTGTCGCAAAGAGTGGTCCGACAGTTAGGTAACACGTAATGGTTAAAATGAGACTGGCTATTTTACCCAAAGGTGAACTTAAAATTTGAATCGAACCTTCGACACGTGACAGCGCAATAATGGTGATTACAGGTAAGCCTACAGCAGTGATTAAGAAACCAAAAGCTGCTAGCCATACATGCTCACCCGCTTGTTGAGCCACAATCGGTGGAAAGATAATGTTGCCCGCACCAATGAAGAGTGCGAAAGTCATAAAACCCAAAGCAACAATATCCCGAGTACGCAGACTTGTCATAAAAGGGAGATCGAGTTGAACAAAGGGGAAGATTTTAGTGCATATGTGTTTTTTTGGCTAATTTATTTCATGGGTGGTATTAAATTTTTTTATAAGATGAAAAGTGAATATATCAACTTGTAAAAAATAGGTTGATATATGTGATTGATTATCCATTTTAAAATACAAAAATATAAATATTAAAAGCTTGAGGCGCTATTTTTCCTAAATTAAAAGTTGTAGTGCAAATGCTTTAAAATTACACAAATTTTTTAAAGGCTGGTTGTTGGAGGCTACCCTAAGATTTAAGTTTGAACAAAAATATTGAGAAAAGGTCTATACTTGCGACTTCATAATTGAGGATATTTCAATGCGTGGCTTAAATGTGAGCATAAAAACTGAACAAGATGTAGAAAAACTTCGTATATCTGGTCGTTTGGCTGCCGAAGTTTTAGCGATGATTGGTGAGCATGTAAAGCCGGGTGTCACGACTGAATATCTGGATGATATTTGTCATGACTTCATTGTAAATACCTTAAAAGTGACGCCTGCCAATATTGGTTATCATGGCTATACCAAAACCACCTGTATTTCTCCAAATGAAGTGGTCTGTCACGGTATTCCATCGCCGAATGTTGTACTCAAAGATGGCGATATTATTAATATTGATGTGGCGATTATTAAAGATGGCTACTTTGGTGATACCAGTCGTATGTACTATGTGGGTACAGTGAAACCGGAAGCCAAAAAGCTAGTCGATACGACTTATGAGGCGATGGTTGCAGGTATTCATGCTGTGAAGCAAGGTGCAACGCTTGGTGATATTGGTTATGCCATTCAAACTGTTGCGCACCGTGAAGGTTATAGTGTGGTACGCGAGTATTGTGGTCATGGTATCGGCAAGGTTTATCACGAACAGCCAAGCGTATTGCACTATGGTCAACCAGGTAAGGGGATGCAGCTTAAAGCGGGCATGGTGTTTACGATTGAGCCGATGATTAATATGGGCAAAGCGCATGTCAAAGAGCTCAAGGACGGTTGGACAGTCGTGACTGCAGATAAGTCTTTAACTGCGCAGTGGGAGCATATGGTACTCGTGACTGAAACCGGTTTTGAGTTACTATCACCTTGGCCTGAAGGTACGGGCAGTTATCCAGAAATTTAAGTTGATGTTTTGTCGTTGATTAAATTTTAGACTTTGGTCTAGCTTTGTGACTTAAAAGCTAAATTAAGTCTTAAAAGCAATCACTGATATTTCTGAACCCCTTTAGTTATCGTATTTTTGATATTATCTGATTAAAACTTATACATGCAAGCTATTGGTCTAGACTTCATTTTGTCACTAAAATTGTTTCCAAGATACTCGCTGTAGTTTCTTATTTTGAAAGTTTATGAGCTTATCCACCTCGGTTAAGCTCTTTTTTTTGCCACATGGATTGGCTCAATGTCATTGAGCATGTGTAGGGTTTAAAGTGATTTATTTGAGCTAAGGTGTTCAATTAAATAGTCAATAAACACACGGACAGCAGGCAGTAAACCACGGCGTGAAGGATACACCGCATGAAAAATACCGTGTGGTGCTTTCCAGTCGGGCAGGACACGAACCAGCTCACCACTTTTCACCATATCTTGTACGATGCTATCTGGAAGTAAGGCAATGCCGCAGTTTTTACGGACCAGTTGAGCCAACATACTCAAATCAGAGCCCATCACCACAGGGTTGACGCGTATTTTTTTTTGTTGCTGTGCATCATTATGCACGATGATATGTTGATCTAAATGCTCATCAACCATACTCAGTATATGATGTTGGCTTAAATCTTCAGGTTGTTTCAGTTCGCCAAATTCATTTAAGTAAGCTTGGCTGGCAAATAAATGCTGCTCGATATTTTCAAATTTACGAATTACCAAACTTGGATCATCGTCTAGATTGGAGCGAACCCGCAGCGCGATATCAAAACCTTCGTTGATAATATCCACACGGCGATTGGTCACCATCATTTGTACTTTAATTTCGGGATAGGTTTTTAAGAAGCTCGGTAAAATACGTGCAATTTCGTTTTGTGCAATCGATACAGGCAAGCTGAGTTTAATGACACCACGCGGTTGTAAACTGAGATGATCGACCAAGTCGTGTGCGGCTTGTGCAGCATTCATCATCACTTGCGCATGACGGTAAATGTTCATGCCAATATCGGTCACTGCGAAGTGTCGAGAGCTGCGTTGAATTAGGCGTACACCCAATCGTTCTTCGAGGTTATACACGCGTCGACTGAGCTTGGATTTAGGAATATCTGTTGCGCGTTCGGCTGCGCTAAAACCACCATGTTCAACCACTTGAGCAAAACAATAAAAATCATCTAAATCGCTTAACATTCACCATGTCCATTTGTGCAACGATAGGCTTAATTAAAAAGTGATCGTTGCAGTTTGTCAATTTTGAAATTGTAGAGATTTAATTGAAAATACTCAGCTATTTTAAGGGTTTCGCTGAGTTTTCGCTTGTTTGAGTATTTCAAGCACCACTTTATATTCTTCAAGTCGTGCAAAGTCGTGTGCTGTTGGATTGTTTATGCGCGTAAGGTTCATATTATCGAGTACATCGACATATTTTACTTGGGTTGCAAGAGGGTTTAATACAGTGCGCTTAGCCGCTTCCAAACGTGATTCACCAGTTTGTTTGGTCAGTGCTTGTATGGCTTGAATAATCTCGGCACTAAAGCCAAGCGCTTTTAAGTCTTCAGCAGTCGTTGCGGTGTCTTCCAAAATGTCATGCAACACCGCAATGATTTGTAGGGTGGGATTGGAAAATTGCAACATGAGGCGAAGTGGATGCAAGATGTAAGGTTGTCCGCCCTTATCGAGTTGGCCAGCATGTTGGGTTGCAGCCAGTGCAATGGCTTTTTCTAAAGTCGACATGATTATTCTAGGTACTTTATCCTATGCTAAACTTCGCAGCATCTTTGTTTAAAAGCTAAATTATGACTTATCAATTGATCCCACTAGACTGTGAAGCGACAGATCCCGTAGCGTGTCCACACTGCCAACAACAGGTAATTGATTGGTCTCAGGAACAATACGTTCAGCCTTGTGAGCATACCTTATTTATTGCGATGGACATTGGTTTTGAATATATCACAGATGAATTTGAAGCGACCATGCAGCGCAGTGTTGATGATCTCCATGCACATGATGATCAAGTGATTATGTTTGAAGAGTTAACTCAAGCCAGTTACCCAAAATTTATCATGTTAAAAGCACCACTTGGTGTTGAAGGCTATTCACGCTATTTAGGTTTTACGGCTTAATAAATAAAAGCGCCATTGTGGCGCTTTTATTTTGGGTTGGTTATGAGGAAAAATCTACTTTTAGTTTTCTAAAACTTCTTCTTCACTTTCATCATCTGCGGTATCCATACCTAGTTCTTTGAGTTTACGCGTAAGGGTGTTGCGCCCCCAACCGAGTAACTCAGCCGCATGCCGTTTACGGCCACGGGTTTGTTGCAGCGCAGCAATGATCAATGTGCGTTCGAACATTGGGGTTGCGATATCGAGAATTTTCATCTCGCCGTTTTTCAGCTTTTGCACAGCCCATTGACCCAACAACTCATCCCAATGGTGGACTGCAATCCGATCTAAGTTTTGCGCGGCTTGCGCATCTTCACCTGAGCGGGTAATTGGAATTTGCTTCAGCTCTGATGGTAAGTCTTCAGGATAAACTTCACGTCCTGTAATCATGACCGTTAACCAGCGGCAAGTGTTCTCGAGCTGACGTACGTTTCCTTGCCAAGGCAGCTGTTGCATATATTCTTGCGTTTCAGGACGAAGGATTTTAGGGCTTACACCTAATTCTTTGCCTGCACGTGCCAAGAAGTGTTGCGCTAACATTGGGATGTCTTCGCTACGATGCGCCAGTTTTGGAATGTGAATGCGAATCACGTTCAGACGGTGATATAAGTCTTCACGGAAACGACCATCATGTACCAATTTTTCTAAGTCTTGGTGCGTTGCCGCGACAATACGTACATCTACTTTTACTGGGATATGCCCACCAACACGGTAAAACTCGCCATCAGCCAAGACACGCAGTAAACGCGTTTGTGTTTCAAAAGGCATATCGCCAATTTCATCTAAAAACAGCGTTCCACCATTGGCCTGTTCAAAGCGACCTTGGCGCTGGGTATTGGCGCCAGTAAATGCACCTTTCTCATGACCAAAAAGCTCTGTTTCAATTAGGTCTTTGGGAATCGCGGCCATGTTGAGTGCAATAAAAGGTTTGCTGCTCCGTGGTGAGTGGCGGTGTAGCGCATGCGCAACTAACTCTTTACCTGTACCAGATTCACCATTAATTAACACTGTAATGTGTGATTGAGACAAACGACCAATCGCGCGGAAGACTTCCTGCATAGCAGGAGACTCGCCAATGATTTCGGTCGATTGAATCGGTGGTACCGTTTTTGCCGATTCTTGCTGCTGCATTTTGGTGATGTGCAAAATCGCACGATTCACTAAAGCTAAGGCTTCATCAATATCAAAAGGCTTGGGTAAATACTCAAATGCGCCTGTTTGATAACTTGAAACAGCAGACTCTAGGTCAGAGTGAGCCGTCATAATAATGACAGGTAGATCAGGATAGTTGGCTTTAACTTTCGCTAAAAAAGTTAAGCCATCTATGCCGGGCATACGAATATCGGTCAAGATCACATCGGGTGCATCTAAACTGAGTTGGTCTAAAGCAGATTGAGCTTCTTCAAAACTTGTGACGTCAAAACCTTCTTCTTTGAACGTTTTTTCCAGCACCCAGCGCATGGCGCGATCGTCATCAATTACCCATATTTTATTTCGCGACATGGTTTAACTCCCAAGGTATATATAAGCTAAAAGTTGTTTTTCCGGGAACAGATTGGCATTCAATCATTCCGTTATGTTGATGCATAATATTTTGCGCAATACTTAAACCCAGTCCTGTGCCTTTAGCACGACCCGTGACCAGTGGGTAAAACACGGATTCTAAAATTTCTTCTGGAACGCCCGGACCATTGTCTTCGATATCAATCCGTACCACAGAGCGTTGCAGTACACCATTGATGGTCACTAAACGTTGAATACGGGTGCGTAACATTAGTTCAGGTTGGTGGTCGACAAAGAACTCTTTATTTTCAGTCATGGCTTGCACTGCATTGACGCTAATGTTCAGCATAACTTGTATCAGTTGATCACGATCGGCCATCACTTCAGGTAATGACAAATCATAATCACGGGTGATCTTAATTTTCTTTTTGGTTTGGTTGGTAATGAGTGAGCGAACACGTTCTAAAGGTTCATGTACATTGACCAACTCATAACTTGGGAGTTGACGAGAACCAAGCATGGTGTCTGCTAAATTACGTAAGCGATCGACTTCACTGATAATAATGTCGGTGAACTCGCTGTATTGCGGATCATTGAGGCTACGCGCTAACAATTGTGTAGCGCCGCGAATTCCGCCTAGCGGATTTTTAATTTCATGTGCAACACCGCGAATGAGTTGGCGTGCAACCTGATGTTGTTGTAAGAAGTTTTCTTCCTTGGAAATTTTGAGCATCCGATCAATCGGATTGATCTCAATTAAAAGCAAAGGATGGTAGGGTTTATTTGAATTTAGCTGTGACACGGTATAGTCAACATGAATATCTTTAAAGTTGACCTTAATGATGGCTTCACGGCGGGTGTAGTGTTGTCCCGAGTTTAAGGTATTGAGAAGTGCTTCTTCTGTATTGAACTCATCATTGGGTGCATGGAGTAAATTAAGCGCAGGTTGACCAGAGGCACGTAAAAGACTGATATCAAATAATGCTTCGCAAGAGGAATTTAAGTAAAAAATATTTAATTTACTGTCGACCAATAAAATCGCAGTGGTCAAATTGTCCACTAAAAGGCGATAGTCGATAGAAATAGGGTGATCCATTAGCGAATGTATCCTGTATTAAAATAGCGCAATGGCATCTTGATAAAGCATTAACCGTTCCAAATAGCGGACTGAATTGATGCAAATAAAGCAAAATGCACGCCAACTTTGATTTTGTATAGTGAAATAAGCACACTTTTTTTGCGGAATGCGCTGTAAATGAACGATTAGCTAAAGATATAGCGGATTCTAAAAATCAAGTAAACTGAAAGTGACTTAAAATGGTGCGTTATGTTAATTCTACTACAGTGTTGGTTTTATTTTGGTGCATTAAACAAAGAGTGTGGAATCGATCTGTTTTTATAAACAGAAAAGACATACAATACGCGCATTCTAGTGGAGCGCAGATTCATGAAATCCCCCAAAGTCGGTTTTGTTTCTTTAGGTTGTCCTAAGGCATTGGTTGATTCCGAACGAATTTTAACTCAGTTGAAGACTGAAGGTTATGATGTAGCATCAGATTATGATGGTGCGGATTTAGTTGTTGTAAATACCTGTGGTTTTATTGAATCTGCAGTGCAAGAGTCTTTAGATGCCATTGGCGAAGCCATGAGTGCGAACGGGCGTGTAATCGTTACGGGCTGCCTAGGTAAAGACGAAGACAAAATTCGCCAAATGCACCCAAATGTCTTAAAAGTGACAGGGGCGGCTGCATATCAAGAAGTGATGGAAGCCGTGCACCAATACGTGCCTGAGCCACCAAAACACAACCCATTTATTGACCTTGTTCCAGAACAAGGGATTCGTTTAACGCCAAAGCATTATGCGTACTTAAAAATCTCAGAAGGATGCAACCATCGTTGTACCTTCTGCATTATTCCAAGTATGCGTGGTGACTTAGTGTCTCGCCCAGTCGGTTCTGTTTTAGAAGAAGCGGCTGCGCTTAAACGTGCCGGTGTAAAAGAAGTACTCGTTATCTCCCAAGATACTTCTGCTTACGGCCTCGATACCAAATACAAATTAGACTTTTGGAATGGTCAACCTGTTAAGACAAAGTTCTATGACATGTGTGAGGCCTTAGGTCAACTCGGTATTTGGGTGCGTTTGCACTATGTATATCCATATCCACATGTGGATGCAGTGATTGACTTGATGGCACAAGGCAAAATTTTGCCTTATTTGGATATTCCATTCCAACATGCCAGCCCAAAAGTTTTAAAACTAATGAAACGACCTGCACATAGTGAAAATACACTTGAGCGTTTAAAGCTGTGGCGTGAAAAATGTCCTGACTTGGTGATTCGCTCAACCTTCGTTGTGGGTTTCCCTGGCGAAACTGAAGAAGATTTTGAAATCTTACTTGAGTGGTTGAAAGAAGCACAACTTGATCGCGTAGGCTGCTTTACGTATTCACCTGTTGAGGGTGCGACAGCAAACGACTTGCCAGATCACGTGCCTGAAGAGATTAAGCAACAGCGTTATGAGCGCTTTATGGAAGTGCAACAGACTATTTCTGCTGCAAAACTTCAAAAGCGTGTTGGTCAGAAAATGACGGTGCTGGTCGATGAACTGGATGAAGAATTCCCAGTTGGGATTGCACGTTCATACGCAGATGCTCCTGAAATTGATGGCAATGTCTTTGTGGAAGATATTGATAAAAGCCAGATTAAATCAGGCGATTTGCTAGAAGTCGAAATTACCGATGCAGATGAATATGATCTGTATGCACAATTGATTTCGATTAAATCGAATTAAGACACAAATAAAATTTTAAAATTTAGATATTGGAGTTATTGCGATGTTGGATTCTAAAAAACCACGTTTTGAACGCATCTTACTGAAACTTTCTGGCGAAGCATTGGCTGGAAATAAAGATATGGGTATTGATGCTCAAGTACTTGATCAAATGTCTTTGGCCATTGCGCACTTGGTTGGTTTGGGTGTGCAAGTCGGGATTGTTGTGGGTGGTGGTAACTTATATCGCGGTAGTCAATTACAAAAAGATGGTTTGGTTGGTCGTGTAACGGGTGATCAAATGGGTATGCTTGCAACCGTGATGAATGGTTTGGCATTACGTGATGCTTTGGTACGTCGTAATATCAAAACCCGTTTGATGTCAGCCTTGCCAATTGGTGCTGTGGTTGAATCATACTCAAGCCGTGATGCGATTCGTCACCTAACACAAGGTGAAGTTTGTGTGTTTGTCGCAGGTACAGGTAACCCGTTCTTTACCACAGATACAGCAGCATGCTTACGTGGTATCGAGATTGAAGCCAACCTGATCCTAAAAGCAACGAAAGTTGATGGTGTCTACAACAAAGACCCAAGCAAATATGATGATGCTGTTAAATATGACACCTTAACTTTTGACCAAGTGTTAGATGAGAAATTGGGTGTGATGGATTTAACAGCGATTTGCTTATGCCGTGACCATAATGTACCGCTTCAAGTCTTTGATATGAATAAAGCAGGTTCACTGCTTTCAGTGGTTATGGGTGAAAAAGAGGGTACTCACGTAACGAACTAATGTACGTGACCTCGAAAGCTCTCTATACTACACACTATTTTAGAATTTATATCTTTTCGAATTAAGTAAGGAAGATCACATGATTAACGATCTTAAAAAAGACGCAGAAGACCGTATGAACAAGTCACTTGACTCGTTAGAACACGGTTTTGCCAAGGTTCGTACTGGACGTGCGCATCCATCTATCTTAAACGGGGTAATGGTTCCTTACTATGGCTCAGATGTGCCATTAAACCAAGTGGCAAACGTGGGTGTTGAAGACTCGCGTACATTGTTGGTTCAGCCATTTGAACGCACCATGGTTGCAGCAATTGATAAAGCCATCCGTGAATCAGATTTGGGCTTAAACCCAATTACAGCTGATGCGATTCGTGTTCCAATGGCTGCATTGACGGAAGAAACACGCCGTGACATGCAAAAAGTTGCGCGTAACGAAGCTGAAAATGCAAAAGTTGCAGTACGTAATATTCGCCGTGATGTACTGGGCGACATCAAAGCATTGTTGAAAGAAAAAGAAATTTCTGAAGATGATGAGCGTCGTGCATCTGATGATATTCAAAAAATCACAGATAAGTTTGTTGCTGAAATTGACAAACGTCTTGCGAATAAAGAAGCTGAGTTGTTGAAGGTCTAATTTGTATAATGACCGATTCAGAAGATAAGCTTACTCTTCCAAAACATGTTGCCATCATCATGGATGGCAACAATCGTTTTGCCAAAAAAAATGCAATGCAAAAGGGCGATGGTCACCGTGAAGGGAAAAATGTCCTTGACCCGATTGTAGAGCATTGTCGAAAAAAAAATATTCAAGCATTAACCGTTTTTGCTTTTTCGAGTGAAAATTGGAAGCGCCCTCAAGCTGAAGTTGATTTGCTCATGAAACTGTTGGAAGACACGATTCATGAACAGTTGCCTCGTATGCATCAATATCAAATGTCTTTACGTTTTATTGGTGATCGTTCTAAATTATCTCCGCAATTGCGTGACTTAATGTTGCATGCCGAACAAGACACTGCTAATTTCGACAAGATGACTTTGACCATCGCAATTAGTTACGGTGGGATGTGGGATATGGCGCATGCGGCTAAGCAGATTGCACTTGTTGTTCAATCTCAAGCGTTAGATCCTGAGCAAATTGATGAACATATTTTTGGCCAATACGTAAGTTTGAGTGATTTACCCGCTGTGGATCTATTGATTCGTACAGGTGGGGATTTTCGTTTATCGAACTTTATGTTGTGGCAAGCAGCTTATGCAGAGCTTTACTTCACTCCGACTCTTTGGCCAGAGTTCAGTGTAGAAGAGTTTGATGACGCCTTAGCTGTATTTGGTGGGCGTGAACGTCGTTTCGGGAAAACGACGGAACAAATTCTACAAGATAAAATTGAGAACTAATAAATGTTAGAGCGGATTATAACCGCATTGGTTTTGGTGGCCGTTGTACTGAGTTGTATGTTTGCAACCCAGTCACACTATCCAATGTTTGTGCTGATGATTATTGCGGCAGGGGTTGCAGGCTATGAGTGGTTTAAACTCATGCCCCGTACAACAAAAAATGTTAATAAACCTCTAGCGTGGGGTTTTGGTTTACTCAGTGCTGGCCTTGCTACACTTGCCTTATACTTTAACGATATTGCGCTTCTACTTTGGGCTGCCTCTATCCTATGTTGGTTGCTCAGTCTGTATTGGGTTAAATCTTATCCAAATTATGATGCTTGGTATAATTCAACCCTTAAGGTGGTCGGGATTGTTCTGATATCTTCAGCAGTGACCGCTATTTTTGCACTCTGGAAGATGTCTCCATGGTGGCTGATGTACCTGTTTTTATTGGTATGGGGTGCTGACAGCGGGGCATACTTTGTTGGGCGTAAACTGGGTAAACGTAAACTTGCACCTGAAGTGAGTCCAAATAAATCTTTGGAAGGTCTCTATGGTGGTGTGATTACGGCCATGATCATTGTGGTCGCTGTTGAAATCCTCTATTTAGACTTAACTTACGCACAGCATTTATTATTTCTTATTTTATCTGTAGTCACTGTATTTAGTTCGGTGCTCGGCGATTTGTTTGAGTCTATGATTAAACGTCGTGCTGGAATTAAAGACTCAGGTCGTATTTTGCCAGGGCATGGCGGGGTGTTGGATCGTATTGACTCGTTACTGGCTGCTGCACCTATCTTTGCTGCGGGTGTATATATGTTAAAACTTATTGGCGTAGATTTGTAAATGTCTCAATCTGTTTGTATTTTAGGTGTTACAGGTTCGATTGGGCAGAGCACCTTAAAAATATTGCAACAACATGCTGAATGCTATTCTGTGTTTGCTGTTACTGCACATAGTCGGATGCAAGAGCTTGTTGATATTTGTCAGCAGTTTCAACCGCAAATTGCAGTTGTACCTCAAGCAAAAGTAGATGAACTACGCCAACTACTTGTCGCAGCCAATTTGCAAAGCATTGAAATTTTGGCGGATGAGGCGGGCCTCATCGCAGTTGCTGAACATCCAGAAGTGGATGTGGTGATGGCGGCGATTGTGGGTGCGGCAGGTTTAATGCCGACCCTAGCAGCGGTAAAAGCAGGAAAGCGTGTCCTTTTGGCAAATAAAGAAGCACTGGTGATGTCGGGTGACATCATGATGCAGGCTGCTCATGATCATCAGGCTCTTTTACTTCCTGTAGATTCTGAGCATAATGCAATCTTCCAATGCTTGCCGCCGACCTATTTACAAGCTGAGCGTCACGGACAGCCGAAACTCGGAGTCTCTGGTATTCTTCTGACTGCATCAGGCGGGCCATTTCTAAAACATAGTTTAGATGAATTACATAATGTAACGCCTTCGCAGGCGTGCAAACATCCGAATTGGTCCATGGGGCAGAAAATTTCGGTTGATTCTGCGACCCTCATGAACAAAGGGTTAGAGCTGATTGAAGCTTGTCATCTTTTTTCAATCGAAGAACATTTTGTTACAGTAGTTGTGCATCCGCAGAGTATTATTCATTCCATGGTGCAATATGTGGATGGTTCAACATTGGCGCAAATGGGAAATCCTGATATGTGTACGCCGATTGCACATGCGTTGGCATGGCCTGAGCGTATTCAAACCCATGTTCCAGCTCTAGATTTATTTAAAAATCATCAGTTGGATTTTCAAGCGCCAGATACACATCGATTCCCGGCATTAAGCTTGGCACGTCAAGCGATGAAAACTGGGGGAACAGCCCCTGCGATTTTAAATGCAGCCAATGAAATTGCGGTTTCTGCATTTTTAAATCAACAGGTGGGGTTTATGCAGATTCCTGCTATTGTTGAACACACTTTGAATACCATCCCACGTCAAGCAGCAACACAACTTGATGTTATTTTAGAAGCCGATCAAAACGCACGTCATGTTGCTCAGCAATATGTGGTGAATATAGGAATTTAAGCATGAGCGCCTTGTTTATGATTGTTGCGGCAATTTTGCTTTTAGGCCCACTTATTGCAATACATGAGTTTGGGCACTATTTTGTTGCGCGTAAATTGGGCGTAAAAGTTTTAGTTTATTCCATTGGTTTTGGACCAACGGTTTTAAAGTGGACCTCTAAAAAGTCAGGTATACAATATCAGCTTTCGGCATTGCCCTTGGGTGGTTATGTCAAAATGCTGGATGAGCGTGAAGGTGATGTTGCTGAAGAGGATGCGCCCAAAGCATTTAATCGTCAGTCACCTTGGAAGCGTATCGCAATTGTTGCAGCTGGCCCATTGATTAACTTGGCCTTCGCCATTTTACTGTTTTGGATTTTGTTTTTACCTGCACAAGAGCAGTTGAATACACGTGTGGGTAAAGTGTTACCTCATACACCTGCAGCACAAGTTCAAATGCAAGTGGGTGATAAAATTACCGCTGTTGATGGCTTAACGACACCCACTTGGGAGAAGTTGAATTTTGCCTTGGTTGATCGTGTGGGTGAAACGGGATCAATCCAAATTCAGGCCGAACGTGCGGGACAAGTTAAAACGTTTAGTTTGCCTATTCAAAACTTCTTGAAAGATCAAACACAGTCTCCGCTTGATGTTCTGGGTTTTACGCCTTATCGACCTAAAATTCCTGCGGTCGTGACTAAGTTGAGCGAAGATGGTGCAGCCATTCGTCAGGGTATGCAACAAGGTGACAAAATTGTCGCGATTGATGGCATCAAGATGAATGATTGGTTTGATGTGGTACAAGTGGTTCAAGCTTCACCTGAGAAATTGTTAAAAATTGATGTGCTTCGTCAAAATAAATTAGTACAACTTGAGGTGATGCCGCAAGGTAAGCGCGACAATATGGGCAAGGTTTCTGGTGTCTTGGGTGTACAAAGTGACGCAGGAAAGATCAGTATTCCTACAGAATATAAACAAACGATACAATATAATCCTGCTGAAGCCTTCATGATGGCGGTGGATAAAACTGGTCAATTGTCGAGTATGATTTTGAACTCGATTGTGAAAATGGTGCGCGGTTTGATTGGTTTAGACAACCTATCTGGGCCTATTACCATTGCCAAAGTTGCGGGACAAAGTGCGGAAATGGGTTGGCAAACTTTTATCTCATTTATGGCATTGATGAGTGTAAGTTTAGGGATATTAAATTTATTGCCTATTCCTATGCTTGATGGTGGACATTTGGTCTATTATTTTATAGAACTAATACGTGGTAAACCTGTTTCTGAACAAATACAATTGGTTGGTTTAAAAATTGGTATGGTATTGCTCGGAAGTATGATGCTTTTGGCACTATTCAATGATTTTATGCGTTTGTAAAAAAGCGTAGATACGGAATTAAATTTTACATCGGAAAAAACTGGCATGCAGCACACACATTTATTTATGCCTTTGGCGCTCATCAGTGCTATGGCAACAGTACAACAAGTATATGCAGCAGAAGATTATATAGTACGTGATATTAAGGTTGATGGACTTGTTCGTTTAACGCCAGCAAATGTCTATGGAATGATTCCGTTGAATAGTGGGGATCGTGTGAGCGATGCAGCACTTGCCAATGCCATTCGTAGTTTATATGCAACAGGTTTGTTTGATGACATTAAAACAGAAAAGCAGGGTGATACGCTGGTTTTCAAAGTTGTCGAACGCCCACTGATTTCTAAAGTTGAATTTAAAGGTAATAAACTCATTCCTAAAGAGGCCTTGGAAGAAGGCTTGAAGAAGATGGGGATTACCGAAGGTGAAGTGCTGAAAAAATCAGCGCTACAGACGGTTGAGTCTGAGCTTGAACAACAGTACATGCAGCAAGGTCGTTATGATGCTGATGTAAAAGTTGTGACGACGGCAAAGCCGAACAACCGTGTAGACCTTACGATTGAGTTTGTTGAAGGTAAGGCTGCAAAAGTTGTAGATATCAATATTATTGGTAATACGGTATTTAAAGAAAGCGAAATTGAACAAGCGTTTGCGGTAAAAGAGAGTGGTTGGACATCCATTATTTCACGTAATGACCGTTATGCACGTGAAAAGATGGCTGCAAGCTTAGAGTCTTTACGTGCGCTTTATTTAAACAAAGGCTATATCAACTTTAATATCAATCACTCAAGCTTAAATTTAAGTGAAGATAAAAAGAATATTTTTGTTGAAGTTTCAGTGGATGAAGGCGAACAGTTCAAATTTGGCGAAACCAAATTTTTGGGCGATGCTTTATATACCCCAGCAGAGCTGAAAGCTTTACAAATTTATAAAGATGGCGATATCTATTCACAAGAAAAAGTGAATGCTGTTAAACAGTTGCTTCTACGTAAATACGGTAATGCGGGTTATTACTATGCAGAAGTGAACGTCGTGCCTCAGATCGATAAAGAAACTCATCTGGTGGATTTAAATTATTATGTGAATCCAGGTCAGCAAGTAACTGTGCGTCGTATTAACTTTACCGGCAACACGAAAACTGCGGATGAAGTATTACGTCGTGAAATGCGCCAAATGGAGGGTGCACTTGCAAGTAATGAGAAAATTGATTTATCTAAAGTTCGTTTAGAGCGTACAGGCTTCTTTAAGACTGTAGATATCAAGCCTGCACGTGTTCCGAACACAGCCGACCAAGTTGATCTAAATATTAATGTTGAAGAGCAGCACTCAGGTACCAGTACTTTAGCAGTTGGTTTCTCGCAAAGCGGCGGTATAACCTTCCAAGCGGGTCTAAGTCAAACCAATTTCATGGGTACAGGTAACTCTGTTGCTATTGATTTATCACGCTCAGAAACACAAGATTACTACAACCTAAGTGTGACTGATCCGTACTTTACAATTGATGGTGTACGTCGTGGTTATAACATGTACTACCGTAAAACCAAGTTGGATGAAGACTATAACGTCAACAACTATGTGACGGATAGTTTTGGTGGTGGTATCAATTTCGGTTATCCAATTGATGAAAACCAAAGCATTAGTGCAGGTTTAAACATCGACCAAACTGAAGTCACCACAGGTCCGTATGTATCGACCTATGTACGTGATTATTTATTGGCAAATGGTGGAAAGGCAACGGGTAGTAAAGGGTCATATTGTCCAGATGCGAATTGGGATGAGACAACTAGTGAGTGTTCTGCAACAGAATCATTTGATAACGAGTTTAAGGGTGATTTCTTAACGTATAACTTAAACTTGGGTTGGTCATATAACACTTTAAACCGTCCAGTGTTTCCTACATCAGGTATGTCACATCGTGTAAATGGTGAAATTGCCTTACCAGGCAGTGATGTTGAATATCAAAAACTGACTTATGATGCTCAAGCTTATTTCCCATTAGGCAAAGACTTCGTACTTCGCGGTTATGGTAAGTTGGGCTATGGTAATGACTTACCATTCTATAAAAACTTCTATGCAGGTGGTTTTGGTTCAGTCCGTGGTTATGACAACAGCACATTAGGTCCAAAGTATCCAGGTGTAACGTACAGTGAATCTGATGATGTTGATTATGACCCTGAAGAAGTCGGTGGTAATGCGTTGATTCAATTTGGTACAGAATTGGCTTTGCCTTTACCATTTAAAGGGGATTGGACACGTCAAGTCCGTCCAGTACTGTTTGCTGAAGGTGCACAAGTTTTTGATACTCAATGTAATGTATCGAGTTCAACCATTTATGTGAATGGTGCTGATGTAGACTCTAAGCAATATTGTAAAGACAACTTCGGTTTCGATGTTGATAACATGCGTTATAGCGTGGGTGTAGGCTTTACTTGGATTACCATGATTGGTCCATTGTCTCTCAGCTATGCATACCCATTGAATGATAAAGATGGCGATGAAACAAAGAACATTCAATTTGAAATCGGTCGTACCTTCTAAGGTCGACCGTTTCTCTACATGAAAGATATAAATATGAAAAAATTTCTTACAGCTTTAACACTTACAGCATTAACTTCTACAGTGGTGAATGCTGCTGGCTATGGTGTAGTGGATCTTGAGCGTGTTGTTGAAAATAGTAGCTATTTAAAACAGCAAAATTCGAGTTTTCAACAGAAAATTCAACCGCAAAGTACGAAGCTTGATCAACTTAGTAAAGAGCTTCAAGACTTACAACAGCGTTTACAAACAGGTGATAAGCTGAGCGCTACGGATAAGCAAAAAATGGTGACTCAGTATCAAACCAAAATGAACGAGTTCAATACTTTGCAACAAACCATGCAAAGTAGCGTGCAAAGCTCTATTCAACAAGTACGTAGTGTATTTGATGGTCGTGTGAAGCAAGTTGCTGAACAATTGCGTAAAGAAAATCAATTAGATGTTGTTTTGAATAAAAACTCAGCACTTGCCTATGACGCTAAGTATGATTTAACTGATAAAATGATTCAAAAGGTTAACGCAATTAAGTAATCAATGAATCCTCAACAGTATCGCTTAGAAAATCTTGCTCGTTTAGTCCAAGGTGAGTGTGTAGGTCAAGCTGATTTAATCCTTAATGGATTAGCAAGTCTAGATTCGGCAGAATCTAGACATCTTGCATTTGTAAATGGTGAAAAATACTTAGAGCAAGCACAGCAGTCTAAAGCTGGAGCATTCATTGTTACAGCTGATCTGAAAGATCACTTGGTTGAACATCAAAACTTTATTGTTGTTGCCAATCCTTATTTAGCCTTTGCAATTTTAACTCATGCTTTTGAGGTTAAGCACACTGAACAGGGCATCGAAAGCACTGCGCAGATACATCCTTCTGCAATCATCTCAGATACTGCTTATATTGGACATTATGTGGTCATTGGTGCAAATTGCGTTGTTGGCGATGACACGATTATCCATTCACATGTCAGCATACATGATGGGGTTGAAATTGGCCGCAGCGGTTTAATTGAATCGCATGTAAATTTGATGTCATGCAAAATTGGCGATCGTGTTCGTATTCATGCCAATACTGTGATTGGTAGTGAAGGTTTTGGTTTTGCCCCTTATCAAGGGAAATGGCATCGAATTGCTCAATTGGGTTCGGTCATCATCGGTAATGATGTACGGATTGGTTCAAATTGTAGTATTGATCGCGGTGCATTGGATGACACAATTTTGGAAGATGGTGTCATTATTGATAACCTTGTGCAAATCGCCCATAACGCTAAAATTGGTGCCAATTCTGCTTTTGCTGCCAATACCGCAATTGCGGGTAGTACAACCATTGGCAAAAATTGCATCGTAGGTGGCGGGTCTGCAATTGCAGGACACCTAAATATTGTTGATAATGTCACTTTAACTGGAATGTCAATGGTCACAAATAATATTTCTGTGGCCGGAACGTATTCTTCAGGAATTGGACTGTTTGAAAATCAAAAGTGGAAACGCACCGTTGTTCGTTTAAGACAATTAGCAGATGTGCCATTGACCCAATTGGTAAAAAAACTTGATCATATGCAGGCTCAAATCGAGTCCCTTGAATCAACAATTAAATTGCGTAAATAGAAATATGATGACTGAGTCGAATTCTACTAGTTTCACGAAACCTGAATTGCCAATGACGATTCAAACTATTCGTGAGTACTTACCACACCGCTATCCTTTTTTATTGGTCGATCGTGTTGTTGATGTGACTGAAAATGGAATTGTGGCGTATAAAAATGTGTCTATTAATGAAGAGTTTCTTCAAGGCCATTTCCCTAATTATCCAATTATGCCTGGTGTTTTGATTGTCGAAGCATTAGCGCAAGTTTCAGGTATTCTTGGTTTCATCATGAACAATGAGAAACCAAGTGAAGGTTCTTTGTTCTTGTTTGCAGGTGCAGAGAAAGTTCGCTTTAAAAAGCAAGTCGTTGCAGGCGACCAATTGGTGTTAAAATCAGAATTGGTCATGCAGAAACGTGGTATTTACAAATATAATTGTATTGCCACTGTTGACGGTGTAGTAGCAGCATCTGCGGAAATTATGGTTTCGCATCAGAAAATAGAGCAATCATGAGCAATAACGAATTTATTCACCCAACAGCAATCATCGATGCATCTGCCGTGATTGCAGCAGATGCAAAGATTGGACCGTATTGTATTATTGGTCCAAATGTCACTATTGGTGCGGGTACGCAGTTACATTCGCATGTAGTGGTCGGTGGTTATACGCGTATTGGAGAACAAAATGAAATTTTCCAATTCGCAAGCGTGGGTGAGGTCTGCCAAGATCTAAAATATGCAGGTGAAGAAACCTGGTTAGAAATTGGTGACCATAATAAAATTCGTGAGCATTGTAGTTTACACCGTGGTACGGTTCAGGATCACGGTATAACCAAGATTGGTAGCCATAATTTATTGATGGTGAATACACATATTGCGCACGACTGCGTGGTCGGTGATCATAATATTTTTGCAAACAATGTCGGCGTAGCTGGTCATGTTCATGTTGGTGACTATGTGATTGTCGGTGGTAACTCGGGTATACACCAATTCTGTAAGATTGACTCTTATAGCATGATTGGTGGTGCATCATTGATTGTAAAAGATGTCCCTGCTTATGTGATGGTTTCTGGTAATCCTGCACATGCTTTTGCGATGAATGTTGAAGGCATGCGTCGTAAAGGTTGGTCTAAAAATGTGATTCAAGGTTTACGTACTGCATTTAAACTAATCTATAAAGAAGGTTTAACGACAGAGCAGGCTTTAGAACGTATCCGTGCAGAAATTTTGCCTGAAGTTGCTGAGGTACAGCTGCTTATTGACTCGTTAGAACAGTCAGAGCGTGGCATTGTGCGTTAAGCTTATTCCAAAGATAAAAAAAGACACTTCGCGTGTCTTTTTTTATATCTATAGAAAAATTATTTTTTAAAGAAAGAGGCCTCTTCAGACTTAGGATATTGTTTAAGGAGTTTGGCTTTGTATTGGTTGGCCTGAGCCGTATTTTTATCCACTTCTTTGGCAATATTGTAGAGTTGATAGACGGCTCGAGGCGCACGCGAAGAGTTTGGGTATTGGTTTGCCACAATCCCGTAGTTCTTTTTCGCTTCTGCATAGTTGGTAGGTTCAATCGCTAAATTAAATTCCGCTAACCAGAAATATGCATTGCTGATGTAAACACTGTTGGGGTTGTTTTTAATAAAATTTTGCATGGGTGCAATCGCTTTCTTCGCACCACCTTGCTTATAGGCATCCAATGCGACAGTATACGCGGCTTTTTCTAGCTCAGATGGCTCTGATGTGTTTTGCGTACTGACCACTACAGGTGCTTTATTTACTGCGGCCGCGGTTGTGCTATTGCTGGCGTTGGTGATTGTGGTGTTACTGGGAGGAGTATCCTGTTGGCTATCCTCCGTTGTGGTACTTGCTTCAGGATCAACTTTTTGCTGGAGTAACTCTAAGCGTTGATCTAGGTCAGCGTAACGGTTTTCCAACTCATGTTTGAGTTGAGCGATTTCGTTGTCTTGTTCTTCAAGTTTGCCGCGTAAGCTACGCAAATCACTTTCTAATTGTTGGTTCTTTTGCATGATTTGCCAATTAATATTGGTCGCTGTTGTGCTGGCACCCGTGTCTACTGCGATGCTGGTTGAGTTGAGACTATTGTTCGTTGCTTGGCTTAAGCCGCGAGATTCAATTGGAATATTGGCGAAAACAGGCGTTGTGCAAATTAGGGTGAGGGCACATAGGCTATGCTTCTTTAGCATCATAAAATATCCGTGTTATAAGGCTTTGATGGGGAACACATCAAACGAAATTCATTTACCCCATTAAAAACGGCAACGTTATGAATTGCAATAAGCTTTTACATTGTTGTCGTATATTTAGGTAAATGAATGTAGCCTAGTCGTTACCAATAATTGAGCGATTTTTTCTAAGTTTGTTTTATAAATAGTCAATTGAATGAAATGCTTATTGAAAAGTCGTTTATAGGCTTGCAACTTAGGGAAAAATCTCTATACTCTGTTCTTGCAATGGTAGCCCTGCCGGTTACTTCGCAATTGTACTCTACGAACCCCGCCAGGACCGGAAGGTAGCAACGGTAGTAGAAATATGATGTGCCGAAGGTTTGCTGGTAGGGTTGCCACCATATTTATAAATATATAAGAATAAAAATGAAAGATTACTATGGCATTGATGCAGGTCTAGTCGTAAGTATTGAATCACTCTAAGAAAGTGAAAAGTATTCTGCTTTTTCTTCTATTTTTTACAATGACCACTATTTTTATCTATTTCTCAATTCTATATTTTATTTCAAATGGTTTTTTAAATTATATTGTCATAGGCTTTGTTGTATCTTGTCTCTGTGTTTTATTCTGCATTTTTTATTTGTTGCTTGAAAGCATAAATACCGAAATTGTTTTTAATGAAGATCATCTTCTCTATCGTAAAGTTTTCACTGTTAAAAAAGTGCTCTATAGTGAAATAAAAGGCTATGAAATTTTATCTTTTAGAAAAAAAAGTCGTTTGCTACTGATTGATCAGCATCATCAAATCGTTAATATTAGTTCAGATTTTGAGTCATATAAAAGAATTTGTAATATGTTCATGGCACATTTTGAAGATATTGAGGTTGTTAATAAACGAGAACAAGAACAAAATTTTATACAATAACATACAAAAAATATTTCCAGTGAACAGCAACACAAATATTTAAAATATGCATTAAGATTTAGAAAAATTTTAGATGTATTGACGGTTATTATTTTCTTTTTAGCCCCTATATTTGATTGGTCAGATCTTTTATTTCATGGTATGGCTTTGGTTTATCTATACCTTAGTTATCCAAAGCATCATAATTTTTATATTATTTATATGCAAAAGGCTAAAATCTCTACAGAAGTGCTGTCTTTTCTGATTATGCTTGTATGCAATTATTTATTTCTTAGGGGTATTATCCAGCATTACGATTTAGCTTTTTTATTTTATTCATTGATATGCATGAGCTTTCTATTATCCGCTCTATATATTGTATTTAAAAAGAAGTTTGCTCAGAAAATGAAGCGGCAAATGATCATGGTGATCGCACTTGCTATACCTGTTGTTGGTATTTATTCTGCGAGTTTGGTGCGTATTGTGAATAGCATAAATGATAATAGTATTTTAAGTTCTCAAGATGTGCAGATCGTAAATAAGGAGAAGAGCGAGGGTGTTTGGAGAGTAGGCGCGCGTCGTCATTCGCTTTCGCATTATTATTTAGATGTGCAGATGCCTAATGACAGGAACCAGAGGGTCGAGGTCAGATCGGGTGTGTACAATCATGCCAATATTGATGGCACCTATACCATGATCTTGCATCAAGGGAATTTAGGCATCACTTGGTCAGCTTATGAGCTGCAGTAAATCAGATTTTTAGCATTTAAGGTTTAATAGATGATAAGTCTGTTTACGTTTTCTTGATATAGCTAGATGATAGATCAATCATGTGTAGGGTAGTGCAGGTAAATAGCCGTTTAATCTTTAATTTTTCTCGAAATCGCTTTCATAATCGCATCCATTTCAAAGCCACGATACATTAAAAAACGGATTTGTTTGGCTTTTAGTTTTGGATCTGTTGCGACCTCAGTTCCATACTTTCTAACTTTGAGTTGATAGGCTTGTTCGACCCAATCTGTTTCTTTCAGTTCTTCTAAAATTAAACCAGTGTCAATCTTTTTGGTTTTTAGCGCCATTTTAATGCGATTAGGGCCTTTGCCTTTACGCTTTTGGCTCGATAAAGTGATCTCAGCTACTCGTTGATCACTCTGATAGTTTTGTGCTGAAAGCTCTTCAACCAGTGTAATCACTTCTTCACGGTGCATTGCCCATGTGGCCAATTTTTCAATCAATTCTGCTTTTGAATATTCCTTACGTGTTAATACAGCAAAGGCATAAGAACGTAGACGGGAACCTGTTAAACCTGTGGGTTTGGGCTGATTCTCTTCATCAAAATCTAAAGCATCATCAGTTTCTTGTGTTACCTGCGTGTGGCCGTATTGAGTAGCAGGGGATTCCTCCTCACCAAATTGTTGTTTGAGAGCATCATAGTCAAGAAGTTTGGGGAATTTTGAGTTAGGCATAATTGGGTATGAAATAGATCTGAATAAACAAAACGCCCCGTAGGGCGTTTCTTAGTGTAAGCCTAAATGTCGTGTAATAACATTTAATCTTTTTAGATACTTTTAATTAAGCATCTAAAAAGTCTGGCTCTTCTTCATTCTCTTCTACAGGCGCAGCATTTGCAGTCGTCAGTAGTTTTTCTCGAATGATTTTCTCAATGGTTTCAGCCAACTGAGGGTTTTCTTCAAGGTGACGGATCACATTGTTTTTACCTTGACCGATTTTGTCGCCTTGGTATGAATACCAAGCACCTGCTTTTTGTACGATTTCTTGTTGAACAGCCAAGTCTACAAGTTCGCCTAAGTGATTGACGCCTTTACCATATAAAATTTGGAAGAGTGCTTCGCGGAATGGAGGTGCCATTTTGTTTTTGACAACTTTCACTTTGGTTTCAGAACCAACGATTTCATCGCCTTCTTTGACCTGACCTACGCGGCGAATGTCTAAACGCACAGACGCATAGAATTTCAACGCATTACCACCAGTGGTAGTTTCAGGGCTACCAAACATTACACCAATTTTCATACGAATTTGGTTAATGAAAATCACCATACAGTTTGAACGTTTTGCATTACCTGTAATTTTACGTAATGCTTGGCTCATTAAACGTGCTTGGAGACCCATGTGTGAGTCGCCCATTTCACCTTCAATTTCTGCACGTGGTGTCAATGCTGCAACAGAGTCGACAACGATGAGGTCAATGGCACCAGAGCGAACCAGCATGTCTGCAATTTCAAGTGCTTGCTCACCATGGTCAGGCTGAGAAACCAAGAGATTGTCAATATCTACGCCAAGTTTACGCGCATACTGTGGGTCTAAAGCATGTTCTGCATCGATAAATGCACATGTACCACCTGCTTTTTGACATTCGGCAATCGCTTGTAAAGTCATGGTTGTTTTACCTGAAGATTCAGGACCATAAATCTCAACGATACGACCCTTCGGTAAGCCGCCTATGCCTAGAGCAATATCAAGTGTCAAAGAACCCGTTGATACCGCTTCAACAGCTTGTACGGTGTTATCGCCAAGACGCATTACTGTGTTTTTACCAAACTGCTTTTCAATTTGGCTTAGCGCAGCATTGAGCGCCTTGCTTTTATTATCATCCATCTTACAACCTCAAAACGATGTCACGGATATTTACTGAATATGCTCAGTATAGTGACAGATTTAGTCTGTATCTTCTATAAAAGTCAGATCGTGTGCGACACAATATGACGCATGTCATTCATCATCATTATAAGACCAATATTGGTCAAATTGTTGATCATTTTCTTGTCTAAACTTACTGATATCGCGTCGGTCTTTTTTACTTGGACGATGATCAGGTCGAGCTAGATTATGCAACTTTCTTTGGCTTGCAATCAATTCCCGTCGTGTAATACTGACTTCAGTTTCTTCATATAATTTTTGTGCAACAGGAGCGGGGCCACGCACGTCAGAGAGTTCTTTGATCACCACGGTTTTCTTGTCAATACCTTGCTGTATGGTGAGTTCCATTCCAACCCGAACTTCTCTCGACACCTTGACACGTTCGCCATTGTGGTGAACTTTGCCCCCCTCAATTGCATTTTTGGCAATGGAGCGCGTTTTAAAAAAACGTGCTGCCCATAACCATTTGTCAATGCGCATGCCTACAGCATCTTCCGCTAAAGTGGATTTACGCATATTTGGCCGTGACCTCAGCTTGCTCTAAATAAGGAATTAAATCGGTGAGCTGATTTAAGATCGGATAAGGGCTGGATGTCTTGCTTTGACCTAGTGATGAGGGTTGAGCAATGGTAAATAGGTTTTGAATACCATAACTTTCAGCACCTTTTAATACTTTTTCAGTGTCATCGATAAAGTAACACTGTGTGGTTGCAAAAGGATGGCGTTCATGGAGATGTTGCCAAAACTCAGTAAACTCTTTGGCATGACCGAGGGTTTCGCTGCTAATAATGACATCGAAATATGAGGCTAGTTTCGTGTGTTCGAGTTTGAACTTGAGTCCCTCACAGTCCGCATTAGTGGCAAGCCAGCAAGGGTAGCCGTTACTTTTTAAATAGTCGAGAAGTTCAAGACAGCCTTCACGTAGGCTAACTTTATGCTTAAATTCCTGCTGTAAGGCGAGTGTATCTACGCCGACTTTGGCTGTCCAAAAGCGCGTAGAATACCAATTGAGTGTATGATTATGGGTTTGATAAAACTGAAACAGGGCCTGAGTACTTTGTTCTAAAGAACACTGGTGTTGTTCAGCATAACGGATAGGAAGCTGATGATTCCAAATAAAATCATCATAGGCAAGATCCAGTAATGTGCCGTCCATATCAAAAATGATAATTGGCTTTTCCACTCAAAAAATCTCCAATATTTCAAAGTTCAGCAATGGCTATAGAAAACAGTTAGCAGCCGATCTAGCAGTTTTGCTTTATGCAAATATGACGTAATTATAGCGTATAGATGCATAAGATGACGGATTTGCATAGCCCATTGTCAAAAATTGAAGAATACGGGATCTTAATTTTTTAAGTAAGAGCATATAAGATGCATTGATCCACAACAATATTGAAATTTCAGCATAATGAATGATTCACCTTATGGGGAAGGAAGAGCTTTTATAAACTTTCGATGAGAGCGCTTAGCGCTCTCATTATTATGGAAAATCTCTACTCTTGCTGCTGACCTAAATTAGCCATGGATTACAACGGACAGCATCATTGGTTTTGTCAGCTTTTCAGTACTGCTTAGCTATTCGGCTCTCATGTCTATCTAATCTATTTCATCAAATGTTCATTTTATATCGATACCATTAACACCACCTGAGGGTGATTTTTTATGTTTGAAGCTAAATTTAAATCACTTCAACTGATGGAGAAAGATTCGTTGTATCCAGTCCAGCGCAATAAAAGTAAGTTTTCTGACAAAAATAAAAAATAAAGTGGTTTTGCTGGTTATTTAAACAAGAATCGGTTAAAAAAGATGTGGCGAATGAGAATAAAATAGAGAGGAATGGATGAGTGAATTAAATCTAGATTTTTTAGATGAAACCTTAGATAAATATGAAGCAAAAGGTAAGAAAAGGCCATTAAAAAAATCCGTATTGGTTATATGCTCTATGCAAAATTTATGTCGAATAAAAAATTTGCAGAAAATGTAATGAGTTCATCTTTAGATCCAAATAAGCGGACTTATCGCAATACCAAGATTAAAATTACGCATGATGAATATGAGTTAACCTTTTTACGTAATGATGATTAAGTATTCAATTGTGTTAAAAAAGCCTTAAGGTTTCATTTATTTGAAATATTTTGGCTGTAGAGTGTGCGGTATAAAGCAATGAAAATATAATGATTAGATGATGTTTGTGCAGTTAAACCTGTTTATTTGGAGAGAGGTAAACAGGTTTTTTATTATAATAACTTTCTGGTCTGAGTGATTGCAGACAAAAAGCCCGATTTGTTTTCATACTGATCGGGTTTTTATTTTTCTATTGAAATGAAAATAGTGAGAAAGATGATTTTTGACATCTTTTGATCATATTGTTCATGGATAATCTTTTTTATTTTGAGTTGCTTCGATATGTCAATTATTACTGCAAATGAACTAGACGATATTCTAAAAGAATTAGTTTCCAAAAATAAAAAGCCTGAAAAGATTATGATTGGTTATAAAGCATATAGCGAGCTTATGAATGATCGAAAGTTTTTACATGAAGTCGCTAGCTCTGCTATGGATCCGAATAAAAGAAAGTATCAAAAGATTAAGATCAAAGTGACGCAGGATGAGTATCAATTAGAAGTGAAGTGCTCAGATAAAAATGAGTAGCTGTAAAGTAATTTAAAAAAAATGCAGGTATACCGCAATTTTTTAATTGATGTATTTCAAATACAGGTTTATACTACACTCGAAATTAAAGCGCTGTAGCTTTTCTTGTTTTATATCCCACGCTCCCATGCGTGGGATTTTTTTGCGCGATGATTTTTCCTAAAGTAATCACTTGGATGTATAAAGCTGAAAAGAAATTAAGAGTAAGCACAAATTAGAAACGGTCAGCTTGTGACTTTCTCTAGTCTCAATATTTAAGGTGTGGGTAAAGGTAAAGTCAGGTTGATTGGACTATTCAACCCAAAGTCAAAAGAAGAATTGGAATTGAGTGATATTTCCTGAGTGTCTTAGGCGTATAATATTTTTAAGGTAGTGTTGAAAAAGTATTCGCATGTTCTCACTCTGAGGTGACAGTATACCGTTGAATACGAGGCGATCAGCATACTGCTATCCCAATAGATGATCTTCTCGATCTATAACTTAATAAATAAAAAGGCGGTCTCATGTTTAAGCCCACAACTGCACCTCAAGATGCACTGATATTGCAACTTGTACCGATTGTGACTCAAGCGTGCGAGATTTTACGAGCAGAGTATCAAGCTTATGTTGCAGGTGGTGATTTTACAGTTGAACGAAAATCCGATCATTCACCCGTCACGCAAGCGGACTATCGTGTCAATCAATTTATTACTGATGCTTTAAACAATACCTTTCCTCATTTGCCTGTTCTTTCTGAAGAAGGGCAGCATGCACATAGACAGCAGTGGCAGTCTTTTTGGATGCTTGATCCTTTAGATGGTACCAAAGAATTTTTGCATCAACGTCCTGAATTCACCATTAATCTCAGTCTTATTGAGGGTGCGCATACAACTTTTGCTGTGCTGGCTATTCCTTGTGAACAGCAAATTTACTTCTGTCCACTACAAGGTCAGCCTTTAAAATACAATATTGAAAAAGAGGTATGGTCTGAATATGTTCCAGTTGAAAACCACAGTGCTGTTCAAGTCGGCTTAAGTCAAAGTAGTCAGAATAAGCCGCAGTATCAAGTATATTTAGAGCAGTTGGAAAAACTTACGCCTATTCAAGAGTATCGCGCAGGGAGTGCATATAAGTTCTGCATGGTGTTGGAAGACCGAGTCGATATTTACCCGCGCTTTCACCCAACGAGTGAGTGGGATACCAGTGCTGGACAGTGTTTATTGGAGCGGATAGGTGGTGGTTTAGTTGATTTTCAGGGACGACCATTCGTATATAACCAAAGATTGAGTTTACTGAATGGCGGTTTTATTGCATATCGAAATAACGATATGAAAAAACTGGCATTACAAGCACTTGAACTAATGCCTTCGTCGGCTTGAGCTAAAAACTGAGCGTGCTATAGTGTTTTTTGAATTATTGAGTTGCTAGTGATTATGGCCTTAGAGTTACTCCCGCCTAGTATGTTGAAGGCAATCGATTTATTGCCAGATGCAAAAACGCCAGTGACGTTGTTTACACGTCATTCCATTCGTGAAGTTGTTACGGGTCAGGGGCTTGCAGGCTATGATTTACAGTTGACGCATCAAGGGCGAGATTTGGCGGAGGCGTGGGGTTCCTATCTGATTGATAATACGGATCGAGTGATACAACACTGTATTTCTAGCCCAATTCAACGTTGTATTGATACTGCTGCATTAATGATTCAAGGGGCAGATGGACAAACCCTTGAGCCGAATACCCACCGCATTGAAATTATCGAACAAGGTTTATTGGTTGAGCCAGGTAGTTTTGTTTTGGATATTAAGCAAGCTGGGCCTTATTTTCAGCGTCAAGGTGCTCTAGGATTTATTAATAGCTTTGTTAATAATGCCTTACCCGGTATGAAGCATCCGATTCATGGCGTCGTAGATGTATTGGAGCTTATATATAACACGCATCCGAACAATCCTTATGGTCTGAGCCTTGCGGTCAGTCATGACACGATTTTAGCCGCGATTTTGGCAGTTATTTCAGGGCGTACGATTGTGACCAAAGAAGACTGGCCGAAAATGATGGAAGGTCTTTTCGTATGGTTTGAGGGAGATGTGTTTTTGGAATCAAAATTGAAATGGATTTGGCGTGGGGAAATGAATGAACTGAATATTCATGAATTTCAAAATCTGTAAGTGCTTTGTTTATTAATAAAAAATCAGCTATAAATCTCGTTCATTCATTTAGGCGTTCGTTTGAAAGTGAAAAAGAATATATGAGATTTATAGATCGATCATTCGTCAACCTTATTAAATGCTATATCGCATAAGTTTAAATTTTGGCTTTGAGTCGATTGGGAAAATCGAGCAAGTCGATACTCAGGCCTGCATCATTTAAAGGCCATAATGAGGTATTCACTGCTACGCTGTGCTGATGAATGCGATTGTATTTATCTGCAGCAATTAACGTGGCAATCTCATGATTCGAAAGAGTATATGCATTGACAACATCGGCTGGATATTGAGTACGGTCATAAAACTCAGCTTCCGTTTCCCCTTGGTGCAGTGCAAAAATACGTTCAATTGCAGGTAAATAGACGCCATAGCCTAACCACGCGTCAACGCCCTGAGAGGCCTGAATTTCTGCGGTTCCGCGCATATTTGAGATGACTTTGGCGAGTATGTCTTTTTCACCTTTGGCATAAAAATACTCAATATATTGTTGTTCTGTCGGTTGGAATTTTTCAAGTGTTGGAAGAAATTTATTAATCATGCTATTCCCCAGTAGAACATTCTATGTGGTTTCATTATAAGAAAACAGAATACCATAATTAATTTATGGGATTTTAATCATTTTGGATCTAAAAATTAAAATAAGCTACGTGCTTACAAAGAAAATTAATTGAAATCTCTTTTTTTTAAAAAATTGACTGACAAATATTGGCACTATATTGGTGCAAATTCAAATGTATAACTCATCATTATTTTTCATAAATTCAAGCCCTGTCACAGAACTTTTACTTTTCGGACTTTAGTTTTAATGTTTATAAAAAATATGTTCTGAAGTGACAAATTATGTAAATTGAATATGAATAGAAAATAGTGTTGAATAATTAAGTTTTTGATTTATATAAATTATTAATGATTTTTAATTTTATTTGTGACTGTTTTGGGGGGAGATGTGAAAAGTGTGAATGAGTTCTTGTATTGCAAGCTAAGTCTTTGTGTTGTAACGCTGATGCTTGCTGCATGTGGTGGTGGGGATGGCGATTCGGCAGAAGCTGCACCTGAAGTTATTGAAAGCACATTGGGGTATTTTGACTACGATGCAAACTCAAAAACACGTGTGATACGAAATGATTTAACTGGTAGCTTTGAGGCGATGTTGCAATTTGGTCAGAGTCATGTGGTTGATCCAAATGGTAATGAAAGTAAAAAAATGCCACGTTTAACGATGGAAAAAGAGGCATTGTTATTGGTTACACCCAGTCAAGCAATGGGAACAATCGAGATGCTGAGAGCAGACATCTATATGAATAACCAATGGTTAAGAACTATTGAATTGGCTGATCCAACACACATTCCTCAGTCTGATCAAACTAATACTGATGACCGTCTGCGTGTGCAATATAGTAAGCGCGCGTGGAGTGCTCGACTCAATTGGGATGAAATACGTCCAGGTTTGCGTATTCAGATCAAAGATTCTCTTGGACGTCAGGGGCAAATTGCGGAAGACAAAATTGATTTTGCCTCTCCGGGAGAGTTGGTCTTAAACAATATTCGTATCGGTATGTTAACGGCTCCTCCTGTTTCCAATGGTCACTATATGCTGAATGATCCTGTTCGGGCAGGTTCAGATTACTTTCAAACGATTCCAGCTGCTGAAATGACCGTTGCAAAATATGATGATATTCAGTTGGATCGCGTCATGATTGCAGACGGGACGATTTACGATACGGCAAGCACCAGCCAAGGCGGAGTTTATGAGGGTGACATGCGTGAAAACGTGGGTAAGTCGACATTTAGCGTAGGTATTAATCTAGCAAACTGGGGAATTACCAGTGCTTCGATGGCAAGTCAAAATCAACCACAATTAACCCAAACCGTAGTTGCACACCATAGCCGTGGAAAATATGCCAATGGCGAAAGTAATCATGGCTTAAGTGGTGGTAACGGCATGCTAACTTTGTATGATTCGGTTGGGAATGAATTTAGTCATGAAATTGGACACCACTATGGATTGGGGCATTATCCTGGGCAGGAGAAGGGTAATGATTTCTGGACCTCACATCATGCGGACAGTGGTTGGGGTTATATTCCGTATCGTAATATGATGCGGGGTAATTTGATTTGGAATAATAAGGATTTATGGGCTTCTTCTACAGGAATTGCAAATTTTTTAGCTTTATATCCACATAGCCGAGATGCAATGTCTGGTGGTTATGCATCAAGCTCAGTTTCACGTTATACCCACTATACGGGTTATAGCACTTATTTAAAAATTCAACCGCACTTTAACCGCTATGTGTGGGATAAGACTTCACCGACGGGCTATAAAAAATGGAATGAAGTCATACGGCAGATGGAAGTGGTTCAGCCTACTATGCCAGATTCTGCTGCACCTGTTTGGTATCAACCAAAGCAAAACTATTTACGCCCACGTGTCTTTGGTGAGCCTGTAGTGACCATTTTGGGTGGCTATGACCCTGTTGCAAAGGTTGGGCTACTCTATCCTGCAGCACGTTCAAATTGGGGCAATGTCTATGATTTACCCACTGCAAATACGGCGTTAAATCAGGATGCATGTTGGTTAAATATACAGTATCCAAATACAGTAACCAATATTGCACTGGCTCCGACACGATTAGGTAGTAATGCCAATAAATTACATGTCAATTTAGCGCTTGCAGATCACCCTCAAAAAGTTGATTTATATTGTAAGCAGGCCAATGCTGCTGCCAAATTATTATCGACTACAGTGATTCCCCAATATACTACGGCTATTACACCTGCTGTTAAGATTGGGAAAGCGCAGGGTTATAAAGCCTTACGCGATGTAGAGTTGCCCCTACTTGAGCAAGAGCTACTGAATCAGGCGGCGAACAATATTATTGTTTTGTCACCAAACGGTTTAATGCTTTATCAGGCTTATAAGTCATATAAAAATGAGATGAGTTTAGCTGCACAGCAGGTACTTGAGCGTTATGAAGAGCAAGAAACTAGGTGGATGCGTTTAAATCGTTGGGTAAATGTTTATTATGATGATTTAGCCAAAGATGTACCTGCTGCGATTGATGCACTCAATGCTTTTATCAAACAGCTAGGTTTACAACAAGATGACCCACTTGCACAAAGTGGATTGTTGAAAAATAACAAAAACTGTTTAAAAACGGAGTTAACTGCGAACAAAAAAATGGATGTTTACATTAGTGGTCCGTCGGCTTGTACTGCTGATGATACTGAGCAGTGGGTTTATGACAGTTTAGGACGTATCCATAGCAAAGCGGCTATGGGACAATGTTTAACGGGTAATGGAGGAAGTGCTAAAGTCACCTTGACTGACTGTATGGCGAATAATACAGCACAAGTGTGGTCAATGGATGCGACGGCGTCTGCCATTAAACAATCAGGACAGTGCTTAGACTTAAACTCGGGTAGTTTGGTAAATAACCGTCAGATTGCAATTCGATATGGTTGCTCTGGAAATAACAATCAAAGATGGACAATGCTGAATCAAAATACAAGCTTGATTTTGGCTGGGGCAACCTCAAAAAATATGGGTATTTTAGTGAAAAACTTGAAAGCTCAATCTTTGAATTAAACCACTGCTCATCTGGCAAATGATTCAACATAAAATGAAAAGAGCTCCCTAAAGGGGGCTTTTTTTGTAAGTAGATGTTCTCGTGGGTGCTAGAGAGCGCTTGCTAAATTTTATTTGAGTTTTAAGCTGTATTGTTAAGTAACAGATGTACTGAAAAGGTGTGCGTAGTGTGAAAATTCAAAAAATAGATACAAAAAAAGCCCTTTAAAAAGGGCTTTTTTTAATGCATAAATTAGTTAGCTAAAGCTTTAACTTGTGCATTTAAACGGCTCTTATGACGAGCAGCTTTGTTCTTATGGATGATGCCTTTATCAGCCATACGGTCGATTACTGGTACAGCAGTTTTGTATGCTTCAGAAGCAACTGCGTAATCACCAGCAGCGATAGCAGCTACTGTACGTTTGATGTAAGTACGAACCATAGAACGTAAGCTTGCGTTGTGTTTGCGTGCTTTAACGTTTTGACGAGCACGTTTTTTAGCTTGAGCAGAGTTTGCCACTCGTGCACTCCTTGAAATAGATTGGTCTGGGCGGGCTGAAATTCAAACTGAAAACCAAATCAGAAGAACAATCACCAGCCCGTAAACAAGTGGCATATTTTGATTAATATACGCAGTGAAGTCAAGTCTTGACATGCTTTGACTATATTTAAGATACATAAAAATTCTAAAGAAAAGGTAAGATTAGTCATCTGCATGGGGGTTTGTATAAAAATGACACAAAATATAGAACAAGCGATTGTGATTGGAGCAACGGGTTTGGTGGGCTTAAACCTGATTCAACAATTACAACAACTGCCAAGTTGTAGCAAAATACTGGCTGTGGTCAGAAAGCATAATGTGCAGCTCGATCGGTATGACAAAGTTCAGCAACTGGAGCTGGATGATTTTTTATTACTCAACCATGAGGATGTTCAGGGCTACAGTCATGCTTTTAGTTGTTTGGGGACGACTTTAAAGAAAGCTGGCTCAAAAGAGCAGTTTTATGCCATCGACTATGTGGTGAATGCACATTTTGCTGAATTGTTTGTTTTGACCAAAACCCATTATGTGTTGATCAGTGCCTTGGGCGCGCAAGCCAATTCGAAAATTTTCTATAATCGCGTCAAAGGTGAGCTTGAAGAGACCATTCGTGGACTCGATTTATATAAGGTCAGTATTATGCAGCCATCCTTACTGATCGGACAGCGTAATGAAGGTCGCATGTTGGAAGATATATTCCAAAAGGCTTATACCAAACTATCGCATTTTATACCAAAGCATTTTAAATATAAGCCAGTGACAGCAGAACAAGTGGCTCATACTATGGTCGAGGCTGCCCAAACGCAGACCGAGAAATTTGAAATATATGATAATTTACGCATACAAAAGACAAAATGAGGGGAAGTGTGGTGACGACAGCATTTGTGACATGCGATTTATTGGATGATCATCCTGAACTTGATTTACAAGTGGTCAGCCCATCGATGGATGGTAAGTTCTTTAGGAGCTATGGTGCACGTAAAACCTTTGGTGGTGAGGTGGTTACGGTTAAATGCTTTGAAGATAACTCTCGGGTGAAAGAGCTGTTAGCAACAGATGGTACGGGTAAAGTATTGGTTGTGGATGGTGGCGCTTCGATGCGCTGTGCCTTGATGGGAGACTTAATTGCAGAGTCAGCAGTCAAAAATCACTGGAATGGTGTGGTGATTTATGGCTGTGTCCGTGATGTAGATGCCATTGCTGAACTAGATTTAGGTGTGCATGCTTTAGCCGCCATTCCACAAAAAAGTAATCGTAAGGGTGTAGGAGAAGTTGATATCAGCCTGCATTTTGGTGGTGTCACCATTCAATCAGGTCATTATCTCTATGCGGATAATAACGGCATTGTCATTGCAAAAGAAAAACTGGTCGATGCATAAGTAGCAACCAGACTCATAATAACATCAACAAAAGATATGGACCTGTAATATGGTGAAGCATCAAATTAAAGTGATTCAGGCTCTTTTTTCGGGGCTTGCGCAAGGTGGGCGTGGTGTAACTGGAACGCCGCATCCTAAACAACCTAAACAACCTTTAAAGCTCTATGAGTTTGAAGGCTCGCCATATTGTCGTCGTGTGCGTGAAGTACTGACTTTGTTGAACTTGGATTATGAAGTGTATCCATGTCCTAAGGGTGGAACTAAATATCGTCCTTTGGTGAAACAGTTGGGTGGGAAAACCCAATTTC
The DNA here is from genome assembly GCF_001592855.1 of Acinetobacter sp. BMW17. Lineage (NCBI taxonomy): Bacteria > Pseudomonadati > Pseudomonadota > Gammaproteobacteria > Moraxellales > Moraxellaceae > Acinetobacter > Acinetobacter sp. BMW17. The sequence goes on from NZ_LSOD01000020.1 coordinate 97,249, forward strand.
CTTTTTTACTCGATGAAAATACAGACACTAAGCTATACGAGTCTGAAGATATTATTCACTACTTGTTTGAACAATATGGTCACAGTGGTAAAACACCGAAAAAGTATGCACATTATCCCAAAACACCTTATGTTGCTTATGTCGGGACATTGGTAAATGGTGCGAGTGGGGTGTGGATCAACAAGAATATTAAAGATCGCGTAGCGCCAGAACAGCTGTTACAACTTTGGGGATTTGAAGCCAGTCCTTATACTCGGATTGTCCGTGGTTTACTGACCGAGTTGGAGCTCCCTTTTAAGTATCATAATGTGCCTAAAGAACGTTGGCAAGATCAAGGCCCAGCAGTACTGCGTTTAAAGCCGGGCAAATATGTACCTTTGGCAGGTGGAAAGCGTGAGCAAGTCATGCAGGTGATGGGGCGTGATATTCAAGTGCCATATTTGGTTGATCCGAACACTGAAACAGCTTTGTTTGAGTCGGCAGATATTGTTGCTTATCTCAAGCAGACTTATGCAGCATAAGAAAAAGGCATCTCTTAGAGATGCCTTTTTTAATTCCTAAGCATTGATATTTTATCGGACTGATCTGATTTTTGTAATTACAATGGAATGATGAATTGTATTTATCTTCAGTTGTTATAAAAATATTCATTATTTGGTTGATAATACGACACACATTCAAACATCCGTAGCATTAAGGAAACGTGTAATTTCTTGGGAAAATTTGAGCGGTTCACTCAATAAAGGCGTATGCCCAGATTTTTTAAAGATCACCATTTTTGCATGCGGCACACTTGAGGCAATCAGCTTTTGTCCTTGAGCAGGATAAAGTTTAGAGTCTTCACCAATAAAAAATGTAGCTGGTCGGTCAATCTGACGGAGGGCACTGCGATAGTCTTCTTGATGATCAAGATAATTTTGAATATACCAAGCCATATAGTCTAAACGCTGGATCGGGAGCATGAATTTTTGCAAGTATGGCTGTTGAAATGCTTTTTGAAATAAGGCCGCAGTTCGAGATGGCGTGGCTTGTAGTTGAATAAAAGCCAACCATTGCTTAACCAGTTCTGTACGCATAGACGCTGTTAAGTCTGAGACCAAACGATACTGTGCATTTTGGGCCAATAGGTCTGCAATGTTTTGTAGGATGACTTTGAAGTCAGCATGCTTTTCAGCAAATAAACCATGTGGCCAGTCTGCATCTACGCTAATCTTGGGAGTTTGGTCAATGTGTAAATAGCTACTGATATGGTCTTGAAAGCGACCATATTGCATACCATGCATGGCTGTCGTGGCGCCCATAGAGTAGGCAATCACATGGAATGCTGTATCAGCATATTGATTTAGAAAGCAGTTTAAATCTTGCCAGTGGCTGGAAATTGCATCCAGTGTGGGAATTTTGCACTGTGCTGAACCACCAAAACCCCGCCAGTCAGGAATGTAAAAGCGGTACTTTTTACGGTGTTGATATAAAAAAGGCAGCCATTGCCAACTTTGCATCCCTAAGCCAGATAAAACCAGTACAGGTGTGCCTTGTCCAAATTCTCGAACATAGAGTTTTTCGCCATCTGGCATTAAATAATGTGGCATGGTCCATCCTTTGCGTGGCTTATTATTTTTCGAAGTTTTTAAGCGCTGGAATCATGGTCTCTAGCCACTCAATCCAACCACATTCTAAATTAATTCCAAGTTGTAAAATCATTTTATGAATATATAAGGTGCGATCATTTTCTTCAGCATGACCAAAGTCTTTGGCAAAAATGCTTTGGTAAATTTGTAATTTTTCTTTGTGTAGGGTGAGATGTCGTTCCAGTTCAGGCAAAACCGTGTTGCCGCCAAGTTGAGCTTCAACACGCAGTCTCACCATCAGTTCTTCACGGAGCTGGGCAGGTGGGCTTTGTTTTACCAGCCAGTCGGCAAGTTCTGTACGTCCGAGCTGTTCTGCCTGATAGGTTTTTTTACGCGAGGTTGCACCATCATCTTCTACTGTTGAAATCCAGCCTTTGCTTTGCATAGCGCTGAGTTCTCTATATATCTGTTGATGTGTAGCATTCCAAAAGAAGCCCATTGAACGGTCAAAACGACGCGCTAACTCAATACCTGTGCTTGGTTTTTCAATCAAACTGGTCAATAAAACATGAGCTAATGACATTTCGGTAATATTTCGCAAATAAAATGGACGTAGAGTCATTATGCAACATGTTGCATAAAAAACAAATCTCGATTATAAAGATAAACATTATGCAACTTGTTGCATTAAATAATTTGATCTAACCTTGTATTTAAAAATACCAGCCAGCGAAAGCACGCCAAGGAGTACACATGTCTAATTATCCGCATTTACTTGCGCCTTTAGATTTAGGCTTTACCACATTAAAAAACCGCGTATTGATGGGATCTATGCACGTTGGACTTGAAGAAGTTGAAGGTGGTTATGATCGCATGGCGGCATTTTATGCAGAGCGTGCCGCTGGCGGTGTAGGGCTAATCGTAACAGGGGGTATTTCACCGAATGATCATGGTGTGACTTTTCACGGTGGTTCTAAGTTAGATACTTTAGAAGAAGCGGAAAAGCATAAAGTCATCACACAAGCCGTACATGATGCGGGCGGTAAAATCGCATTACAGATTTTACATACTGGGCGTTATTCTTATCAGGCTGAAAACGTCGCACCATCTGCAATTCAAGCGCCGATTAACCCTGTAAAACCCCATGCTCTTACTTCTGCTGAAGTGAATCAGACTATTGCGGACTTTGTGAATTGTGCAAAATTGTCACAAGTTGCTGGCTATGATGGTGTTGAAATCATGGGTTCAGAAGGCTACTTAATCAATGAATTTATCGCAGCACGTACCAATCATCGTGATGATGAATGGGGTGGAAGCTATGAAAATCGTATTCGCTTTCCGATTGAGATCGTAAAACGCACTCGTGCAGAAGTTGGTGAAAACTTTATTATTATTTATCGTCTTTCAATGCTGGATTTGGTTGAAGGTGGTTCGACTTTAGAAGAAGTGATTCAGCTTGCCAAAGAAATTGAAAAGGCAGGTGCAACCATTATCAACACAGGTATTGGTTGGCATGAAGCGCGTATTCCCACGATTGCAACCAAAGTTCCACGTGCGGCATTTACATGGGTGACCAAGAAGCTAAAAGGTTCGGTTAAGATTCCTTTAGTGACGTCTAACCGTATTAATACCCCTGAAATGGCTGAGCATGTTTTGGCTCAGGGTGATGCGGATATGGTGTCGATGGCACGCCCAATGCTTGCAGATGCTGAGTTTGTACTCAAAGCAGAACAAGGCCGTAGTGATGAAATCAATACTTGTATTGGTTGTAACCAAGCTTGTTTAGATCAAATTTTCTCCATGCAAATTGCGACCTGTTTAGTCAATCCGCGTGCATGTTATGAAACTGAACTGATTTTTAAAGAAAGTGCGGCTAAGAAAAATATTGCGGTTATTGGTGCTGGGCCTGCAGGTTTGAGTTTTGCGACTTATGCCGCTGACCGTGGACATCAAGTGACTGTTTTTGATGCAGCAAGTCAGATTGGTGGACAGTTTAATATTGCGAAGACTATTCCTGGTAAAGAAGAGTTTTACGAAACACTGCGTTATTTCAAACGTAAAATTGAATTACAACCGAATATCAAATTGGTGCTGAATCATACCGCAACTTATGAAGAACTGAGTGCTGAGAACTATGATGACATCGTGGTTGCAACAGGCGTTACTCCACGTGAGCTGACTATAGAAGGGATTGATCACCCGAAAGTGTTGAGCTATATCGAAGTTCTACGTGAGCGTAAGCCTGTAGGTAAAAAAGTTGCGATTATTGGTGCGGGCGGTATTGGTTTCGATACAGCAGAATACTTAAGCCATGAAGGTGAAAGCGGTAGTTTAAACCCACAAAAATTCTATGATGAGTGGGGAATCGACACTAGCTATGCACATGTCGGCGGCTTAAAACAGCCAGTCTTGGAGCAGTCAGATCGTGAAATTTACCTTCTACAGCGTAAAGCGAAGGCAGTCGGTGCAAGCTTAGGTAAAACCACGGGTTGGATTCACCGTACGGGACTAAAACATCGCGATGTAAAAATGATTGCAGGTGCAAGCTACGACAAAATTGATGATCAAGGTCTCCACATTACAGTGAATGATCAGCCAACGGTTTTAGAGGTTGATCACGTGATTATCTGTGCAGGACAAGAGTCTTATACTGCAATGTACGACCAGTTAAAAGCCGATGGTAAAAATGTGCATTTGATTGGTGGTGCGAAAGAAGCAGGTGAGTTGGATGCGAAGCGTGCGATTCGTCAAGGTGCGGAACTGGCTGCGACCATTTAATCGATAACAATCATTTATCCGCTTAAATTTTGTAATAAAGCTCCCTCTCCTATACGGAGAGGGTTTGGGAGAGATATTTTCTAAAATATTATCTTTTCCCTCGTGTAGCCTTTTCCATGAAACGTATGTGGTGTAAGAGAAGGTGCTTTTATTGCAGATTTGAGTGGATTCACTTTCATAAGGACATAAGAATGAGTTTAGCAACAACAAAACAAGCCTTGGTACGCTGGCATGATATGGTCACGACTCGTGATATGAGCATCTTAAATGAGCTTTTAGCAGAAGATGTCGTGTTCCGTTCACCGGTGGCATTTAATCCTTATCCGGGTAAGCAAGTGGTTTTTTTTATTTTAAGTAATGTGATTCAGGTTTTTGAAAACTTTACTTACCACCGTGAATTTTTTACAGAAGATGGTTTAAGTGTCGTCCTTGAGTTTTCTGCCAATGTCGGCGAAAAAAAGCTCAAAGGGATTGACATGATTCGTTTTAATGAGCAAGGTCAAATTGTAGATTTTGAAGTGATGATCCGTCCTAAATCTGGGCTAGAGGCCTTAGCTGTACAAATGGGACAGCGAATGGCAGCTTTTGCACCTCAAGCTGGATGATAAACGTGTGACTTGTTATTTATAGTTAGGCACGAAAATTGATGCATCACCAAGAAAGATAGGAAAAAGAAGGTACTGATATGAATGCTGTGTTCAGTTTGCTAAACCAATTAAGCCAAACGGCGTGGGATCGAGTGACTGGTGCGGAACAACCGAAGCTCTATATTAACCCGAAAGGGCAAATTCAAGAGACTGTTGGGGCGCTTACACAGCTTCAAGAAAAGTACCGACCAACGCCGTGGTTATCCAACACGCATGCTCATCTTTTGTATTTTGATGTGATTCGTAAGCGTCGGATTCAATTGGAATACGATCATTTTGATCAGTTAGAGATGCAAGACGGTGGGGTCACTGGCATTATGTGGTTTGGTTATGACTTGCCTGAAGCGACGCCAACGGTTGTGGTTATGCATACGATTACAGGCTCTCCTGAAAGTATGCGTGAGGTGGTGCGTGACTTAAATCGCTATACGGGTTGGCGCGTTGCACTGTGCTTACGCCGTGGACATGCAGACCTTCCAATGCCTGTACCCAAAATGAATCTTTTCGGTTCAACCGATGATTTACGTGAACAAATTGCGTTTATTCAAAGCACATTTCCAAGTTCAACGTTGTATGCGGTAGGCTCTTCTGCGGGAACGGGGCTTTTGGTGCGTTACTTAGGTGAAGAAGGGAGTCAAACACCTTTTAAGGCGGCCTTTGCCCTGTGTCCGGGTTATAACACGGAGTTGGGTTTTGTAAATGTGCATCCCTTTTACAGTAAGGTCATGACCAAGAAACTGTTTAAGAAATTTATTTTTCCCTACCAGCAAACGTGGCAACAAACAGCGTCTGTGTCGCAAGTTTTAATGACCAAAACCTTGGCTGAGTTTGAGTCGAGTTATTATGAAATGGCGGGTTATGTGGACTATGACAGTTATAACCAAGCCACAAACCCAATCTATGTATTTGAAAATGTCACCATTCCATTGCTGATTTTAAATGCAGAGGATGATCCCGTTTGTCACATTAAAAATTTTGAACCGTATAAAGACATGATCCGTCAAATGCCGAATATTGCCGTTGTGACCACCAAAAAAGGCAGCCATTGTGGCTTCTATGAAGGGGCACTCAATACCGAGTCTTGGGCAACCAAGCTGATTGCGGACTTTTTGAAATTGGAACAACAAAAACACTAAGTATAAAAAAGACCTACAGCAGTGTAGGTCTTTTTTTGATTGGTTTAGTCGTGTAAGGCTTAAACGGCTTCACAAGCTTTCTTGCTGAGACCGAACTTCATCTGCAGTAAAACCAAGATTAAGGCCATAAAGCTGAGTGCGGCACCTGCATATGAAACCGCTGCATAGCTGAGTTGCATACTTAATACGGTTGCTCCTGCAAAGGCACCTAAGGCATTGCCTAAGTTAAACGCGCCAATGTTAACGGAAGAGGCGAGACCAGGCGCATCTGCTGCAACTGACATGACGCGCATTTGCAGTGGTGGTACTACCGCAAATGCTGCCGTACCCCAAATCACTAAGCCAATCGCTGCACCAACGGTTGTTTGCGCTAATACTGGGAAAACAAGCATCATCACCATTAAAAGTATAAGGAAGCCTATCAGGGTTTTCTCTAGGGATAGATCGGCAAACTTTCCACCCAAATGATTACCAATGGAGAAACCAATCCCGATTAAAACCAACATTAAGGTGATGGTTTGCGGTGATGCCTGCATAAATACATGTAGGCTCGGTGCAATGTAGGTATATAACGCAAACATTGCGCCCGCGCTCATGACCGTGGTTAATAAAGCAAGGACGACAGGCGCACGTGTTAAAACACGTAATTCTTTTGCTACATTCGGTTTAACCACATCGTGATCTTGTGGGAGTGCTTTCCATAGTGCCAATATGGTCATAATGCCTAAGATTGAAATCGCAGCAAAAGCCATGCGCCAACTGGTATTTTGACTGAGCCACGTTGCAAGTGGCACACCGCCAATATTGGCAATGGTGAGACCCATAAACATCATGGCGACCGCACTGGCTTGTTTATCTTTAGGCACAACACTGGCCGCCACCACCGAACCTAAGCCAAAGAATGCACCATGGTTTAAACTGGTAATTAAACGTGCACCCATTAAGCTCATATAATCAGGTGCAACGGTCGCCAACACATTCCCAATCGTGAAAATAGCCATCAATAGGATTAAAGCGGTTTTCTTAGGAAAGCGTGCCAGCCATAAGGTCATGAGCGGAGCCCCAATCATGACACCTACTGCATAGGCACTAATCAGCAGTCCGGCTTGTGGAATTGAAACGGACAAATCGTTGGCAATTTCAGGCAAAAAGCCCATGGGTGAAAACTCGGTGGTTCCAATGGCAAAAGCACCCACTGCAAGTGCCAAAAGTGGAAAATTAATTTTCATAGCGATGCTCAATCCCACATCGGTGCTAATCCCTCAGGACTAACTTCACGTTGATTTCGGTCTAATTGCGTAATTGCCATCATTTCTTCAGTCGACAGTTGAATCTCTTGCGCCTTTAAGTTGGACATCAAGTGTTCACGTTTGGTTGAAGAAGGTATGACTGCAAAACCACGTTGTAATGCCCAAGCCAAGCTAATTTGTGCAGTTGATACCTGATGTTGCTGCGCGATGTGCATTAAAACAGGATCATTCAAAACCTTACCGTAAGCCAGTGTCATATATGAAGTGACATCAATGTTTTGCGCTTGGAGGAAATCAACCAGTTGATGGTTTTGTAGGTAAGGACTGAGTTCAATTTGGTTGGTTGCGATGTTTTCCAGCCCAATACTCTCAATCGCCTGTTGAGTCAGCTCAATATTGAAGTTAGAAATACCAATGTTCTCAGTCAAACCTTGTTGTTTTGCCTCCAATAAGTTCTGCATGAGTTCTGTAATGTTCACACCTGTACTTGGGGCAGGCCAGTGGATCAAGGTTAGATTCACGGTATCGGTTTTTAGTTTATGCAAACTTTCTTTTAAGCTTGGAATCAATTTTTCTGCTGAATAATTTTCCGTCCAGATTTTTGTGGTGAGAAACAGATCTTGACGATTGATACCACTGAGTTCAATGGCTTGACCAACTTCGGCTTCATTACCATAGATTTGAGCAGTATCGACCGCACGATAACCGACTTCTAGTGCAGTTTTCACAGACTCAATGACAGTGTCACCTGTTAAACGGAAAGTGCCTAGGCCGAATTGAGGAACGATATTCATTTTTTGCTTGATAACTTGTTTTATGGAATGAGACTATTTTGTAGAAAAAAGACTTGCTTAAAAACTGGGTAATTTGCAAAATATTATTGACTATTAATCAACAATTACGCATGAAATCAACTATAGAAGAATTAATGGCTTTTGTGAGCATTGTTGATAGTGGTTCTATCGTCAAAGCTGCGCAGCAGTTGGATCAAACTACATCGGGTGTCAGCCGTGCCTTGCAACGTTTAGAGTCAAAGTTGAATGTGACTTTGCTGGAGCGAACGACACGGAAGCTCAAGCTGACCTATGAAGGGCAGCAGTTTTTGACAAAGGCACGTAAAATTTTACTCGATCTGACCGAAGCTGAAGAAAGTCTGCAAAATAATGATACTGAGGCGTCTGGTTTAATTCGGATTGATTCAGCAACGCCTTTTGTGCTGCATGTGATAGTGCCGTTGATTGAAGAGTTTATGCAACGCTATCCAAAAATTGATATAGAAATTACCAATCACGATCAGGTCATAGACTTACTTGAACATAAAACCGATGTCGCGATTCGGTTTGGTGAGTTAGCGGATTCCAGCTTACATGCCAAGCTGCTTTGTAAAAGTCGGTTATATATTGTGGCTAGTCCTGTTTATGCGCAAAAACATGGTCTACCTAAAAATGCAGCAGAATTAAGCTCACATACTTTGCTTGGTTTTAGTCAGCCTGCACATTTAAATACGTGGCCTATTCAGTTGGAGGATGAGCCTTTAATTATTCAGGCCAAAATTAAATGCTCAAATGGTGAAACGGTTCGTCAGTTGGCATTGCAAGGGGCAGGGATTGCGTGTTTGTCACGTTTTATGGTCGAGCAAGATATTCAAGATGGGCGGTTTATTGCTTTGTTGGAAGACCAAATTCAGATCAAAGAGCAGAAAATACATGCAGTCTACTATCAACAGAACTATGTGCCAAAGCGTATTCGTTTATTTATTGATTTTCTTGTAGAAAAATTAAAATAATACTTATAAATCAGCAATAAAAAACCCGATATCAATCGGGTTTTTTTAATCATCTAAATAGTGATAATTAGTTTTCTAAAGCTGGTGTCGCTGCTGCAATGGCTGCTGCAACGGCATCGTCTTCAGTTTGTGTATTTGGGTTTGTGTTACTTGGACGTGCTTGCGTTGGTTTTTCTTCAGCTTTTGGTGCTTCTGCTTTAGGTGCAGGCTGAGCTGCTGGAGCAGGTGCTGGCGTTTCACGACGGATCTCAGTAGTTGTATTCGGTGTTTCTTCGCGAATCACTTCAACTTGCGCTGGAATCTCCGGCTCAGACGCTGCTAAAGGTTGCAGTTCAACAGTTGGTTGTTGCTCTGTAGTGACGACTTCAACTTGTTCTTGTTCATCTTCTTTAGGCGCTTCTTTCTTTACACATGCTGTTAATAGTAAGCCTGCTGCAATGGCGCCACAAATTAAAAGTTTTTTATTCATAATTACATAAAATCGAGTGTTTGAAGGATCGTCCCATTATAACAGCAAAATGCAAGATGAAAATCCTATGAACTTAGCTTAATTTTATCTGCCAAATGCTGATAGAATATCCAATTGTTTATTGTTCTATGAATTGATGCGGATTGACTTTGCTTTATTGGTACAAGGTAAAGTAAAATTGCGCAACATTGCAGGCCGAATTAGGCTCGATTGTACGAGAAACCCAATGACCCATTTTATTTTCGTGACTGGTGGTGTAGTTTCATCACTAGGTAAAGGTATTTCAGCTGCTTCAGTTGCTGCGCTTTTAGAAGCCCGTGGATTAAAAGTAACCATGGTAAAAATGGATCCATACATTAATGTCGATCCAGGGACTATGAGCCCGTTCCAACATGGTGAAGTTTTTGTCACAGAGGATGGTGCAGAAACCGATTTAGACTTGGGTTATTACGAACGTTTCTTGCGTCGTGCGAAAATGACCAAGTTAAATAACTTTACTTCTGGTCGCGTATACCAAGACGTTTTAAATAAAGAACGCCGTGGTGACTACCTTGGTGGAACTGTTCAAGTTATTCCACATATTACAGACAACATCAAAGAACGTGTACTTCGCGCAGGCGAAGGTTATGACGTTGCGATTGTTGAAATTGGCGGTACAGTAGGTGACATCGAATCTCTCCCATTCATGGAATCTGTACGTCAACTTATGGTTGAACTAGGTCATAAGCGCACTATGCTTATGCACTTAACTTTGCTTCCATATATCAAATCTGCGGCAGAGTTGAAAACTAAACCAACTCAGCACTCGGTAAAAGAATTGTTATCGATTGGTATTCAGCCTGACATTTTAATTTGTCGTACTGAATATGATGTTGATGCAGACACGACCCGTAAAATTGCCTTGTTCACAAACGTTGAAGCACGTGCAGTTGTGGTGTGTAAAGATGCGCGCAGCATTTACCAAATTCCGCGTACATTCTATGAGCAAAATGTTGACGACTTAATCTGTGAACGTTTTGGTTTCAATGACTTGCCTGAAGCTGATTTAACAGATTGGGACAATGTTGTAGAGGCGCTACTAAACCCTGAATACACGGTTCGTGTTGCAATGGTTGGTAAGTATGTTGAACTTCCAGATGCGTATAAGTCTGTGAATGAAGCGCTTTTACATGCGGGCATTCAAAATCGCGTTAAAGTTCAAATTGACTATGTCAATGCTGAAGAACTTGAAAGCCAAGATGTCAATGAAGTATTGAAAGATATGGATGCAATCTTGGTACCGGGTGGTTTTGGTGAACGTGGTACTGAAGGGAAAATGCAAGCGATTAAATTCGCACGTGAAAACGGTGTTCCATTCTTGGGTATCTGTTTAGGTATGCAGTTGGCTGTGATCGAATATGCACGTAATGTCGTGGGTATTAGTGACGCGAGTTCGACTGAATTCAACCGTTCGACGAAGTCTCCATTGATTGGTCTAATCACTGAATGGTTAGATGAGCGTGGTGAAGTTCAACAGCGTAATGTTGACTCTGATCTTGGCGGTACGATGCGTCTTGGCGCTCAAAAATCAGAATTGGTTGAAGGGACTAAAACACGTGAAGTGTATGGTTCAGCAGATATTATTGAACGTCACCGTCACCGCTATGAGATGAATAACCGTTTTATTCCAGCACTTGAAGAAGCAGGCATGAAAATTTCGGGCTATTCACCTGTACAGCACTTAGTAGAAACTGTTGAAATTCCTCAACATCCTTGGTTTATTGCTGTACAATTCCACCCGGAATTTACAAGTTCACCACGTGATGGACACCCATTATTTGCTAGTTTTATTGATGCTGCAAAAGCACAGTACAAAAAAGCGAAGTAATTTGGGTTAAGCAATAAACTAGGAAGTTTAAATGTCACAATTAAAACCACAAGAAATTGTACGTTTAGGCGATATACAAATGGCAAACCACTTGCCATTTGTACTATTCGGCGGCATGAACGTACTTGAGTCTAAAGATTTGGCTTTTGAAATTGCAGAGACCTATGTCGACATCTGCAAGCGTTTGGAGATTCCTTACGTATTTAAAGCCAGTTTTGATAAGGCCAACCGTTCAAGCTTGAACTCGTTTCGAGGACCAGGCCTAGAAAAAGGGATTGAGTGGTTAGCTGACATTAAAAAACATTTTAATGTACCCATCATTACTGATGTACATGAACCTTACCAAGCTGCACCTGTAGCGGAAGTTGCGGATATTATTCAACTTCCTGCTTTTCTAAGTCGTCAGACGGATTTGGTTGAAGCGATGGCCAAAACGGATGCCATCATTAACATCAAAAAAGCACAATTCCTTGCACCTCATGAAATGCGCCATATTTTGCATAAGTGTTTAGAGGCAGGGAATGACAAGCTCATTATTTGTGAACGTGGTTCGGCATTTGGTTACAACAATTTGGTTGTAGACATGTTGGGTTTCGACATCATGAAAGAAATGAATATCCCTGTGTTCTTTGATGTAACCCATGCGCTTCAAACTCCGGGTGGTCGTGCAGATTCTGCGGGCGGTCGCCGTGCGCAAATCACGACACTTGCTCGCGCGGGAATGGCAACAGGTCTAGCAGGTTTATTCTTAGAAGCGCATCCAGACCCAGAAAAAGCCAAGTGTGATGGACCATGCGCGTTGCGTATGTCTCAACTTGAGCCTTTCTTGGCGCAGCTAAAAGAATTGGACACCTTGGTTAAAGGTTTCAAAAAGCTAGATACACACTAAATTATAAACTCATTGATGCCATCTAAAGCATCTCGTTATTAATCAACTGAGGAATTGTTCATGAGCCAAATCGTTGACATTCGTGCACGTGAAATTTTGGACTCTCGTGGTAACCCAACCATCGAAGCAGACGTAATCTTAGCATCTGGCGTAGTTAGCCGTGCATGTGCACCATCTGGTGCTTCAACTGGTTCTCGTGAAGCTTTAGAACTTCGTGATGGTGACAAAGCACGCTATTTGGGTAAAGGTGTTAAAACTGCGGTTAACAACGTAAACACGATTATCCGTGATGCTTTAGTGGGCAAATCAGTATTTGAACAAAAAGACATCGATAACACGATGATCGAACTTGATGGTACTGAAAACAAAGAAAAATTGGGTGCGAATGCAACTTTAGCTGTATCACTAGCTGCTGCACGTGCTGCTGCTGATGAAAAGAAAATTCCTCTTTTCCAATACATTGCAGACTTACGTGGTCAAACTATTTTGACTATGCCTGTACCAATGATGAACATCATCAATGGTGGTTCGCATGCAGACAACAATGTTGATATTCAAGAGTTTATGATTGAGCCTGTAGGCTTCACGTCATTCTCTGAAGCACTACGTGCGGGTGCTGAAATCTTCCATTCTCTTAAGTCAGTTTTAAACAAAAAGGGTTTAAACACTGCTGTAGGTGATGAGGGTGGTTTTGCGCCGAACTTACGTTCAAACGAAGAAGCAATCACGGTTATTCTTGAAGCGATTGGTCAAACGGGCTACAAAGCGGGTTCTGATATTATGCTTGCGCTTGACTGTGCATCTTCAGAATTTTACAAAAATGGTCAGTACATCCTTGCTGGTGAAGGCAATAAAGCATTCACAAGCAACCAGTTCTCTGACTATTTGGCGGGCCTTGTAAACCAATATCCAATTATCTCAATTGAAGATGGTTTAGATGAGTCGGATTGGGAAGGTTGGTCTTACTTGACATCTATCCTAGGCGACAAAATCCAGTTGGTGGGTGATGACTTGTTCGTTACAAACCCGAAAATCCTTCAACGTGGTATTAATGAGAAAGTAGGTAACTCTATCTTAATCAAGTACAACCAAATTGGTACGTTGACGGAAACTCTAGATGCAATCTATCTTGCGAAAGAAAATGGTTACTCTACAGTGATTTCACACCGTTCGGGTGAAACTGAAGATTCTACGATTGCAGATCTTGCGGTGGGTACTGCTGCTGGTCAAATCAAGACAGGTTCACTTTGTCGTTCTGACCGTGTAGCGAAATACAACCAATTGCTTCGTATTGAAGAATTGACAAATGCTGCTTACCGCGGTAAAGCTGAGTTTAAAGGTTTAAACTAAGCGACTGATGTCAATGTTCAATGTATTCGACTCGTTGATGAGTAAAGTACTACTAGGCCTTGCGATCATTTTGATCGCAGGGTTTCAGTATTTATACTGGTTTGGTGAGGGTGGTTATCAAGACCATTTACAACTCACACAAAAAATCCAACAACAAACTGAAATTAATAACGACTTAAAAGAACGTAATCGCGTCTTGGCAGCTGAGGTGTATGATTTAAAAAATGGTATTGAAGCCATTGAAGAGCATGCGCGTTTAGACTTGGGTTTAATCAAACCCCGAGAAACGTTTATTCAAATGAGTACCATCAGTACTCAATATAAGCCTGTTTATATTGATCCTAACGCCCAAATTGATTTGCGAACCAATGAAGACGATGAACCTGAAACCCCTCCAACTACCCCATAACCATAAATTGTGGGCTATTATTCCTGCTGCTGGCTCGGGTAGTCGCTTTTCTAAAACTGAACTAAAACAATATCAAATGATTGGACAAAAGACCGTACTTGAACATACGGTTTCACGTCTTAATCAATTGCCATTGCAGGGCTATGTTTTGGCGATTGGTTCAGATGATGATGTCGCTCAAAGTTTGCCTTTTAGCAACATGGAAAGAGCACATTTTTGTGAAGGTGGTGCTGAGCGTGTAGACTCAGTGCTCAATGCACTCAACTATCTTGCCACAATCGCTGATGCTGACGACTGGGTCTTTGTCCATGATGCAGCTCGTCCATGTGTCACGCAGGATTGTTTATTAAAACTGGTTAGTATGGCTATTCAGTCCAATACAGGGGCGATTTTAGCTATTCCTGTTAGAGACACTTTAAAGCGTGTGATCGCGGCGCAAGATATTCAAGAAACGGTTGACCGTTCACAGCTTTGGCAGGCACAAACCCCGCAGATTGCTAAACTGGGGGTACTGAAGAAAGCAATTGAGCATGCACTAGAGGCACAAGCCTTAATTACTGATGAAGCTAGTGCTTTAGAGTTTGTAGGTGAAAAGGTTCAAGTCGTACAAGGGCGCTCCGATAATATTAAAATTACCTATCCAGATGACCTTGAGCTTGCGCGCCTGATTTTGGCGGCACAATAAAAATTATTTAGATTTATTGAGCTAAAACTACAGAAATATGGGTTTGAATGATGTTATCTAAAACACTTTGAACTTATAATTTGCCCTGTCTTTAGCTCATTCAATTTACGCAAATGATACCATCACAGCAGTATCGTTTTTTACGTCAGTCTTTACGTGACGGTAGAAGCATTAAACATGACTCATCTCGCTGGGCTAAATTACATTTAGATCCATGGCTTTTATGCTTTCTGATTTTAAATGCCGTGTTGGGGTTGTTGGTCATTTATAGTGCTTCAGCGCAAGATATGGGCATGGTGTTTCGCCAAGCCACAAGCTTTGCTGTGGGTTTCATTGTGATGATTATCTGTGCGCAAATTCCACCCAAAGTCTATCAGGCCATTAGTCCTTATTTTTTCATCTTCGCTGTGATTTTAATGGTATTGGTCTTGGTGGTGGGCGAAACCCGCATGGGAGCCAGACGTTGGATTAGTTTACCTGGTATTGGTAGCATGCAGCCTTCTGAGTTTATGAAGTTTGCCATGCCTTTGATGATGGCGTGGTACTTTGCAGGCCGTGCTTTCCCGCCTAAGTTTATGCATATTGTGATTTCGTTGGGCATTATGATGCTGCCGTTTTTATTGGCGGCTTTGCAGCCCGACTTAAACCTAGGTCTCTTGATTCCTGGTGTGTGCGTCATTTTCCTCAGCGGTATCTCTTGGCGGCTCATTGCTTTGGCCTGTGGTGCGTTGGCTGTTGTGGCTCCCTTACTTTGGATGTTCTTTTTGCAAGAGTACCAAAAAAAGCGAGTGCTCACTTTATTTGATCCAGAGTCAGATGCATTGGGTGCGGGTTGGAATATTATCCAATCCAAAATTGCCATTGGTTCAGGTGGCTTAATGGGGAAGGGCTTTACAGAAGGTACGCAGTCACATTTAGGGTATTTGCCTGAGCACCATACCGACTTCATTATGTCGACGTATGCGGAAGAGTTTGGCTTTATTGGGGTGTTCTTGCTGTTTAGTTTGTTTGCGGCCATTATCATTCGTTGTTTGATTATTGGTATGAACAGCTTCCATAATTTTGGGCGTTTATACGCGGGTGCTGTAGGCTTAACATTCTTCTTCTTTGTATTGTTAAACTCGGGGATGGTAAGTGGGATTTTACCTGTAACAGGTGATCCATTGCCGCTGATGAGTTATGGCGGAACCGCGGTTATTACTATGCTGGCGAGCATGGGCATCGTGATGTCAATTCATACTCATCGCTAAAGTCTAAAAGAATTAAGCCAGCGATATTGCTGGCTTTTTTGTGCTAAAAATAACAAGAAAACTCTAACGTTTTTTTGATCTTTATAAAGCACCATATTGCTGCCATGTTTCACCTGTATGCAGGCTATTATAATAGTTTTGTAGAGTGTTCAAGTCATGGTATTGCGTATAGGCCAGTACTAAAAGCCAAAAAATTAAAGCCGCCTTCAATAGATTTAAATGCAAGTGCTGCTGTGAGAAATAGCCTAAGCTAAGTAAGGTGAGTATGACTGAGGGAAGAATGGCAATACTTTCAGGCTGAGAAAGAAACATCCAATGATTGAGATAAACCAGACTTAAAATGAGTCCAATCAATCCCAAGTAGTTGTAGATCTTTTTATTTACAGATGCTTTAAAAACATTAATGGTTTGAAATATTAAAATCAGACTACTGAAAAAGTATGTGCTTTTTCCACCAATAATCACACTATAGATTGCATTGAATAGGCAATAAGCCAACAACACGGATAGTACGAAAGAATAGAGTTTGGCATAGAGTGTGTGTGAAAAGGGGAGGATCAGTTTCATAATTTGCTCTATTGAAAACTCACATCGTATTAAAAGAAGATTTAAAGCTTAACATGCTATTCGATTCTTGTGACGGCGGCATGTTTTTGTTGTGTTGGAGATGGCTTGAGTAAATGTCGCGTACGAGTAGAACTTAGACCACAGATCATTAAACACAGCGTCCCGCCAATAAGTACTGCTGGCACTACCGAAAAATAGCGCGTCATTAGGCTTGTGTGTAGGGCACCGAGCTGATTGCCTGAAGTCACTAAGATACCATTTAAAGCCGCTACACGCCCTAATAGTGCTTTCGGTGGGAGTTGCTGTAATAAAGTTTGTCGAATGACCATGCTGATACTATCAAAGGCACCGATCAAAACAAGGAAGATGACTGAGAGCCAAATATGGGAGGATAGTGCGAAGGCTAAAGTGCACAAAGCAATTGCAAAACTACTATAGAGCATGTTTCTCCATGCATTTTGCATCGGAGAATAACAGGTAAGCACCAACATCATGATACAGGCCCCAATGGCTGGTGCTGCTCTGAGTACACCTAAGCCTTCAACGCCTAGATGAAGGATATCGTGTGCAAAAATAGGCAGTAAGATAATGACACTACAAAAAAGCATGGCGCTGAGGTCAAGTAACATACTCCAAAACATTAGTGGATGTTTAAAGATAAACAAATAGGCTTCTTTTAAGCTTTTGCTTAAATGTTGTTTATGTGGGCTTGGGAAGTCGCGAGCGCTTAATGCGAATAAGCAGCTGCTACCCACGCAACATAACAGAAAAACGATAAAGAGAGTTTTTTCAAGCCCAAGTTGGCCGAGTAAAAGCCCTGCGCATAGGGGCGCTAAAATGCCGCCCATATGCCAAATGAGAGCAGTCCATGTGGCTGCATTGCTATAGGCTGACTCTGGGGTTAGAAAAGGGCGTAATGAATTAAAAGATGGGCTGTAAATACCTCTAAGTATGCCTAAGCAAAAGATGAGGCTATAAATGCCGCATAAAAGTGTATTTTGTTGAATGTGCTGTTGTTGGTACTGAGAAAAAAGAACAATAAACAATAAGGGAATTAGAGTGCTACAGCTAAAACTCCACTGCACAATTTTTTGTCGGTTATAGCGGTCAGCCCAGTCGCCACTAATCAGGGAGAGGCAAATAAAGGGAAGTAACTCAATTAAGGCAATCATGCCAAGGCTGAGTGGATTCTGAGTGAGTTGGTAGACGCTATAGGCAATGACGACTTCTTGAATCATGATGGCTAGAATTAAGCACAACTGATTGACACTCAGAAGTGAAAAATCACGTGAACGAAAAGCCAAAAAAGCGTCGGAATGGAAAAGCGACATAAACAGAATGGTTTCAAATATGAATTAAAAAAAGGATGGCGCAAAGTCCATCCTTTTTAGGGTTTAAAGCAAATTACTGTGCTTTTGCTACCGCAACAGTTTCGTCATTTGCAGCCTTAGCCATAGGTGTATATTTCAAACCCAAGGTTGTACTGGTGTATTGGCGAACTTGATCAAGAAGAGCAGGATTGGTGCTGAGTTCTTGTTGGTACGATTTTACAATTTCATGTAATTTCGGATTCCATTTACCTTCTACTTGTTGTGGGAATGCTTTTTCAAGCAAGCTCAACATAATATAAGGAGAAGTTGAAGCACCTGGTGAAGCACCTAATAGGGCAGTCACGGCACCGTCTTGTGACGCAAAAATCTCGGTACCAAATTGCAAGCTTGCAGGTTTGCCTGGTTCTTTCTTAATGATTTGAACACGTTGACCACCTTGATTCATGCGCCAGTCTTCTGGTTTTGCATCAGGGTAGTATTTTTTCAATTCATTAAAACGGTCGGCATCGGTCATCATGACTTGGCTAACTAAGTATTTCACCAAATCAAGATTTTCCATCCCCACAGCAGTCATTGGTAAAACGTTGTTCTTAGTGGTTGATTTCAATAAATCAAGCTGAGAACCTTGTTTTAAGAACTTGTTCGAATAAGTCGCAAATGGACCAAACAATACATATTTTTTACCGTCGATATAACGCGTATCAATATGTGGAACAGACATTGGAGGTGCGCCTAATTCAGCACGACCATAAACTTTTGCAGTATGACCTTCAGTGACTTTCGGGTTGTCGGTCATTAAGAACACGCCACCTACAGGGAAGCCAGCATATTGCTTCGCTTCTGGTAAGCCTGTCATTTGTAAAAGCTTAACCGCTGCACCGCCTGCACCAATAAAGACAAAGCGCGTTTTCACGTGATCTGTTTTACCTGTAGTGAGGTTTTTAAACGCAACAGTCCAAGTTTTATCATCGTTTTGGCTAATGCCAGTCACTTCAGTTGATGTTTGTAGTTTGAAGTTAGATTGTTTTTTAAGGTGATCGACCAATTGAGTGGTGATCGAACCATAGTTCACATCCGAACCTACATCCATACGTGTTGCAGCTACTTTCTGTGCAGCATCACGGCCATTCATCACTAAAGGCGCCCATTGTTTAATTTCAGCAGGATTCTCAGAGAATTTCATGCCATAGAACATTGGGTTTTTAACCATTGCAGCATAACGTTTTTCGAGGAAATTCACGTTATCGCCCCAAACGAAGGCAATGTGCGGTACAGGGTTGATAAAGCTATTTGGTTGACCCAAAACACCTTCTTTCACCTGATAAGACCAGAACTGTTTTGCAACTTCAAATTGTTCCGCAACGTTCACAGCTTTAGAAATGTCCATTTTTCCATCTTTTTCAGAGGTATAGTTCATTTCCATAAAGCCAGAGTGGCCTGTACCAGCATTGTTGAAGCCGTTTGAGCTTTCTTGGGCAACATTGTCTAGGCGTTCATACATGCGAATTTGCCAGTTTGGCTCAAGCTCGCTTAGATATGTGCCTAAAGTTGCACTCATGATCCCACCGCCCACTAAGACTGCGTCAACAACAGGCTCATTGCTGGTAGTTTGAATTTTTTTAGACGTGACTGGTCTAAATAAGAAAATTACGACTGCAATAATAAGCAGTACGATCAATACCAAAAGGTATTTTAAAAATTTGTTCATGCGATTATTACCTTGGGGAGCAGGTTTTGGATCGCTTTATAGCGAATAGAATAAAAATAAGAAGAATGATAGAGCTGCTTATAAATGATCAGCTTGGTATAGTTGAAGTAATACTTAAAAGCTGAAAAGCGCACAAAAAATATAACTTTTGAGCCTATCACACAGTTCTGATTTATGAATATTTTAGACTAAATATGTATTGACTTAGTAATTTTTATTGTAAATGAGTTGGATTAAACTATAAATATGAGTGATGTGTAATATTAATCATTGTTTTTATTGGCGTTTATTTTTGTTAGAATTTGATATTTAAGATATTGATGTTGAATATATATACAGGCATTCAATTTTTTAAAAGCTAAAATGTATAAATTGGATGCTAATAGAAATAGCACTGTCTATACAAACCGCAGCATGGTTGTTTAAGAAAAAATGAATAATCACCTGACCTTATTATTTTAAAGATAATTAAAGTCAGGTGCTGAGCTATTAAAAATTATTCAGTTTCAGCTTGATAAAAAGGTGCATGAGAGCGAGGTAGGGCTGGGCGGCCACGGATTTGATCCGCGATTTTTTCAGCCATCATAATGGTGGTTGCATTTAAGTTACCCGTGATAATCAGCGGCATAATTGATGCATCCACCACACGTAAACTTTGCAGGCCATGCACGCGACCTTGTCCATCAACTACCGCCATATCATCTTCACCCATTTTACAACTACAGGATGGATGATAAGCCGTTTCGGCGTGATTACGTACAAATTCGTCTAATTCAGCATCGCTACTCACATCTTTTCCGGGACTGATTTCTTCGCCTCGGTAAGGATCAAGCGCAGGTTGCTGCATGATTTCGCGGGTGATTCGAATCGCGTCACGAAATTCCTGCCAGTCTTGTTCTGTCGACATGTAGTTAAATAAAATACTTGGATGATCGAAAGGGTTTTTAGATGTCACCTGTACTCGACCGCGTGAAGGTGAGCGCATCGAACCGACATGGGCTTGGAATCCATGCTCTTTGACGGCATTGCTGCCATTATAGTTAATTGCAACAGGCAAGAAGTGGTATTGAATATTTGGCCAAGCAAACTCTTTGGAGGATCGAATAAAGCCACCTGCTTCAAACTGGTTGCTTGCTCCAATCCCTGTTCCGTTAAACAACCACTCTGCACCAATTGCAGGTTGATTTTGCCATTTTAAAGCAGGGTAGAGAGAAACAGGTTGCTTACACTTATATTGTAAGTACATTTCTAAATGGTCTTGCAGGTTTTCACCGACACCCGGTAAGTCATGCACGACTGGAATATCGAGAGACTGAAGTAAAGTACTTGAACCAACACCCGAACGTTGCAAAATTTGCGGTGATGCAATCGCTCCAGCACAGAGTAGAACTTCCTTATCGGCATAGACCTGAAGCAAGTTGTTTTGATTATCACCTTGAATATATTCAACACCAATCGCTTGTTTGCCATTGAACAAAATTTGATTGGTCATGGCGTGGGTAATAATAGTTAGATTCGCGCGACCTTTGGCCATATCCAAATAGCCACGTGCGGTGCTTGAACGTCGACCTTTAGGGGTTACGGTTCGATCCATTGGACCGAAACCTTCTTGTTGATAACCATTTAAGTCATCGGTGCGTGGATAGCCTGCTTGCACACCAGCTTCAACCATGGCGTGGAATAAAACATTATTGTCTGCTTTAGGTGTGGCTACAGAAACAGGGCCAGCATCGCCATGATAGTCATTGCCACCAATATCACGGGTTTCAGCTTTTTTGTAATAAGGCAGACAGTCCGCATAGCTCCAGTCTTCAAGACCTTTAAGGCTAGCCCATTGTTCTAAATCCATGGCATTTCCACGGATATAACACATGCCATTAATGAGGGACGAACCGCCTAAGCCTTTGCCGCGACCACATTCCATACGACGGTTGTTCATATGGGGTTCTGGCTCGGTTAAATATGCCCAGTTATAACGACGCCCTTGTAAGGGATAAGCCAAAGCTGCAGGCATTTGAGTGCGAAAGTCGAGGCGATAATCAGGTCCGCCAGCTTCGAGTAACAGTACCGAAACATCTGGGTCTTCGGTTAATCGAGCAGCCAGTACATTACCTGCTGAGCCTGCGCCAATAATAATATAATCGTAGTGTTGAGAATGCATAATGATCCTTTTTCTATGGCAGGGCCACGTTGCATGAGAACGTGGCCACATGTTGAGTTGAGGATGAAAAAAGAATAAATAAAAATGGAGTAAGGATTTAGATAGTTAAAATTCAGACTTTAAAAAATACTTTGGTATTCACCCAGTTCAACTTGAACCGATTTGATGCGAGTATAGTGTTCAAGTGTGGTGATGCCATTTTCACGTCCGACTCCTGACTGTTTATAACCACCTACAGGCATTTCAGCAGGGGATTCGCCCCATGTATTAATCCAGCAAATACCTGCCTCAAGCTGATGAATAATACGATGTGCTTGGGAAATATCTTGTGTGGCCACACCCGCAGCTAATCCATAACTGGTGTTGTTGGCACGCTGAACGGCTTCTTCAATACTGTCATAGCTTAAAATGCTCATAACTGGACCAAAGATTTCATCTTGCACAATGTGCATGTTGTCATGACAGTCGGTGAACACGGTCGGTAATACATATGCACCGTGAGCAAGTGCTGCTTCGGTGGCACGTTGTCCACCAGTCAGTAAGGTCGCACCTTGTTGTTTGCCCGACTCAATATAAGACAAGACTTTTTCCATATGGGGAAAGCTGACTAAAGGTCCAAAGTTGGTTTCAGCCTGCATCGGGTCACCTATGCGGATACGTTTTACACGCTCAATCACTGCTTGTTCAAATGCAGCCTTGAGGGTTTGTGGTACAAACACACGGGTGCCATTGGTACATACTTGACCTGAGCTAAAGAAGTTTGCCATCACCGCAATATCGGCTGCGCGGTCAAGGTTGGCGTCGGCACAAATAATCAGAGGTGATTTGCCACCGAGCTCCATGGTGACTTCTTTGAGACTAGAAGCTGCAGCACTGGCCATGACCTTTTTACCCGTTGCCACACCACCTGTGAACGAAATTTTTTGGATATCTGGGTGTTCAGTCAACCATTGACCCACTTCAGCACCCAAACCTTGTACTACGTTGAAAACCCCAGCAGGTACGCCTGCTTCAGTGTAGATCTCTGCTAACTTTAAGGCGGTAAGAGGGGTCACTTCGCTGGGTTTAAAAATCATGGCATTCCCAGCAGCGAGGGCCGGAGCTGATTTCCAAAGTGCTATTTGGATGGGATAATTCCAAGCGCCAATCCCTGCCACTACGCCTAAAGGTTCACGGCGCGTGTAGAAAAAACTACTTTCACGTAGTGGCACTTGTTCACCTTGAATGGCAGTTGCAAGTCCTGCGTAGTATTCTAAAACGTCTGCACCAGTGACAATGTCCACAGTAGAAGTTTCACTAAATGCTTTACCTGTATCGAG
Source organism: Acinetobacter sp. BMW17 (assembly GCF_001592855.1). Classification (NCBI taxonomy): domain Bacteria; kingdom Pseudomonadati; phylum Pseudomonadota; class Gammaproteobacteria; order Moraxellales; family Moraxellaceae; genus Acinetobacter; species Acinetobacter sp. BMW17. The sequence continues at coordinate 120,419 of NZ_LSOD01000020.1, forward strand.
TGTTTCTAGGCGTGCTAACTCATCATTACGTGCGCGTAAAATATCGACTGCTCGACGTAAAATACGGGCACGTTCGACTGCCGTCTTGGCAGCCCAATTACGTTGCCCTTGTACAGCACTGTGTACGGCTGCATCGACATCAGCTTTGGATGCTTGCTGAATAGTGGCAATGACCTCTCCTGTGGCAGGATTGATACTGTCAAAAGTTTGACCACTGGCGGCATTGAAATATTGTCCGTGAATATAAAGCGAGTGAAGCTGTACATCATTCATTTTGTTGTTCCTGCCGTATCTGTTGAATTAAGCGAAGTTGCATATCGACATAGTCGTATGCAATAGAACGTGCCAAATCACGATCAAATGCTTGATGACCACTTAAACTTCCACGTAACCATAATCCATCAATCAGTGCTGCTAACCCTTTAGCGGCTTGGCTTGCTTGGGCCTTTGGCATGAGCTGCAAGAAATGAAACTTCAAATTTGAATAAAGACGTTGGTCATTAATTCGTTGCAGTCGACCTAAGTCGGGTAGGTGCATACTGGCAGACCAAAAATCTAGCCAAACCCGCATAGCAGTGTTGTTGACCTGACTGATGTCAAAGTTGGCATCAATAATGGCTTTGAGCGAATGTTCTGGACTGGGCTGCGCCACCTTTGCTTTATAGCTCGCCGTGGTTTCAGCTAAGACATTGAGCATTTGACGCATGCAACTGTGAATGAGGCCTTGTTTATCACCAAAATAATGACTCACAATGCCCGTAGAAAGTTGTGCTTTTTTCGCAATTTGAGCAATGGTGGTGTTGGATAAGCCCACTTCATAAATGACTGCATAGGCAGCATTAATGATTTCTTCACGGCGCTCATGCTCAGGTTTTACTCTACGTTTATTCATGACAATCCAGAACAATTTACCTTAAATTTAAAGGCGTTAGATTCAATAACTTACATGGAAAGCATCATAGCATTTTTTTATGATACTTTTTATTGATTGAACGTTCAATCAATAAAAAGTACACTTATGGTTAAATTCAAAGCAAAATATTGCTAAATTGCTTTGAGTATTCGACATAACTTTTTATTTATCAAAAGGATGTGTCATAAGGGTTTAATCTCAGGACATCTTTCAGAAAAGTGAGCTGATGAGCTATAGGCTTACGGTTTTATACTTTTTTTGAGCTGAGAAAACTCTTATAGTCATGTTGAAGGGAGATATGTGTAGGATTCCTATCAAAATATCGATGAACAAGGGTGGCTCACATTTTAAAACTGTGTAGCAAATGCACCTCATAAATGATTTAGACCTTCAGGTTTAAAGAAGATAGCGTTTTTATTCCTGATAAAAATACTGTCGTTTTTCGTTAGTCGATTTTTAAGCTCTCGACCACGAGAAGTTTAAAAATTGGCTTTTGTCTTTTTTTATTTACTTTCTTGAGGATTGTATGGCGACAGATAATCCAAGAGCAGTTGATGATCAAACATTAGCGCCTAAAGACCGTTTAAATGGTGTGGTCTTTTATATTTCAGCTCTCATTATTTTAATTTTTTCTATTACCACCATTTTGTTTAATGACTTTGCCAATCGAACCTTAAATACAGTCTTGGCGTGGGTGAGTTCAACTTTTAGTTGGTATTACTTACTCGCAGCGACTTTGTATATGGTCTTTGTCATTTTTATTGCCTGTTCTCGCTACGGCAACATCAAATTAGGCCCCAAACATTCCAAACCTGAATTTAGTCTTTTAAGTTGGTCTGCAATGTTGTTCTCAGCTGGGATCGGCATCGATTTAATGTTCTTCTCGGTGGCGGAACCTTTATCCCACTATATGCATCCACCTGTGGGTGAGGGGCAGACCTTAGAAGCTGCACGTCAAGGCATGGTGTGGACGCTATTTCACTATGGTCTAACTGGATGGTGTATGTATGCCTTGATTGGCATGGCATTAGGGTATTTTAGTTATCGCTATAACTTACCACTGACCATTCGCTCTGCTTTATATCCGATCTTTGGCAATAAGATTCATGGGCCGATCGGTCATAGTGTTGATACCGCTGCGGTCATCGGGACTATTTTTGGTATTGCCACGACCTGCGGGATCGGGGTAGTACAGCTGAACTATGGCTTACATGTGTTGTTCGATTTACCTGAAAACCTCTGGATGCAAACCGCATTAATTGTGGTTGCGGTGGTAATGACCATTATTTCAGTGACTTCAGGGGTGAATAAGGGACTGCGAGTTCTCTCCGAGATCAATATTTATGTTTCTGTCGGGTTGATGCTGTTTATTTTGTTTTTAGGCAATACCGAATTTTTACTGAATGCTTTTGTGCAAAATATTGGGGACTACATTAACCGTTTTCCAAGTATGACTTTGGAAAGTTTTGCCTTTCAACAACCCAAAGAATGGATGAACAGTTGGACATTGTTCTTTTGGGCATGGTGGGTGGCTTGGTCACCTTTTGTAGGTTTGTTTTTAGCGCGTATTTCACGTGGTCGAACCATCCGTGAGTTTGTTAGTGGAACTCTCATTATTCCTCTGTTTTTCACACTTACGTGGTTATCAATTTTTGGAAATAGTGCACTACATAGTGTGATTTTTGATGGTAACTTAGCCCTTGCACAAAGTGTCATTGCCAACCCTGCACATGGTTTTTATGACTTGCTGGCTCAGTATCCATGGTTTCCATTTATTGCAGGTGTAGCCACAATTACTGGTTTACTATTTTATGTAACCTCGGCGGACTCTGGTGCGCTGGTATTGGGAAATTTCACCACTCAATTTACCAATGTCGACCATGATGCACCGCGATGGTTGAGCGTGTTTTGGGCTATAGCCATTGGTTTATTAACCCTTGCAATGTTGATGGCTAACGGAGTAACGGCACTACAAAACGCCACAATCATTATGGGGTTGCCGTTTAGTTTTGTGATGTTCTTGGTGATGGCAGGATTGTATAAATCACTGCGGTTAGAAGACTACCGACAAGCCAGTAGCAGTTTAAATGCCGCACCCGTGGTGGGCAATGTCGACATCCTCAACTGGAAAAAACGTTTGTCCCGAGTCATGCACCATCCAGGAACAACTGATACTCGGCGTATGCTCGATGACATCTGCCGACCGGCTGTGATGGCGGTTGCAGAGGAAATGCAAAAACGAGGTATCGACATCAGTGTTCAAGAGAGTGCGCTAGAAGAAGATCCTAATCTGTATCATTTAGATTTGATGATACATTTGGAAGAAGAACAAAACTTTGTCTATCAAATTTGGCCAGTACGTTATATCGCGCCGACCTTTAGTGAGCGTGGCAAACTAGGTAAACGCTTCTACTACCGTCTTGAAACTTATTTGTATGAAGGTTCTCAAGGCAACGACCTTGTTGGTTATACCAAAGAGCAAGTGATTAATGATGTGCTGGATCGTTATGAGCGTCACATGACCTTCTTACATATCAATCGAATCAGTCCAGGGAATCGTCCCTTATTTCCAGACCCTCAAGGATAATTAGGAGGAACCATGTTGACCTCATATTTACATGCTTTTGCTTTGTTTTTCTCATTGCTGAATCCGTTTTTAATGAGTATTTACATGATTGGCATGATTCGGAACTCCGAAGCTAAAGTGTTTAATAAGGCCTTGATTCAGGGCTGTCTCATTGCCTTTATAGTATTTATGCTGTTTGCATGGGGTGGAGAAGCGATTTTTAGTAAATATTTAAATGTACGCTTTGAAGCCTTTCAAATATTTGGTGGTCTGATCTTCTTGGTGATTGGTTATCGTTACGTGTTTCAGGGGGCAGATACCATTGGTGAAATGCGTGGTGCGCCTGAGCATTTGGCAGGAACCATTGCCATGCCTTTTATGATTGGCCCAGGAACCATCAGTGCTGCTGTGGTGACAGGTATGGCACTGCCAATCAGCGGTGCAGCCATGATTATTTTCCTGACTTTGGCGTTGACCTGTGGTTTGATGATTTTAATGAAATTTGCGCATGACCATTTGCGTTATAAGCATGCCAAATATATTGACCGTTATGTTGATATTGTCGGACGACTGTCGGCCTTACTGATTGGAACGATTGCGGTAGATATGATTATTAATGGCATTATTGGCGTCATGGCTGAAATGTAGAATCCACGAATAGCGGACCATAAAAAAGCCCTCAGTAAATGAGGGCTTTTTTATTTAACTGAAGAACCAAGTGTAATAACCCCAGATCATCAGTGGCCACGATAGAAACGGGCTAAACAGCCATTTCCAAATCCAGTGGCGTGGCACGAACCCGACTCCGTGGATAAAGCCACCTGATATACCAATCATGATATACATCAGCGCACTGTGGCTATAGTGACCATTGTCATCCAACATAGCAGCAGGATGCACTAACAACACCGCTGCAAGTGGAAAGGCCAATAGGCAGGAAATTAGCATCGCAAATTTGTTCGGCTTTTTATCTACAGTTTGGTTTTCCATAGCAACGTCTGTCATGGTTTATTCCTCATCAAGGTCTTGATGATGTTCGATATACAAAGCACTGAGTACACCTGCAAAGCAAGCCATCAAAATGCCGAGAATCCATGCAAAATACCACATAATTTGATCTCCTTAGACACAGCCTTAGTAAAGGCTGTGTGAATTCTCTTTAATGTGTGTGTTGGTAATAACACCCCACATTTTGTAGTAACACCAAGTGGTATAGCACAAAATGAGTGGGACAAAGATACATGCTGCAACTGTCATTACAGTTAACGTCGTTTTACTTGAAACTGCATCCCACATGGTCAAGCTTGCAACAGGTTGAATGCTTGATGGCATTAAGAATGGGAACAGCGCAAAACCAGCAGTTAAAATTGCACCCACGACCGCTAAACTCGAACCTAAGAAGCTAAAGCCCGCTTTGTTTTTGCTTGCTGCAAGCACCACAATCAAACCACCTAAGATACCTGCGATAGGCGCAATCATGGTAATTGGGTAAGTCGAGTAGTTGTTCATCCAGCCATGGTTGGCATTGGTCAACACTTCTTTTGCCAATGGGTTAGCAACACCGTTGGTATCAAATGGAGTGACTAAGGTATAACCTTCGATTCCACCAAAGTACAACCAAGCACCAGCGCCTAAGAAACAGATGAGATAAGCAATGCCCATAAGTTTCGTTGCTTGTGCTGAGCGTCTGCGTAAGTCACCATCGGTACGAAGCATTAGCCATGCACCGCCGTGTGCACACAGCATTGATAAGCTAACTAGGCCGCAGACTAAAGCAAATGGGTTGAGTAGAGCAAAGAAGCTCCCTGTATAAGTTGAACGGACGGTATCATCTAAACTAAATGGTACGCCTAAGAACATGTTGCCAAATGCCACACCGAAGACCAGTGCAGGCACAGCACCACCCACGGCTAAACCCCAGTCCCATGATGTACGCCATTTGGTATTTTGCAGTTTAGAGCGGTAGTCAAAACCTACAGGTCGTAAGAATAGGGCAAACAGCACCAACAGTAGCGCCCAATACATGCCTGAGAATGCTGTTGCATAAACCATTGGCCATGCGGCAAACAATGCACCGCCAGCAGTAATGAACCAAACTTGGTTACCGTCCCAGTGCGGAGCGATAGTGTTGATGGCCGCACGGCGTTCTTCATCTGTTTTGCCCACAAATGGCATGATCGCCATAGAGCCCATATCGAAGCCATCGGTGAGAGCAAAGCCAATCAGCAAGACACCGACTAAAACCCACCAAATGATTTTGAGTAATTCATATTCGATCATGCTTGAGTCTCCTCATTACGAGCTGCTTCAAGTTTTTCAAAATGGTATTTACCAGTGTGAAGCGAACTTGGACCAAGACGTGAGAATTTGATCATTAAATACATTTCAATAATCAAAAGAACGGTATAGAACGCAGCTAAAGCAGCGATAGAACCCCATACATCACCTGTGCTTAAGCTCGATGCTGACAAGTGTGTAGGTAGAACTTCACCAATCGTCCACGGCTGACGACCTACTTCTGCAACATACCAACCTGTTTGTGCAGCAATCCATGGCAGAGGCAGAGCGAAAAGCGCGAACTTCAGTAACCATGGTTTGTTTTCTGCATTGCGTTTTGCCACAGCAAAGGTTGCTAGAGCAAATAACAACAGCATAAGGAAACCAGATACAACCATGGCACGGAATGCCCAGAATAAGCTTGGCACGTGAGGAATCGTGTCTTTTGCAGCAGATTTAATTTGATCTTCAGATGCATCAACTACATTTGGTGTGTATTTCTTCAGCAGTAAGCCATAACCCAAGTCTTTTTGAGTTTCAGCAAAGGCAGCTTTTAGCTCTGGAGAAGTATCACCTGCGCGTAGTTTTTCCAGTTGTGAGTAAGCCACCATACCGTTACGAATACGATCTTCGTGCTGTACGATCAAATCTTTAATACCAGTCACTTCTTTGTCTAAAGAACGTGTTGCAATAAGACCCATCACATATGGAATTTTCACTGCATAATCTGTAGTCATGGTTTCTTTATTTGGAATACCAAACAAAGTAAAGGGTGCAGGTGCAGGGTGAGTATCCCATTCTGCTTCAATGGCCGCGAGTTTAGTTTTTTGAACATCACCCAGTTCATAACCTGACTCATCGCCCAGTAAAATCACTGAAAGTGTTGAAGCTAAACCAAAAATTGCGGCAATGGCAAATGAACGACGCGCAAACGGAATATCGCGTTTTTTCAGTAAGTAGTAGCTTGAAATAGCAAGGACGAAAATAGCACCTGTCACATAACCCGCAGACACGGTATGTACAAATTTTACCTGTGCAACTGGGTTAAAAATGAGAGCACCAAAATCTACCAGTTCCATGCGCATGGTTTCATAGTTAAAGACAGAACCGACAGGGTTTTGCATCCAACCATTTGCAACCAAAATCCATAAGGCAGACATATTAGAACCGAGTGCAACCAGCCATGTCACACATAAGTGCTGCACTTTGGATAAGCGATCCCATCCAAAGAAGAACAGACCGATGAATGTCGATTCTAAGAAGAATGCCATTAATCCTTCAATGGCTAATGGAGCACCGAAAATATCCCCCACATAGTGTGAGTAATATGCCCAGTTAGTCCCGAACTGGAACTCCATGGTTAAGCCAGTAGTGACCCCTAAAGCGAAGTTAATACCGAAGAGTTTCCCCCAAAACTTGGTCATGTCTTTATAAATTTCTTTACCTGAAATCACATAGGTGGTTTCCATAATGGCAAGAATAAAGGCAAGCCCCAGTGTAAGTGGAACAAAAATAAAGTGATACATCGCGGTCATAGCGAACTGGAACCGCGAAAGATCGACCACGCTTTCAGATATCATCAACGTGTCTCCTTGATTGGGGATGGATTGCCTGCAATACGCTCAGCAACTTGATTGTCAAAATTTTTAGGAATAGTCGGGGCGTCAAACCAGATGTTCTTAATGACCATTAAAATAATCACCTTAATGATTAAAATGGCCACAATCTCTCTGGTGACTTTTTGATTGAGATTTTTGGGGACTAAGCTCATTTCACAAAGCCTATTTTTTAACTTGCTATATATTATTAAACAAAAACATACAAAAGATAAATAGTCTTTAAACTTAAATAAAAAATATATTATTAAGTCTTTTAAATACATGAACTTAAAATAATGATGTGATGAAAAATAAACTAATATTTTTGTATTTTAAAGTTGACCAAATTACTTATGTTTTTATTTAAATACTTGACTAAAATACTTGTATATATTTATTTTAAATCCGACTAAAACGCTTATATTTAACGTTTATCGTTATTTTATTGATAATTCGTCTTAAGAGTATAAAAGTGATAGGGCTTTTAAATGATGGATTTTAACGGATATGAATCATGGATGATTTGATCTGTTGCATATACCACAAGGAAATTAGGAATTGAAAATCGAATTCATATTAAAAAGTCTTTTATTGTGTCATATAAGCTTGAAGGCAGAGGCGGGGAGTAAAATTCTCATCCTGAGCTTATTTTGCGCAAATATTTTTAAATTGTAGAAAGCTGGATTGTGAATGAAAGATTGCTATAAAAGATTGAACAAGAAGATGAGGCAAGGGTTCGATTTAAACAACGCGTTGTGAGGCGTTTTTGGAGGCTGACGCTGTATCAAGATCTTGGTAGGTTAGGCATGGCAAAGGATAAACTTGCTCATAAAGGCGTACAGCGTTGAAATGGGATCAGATGGGGTGCTTGTTTAGCGCGTACTTTCACCACTAAAAAGTTGATTGGATTTTGAAATTTTCTTTGCTATGTAATGTGACTTTTTTAGACGAATGAGAATAATTTGTGACTGAAATTCAAGTTCACCAAACTCAGGTTCAACTTGCACATAGTGTAGCTGACCATATTCATCGCGAACGCGAGCTTGAGCCGAAAAACCAGGACGTGCATTCCCGCTGGAGATAGTCGCCAGACGACCCAGTAAGTTGGTTTGTTTTTTATCAGGTCTGGGTTTAATAACTTGATCCAAACAGTGGATCATAAAAACGGTAAAGAAAATTGCAATAATTAGCGCGGGCAAGATCAGATAGTAAGCCGAAGTAAACGCTTGTTCTTTGGCGTAGATGCAGAACTGAAGGAAATAACCTGCAACACTAAAATTAAGTAAGAGAAAAACGACAATCAGCACTTTAGAAAACTTAACGTCCAGCAGTGGAGATTCAGTCAGTTTTTGCGGCGAGAGCCTTTTGAGGAAATGACTTGGGCGGGATTTAAAAAAGTAGCCTAAGGTTTCCACCATGCTGAGTATGACTAAAGTCAATAAGCTGAAATGAAAGAGCATCAAGTCAGGGTGATGTAACAACTCATACATGGTGCACGTCCAATTTCATTATTCTTCTGTGAGATAAATCCCACCGTCAGAATGCACGGTAATCGCTACTTTTTCAAGTGCTTCGCCTTGGCATGGGCCAGAAATGCATTCACCTGTTTCCACCATAAATAGCGCACCATGGGTCGAACATTCAATAAATTCTTGGTCGCGGTCTAAAAACTGGTTTTCCAAAAATTCAAGTTCAACTTGCAAATGTGGGCAAATGTTTTGGTAAGCAAAGAAGGCACCGTCACGTTGGGTGATAAAAATCGTATCCCCTTTAGGTGTTTCAAAAGAACGCGCTTCGCGTTCTGGGATGTCTTCTGTCATGCAAATTTTTTGCATCATGCGCATTCCTTTTGCAGTTGTTGGAGCAATTCGGCGTAATCTGCCACAGCTAAACGAGGGCCAAACTGAGACACCACTTCACTTGAAATCAAAATTGCAAGTTGCGCAGCTGTATGTAAGCCTAAGCCTGCATTCACAGCATAGAGGAAGGCACCAGCAAAGGCATCACCTGCACCATTGGCATCGATAGCGTGTACTTTACGACCCGCGACATTAAATGTTTCTTGTGCATTTGAAATAAGTGCACCTTCAGCTGAAAGCGTAATCACCACATGCTGGCTTAGTGTTTTGAGTTTTGCTAAAGCCGCCTCAACTGTTTCAGTTTCGGTGTACATCATGGCTTCTTGTTGGTTACAGAACAATAAGTCCACACCATCTGCAATCATTTCATCTAGACCCTGACGCGCGTATTGCACCATCGCAGGGTCAGATAGGGTTAATGCAATTTTAACACCATGAGCTTTGGCAATTTCACGAGCCTGCTTAACAGCTAAACGTGCGCTATCGCTGGTTGAAAGATAACCTTCGATATAGAGCCATTTCGCTGTTTTTAAGGGTTCAAAGTCAATCTGTTGTTCAGTTAACTCGGCTGTAATACCTAAATAGGTATGCATAGTACGTTCAGAGTCTTCACTGACTAAAACCATACACGTGCCTGTTACGCCTTCACTGATTGATTTTTCAGTGTTTTTAATGCCTGCTTCGTGCAAACCGTTAAGGTAAGTTTGTCCTAGCTCATCATTACCCACGCGGCATGCATAAAATGCTGAACCACCCAAGGCACTAAAGGCAACGGTGGTGTTGGCTGCTGAACCACCTGAAGCCTGACCTTTATAGCTTTGTGTTTCTTTTAATTTTTTGTAAAGATCTGCTTGTGTTTCACCATCAGTTAACTGCATAGTGCCTTTTTGCAAATGTTGTTGAATAAGGAAGTCGTCAGAGACTTTAAATTCTTGGTCGATTAGTGCATTACCAATTGCAAAAAGATCCACAGTTGCCATGTCTTTTTTCGTCACGTATTGAAAATAAAGCGACATTTTACACCAATGCTCAAGATTGCTGTAGTTTGTTGAGGAAAATTCATTTTATTTACGTGGCAAATGTAGTGAAATGGCTTTGCTCATATTCAAGGAAGTTTAGATGGAAATTTTAATTCAAGCGGCAAAACAATTACCTCCTCAAATACAAGCTTTGGCACAACTCGCAGCAAAAGAAGGATATGAACCGTTGACGCGCTTGATCGAAGAATATCAAAGCGGAAAAAATCGTTTTGATCAAAAGGGTGAAGTGTTGTTATTGGCCTATGATCAAGACCAATTAATTGCCTGTGGCGGTTTAAATCAACAATGGGGTGAAAATGAAATCGAGGCGCGGATTGGGCGCGTACGCCGTTTTTATGTACATCCTAAATACCGTAAGAGCGGTGTGGGTCGTCAGTTGTTGGCACATTTAGAAAAATGTGCACGTCCGAACTTTTCTGCGCTGTGTTTAAATACCGCGGATTTGTCCGCAGCCAGTTTCTATCAGAAGCAAAACTATGTTTTTGTGGAAAATCACCCGAACTATAATTATTTTAAATATCTCATCTAGTTTTACTTTTGAGAACGCTTCCCTCAAAAAGACTGAAATTTGGAAAGCAGTGAGATGCTTTTCAAATTTCCAGCAAATTACTCGGGTTTTCAGCGTGAAATCTTTTGACAACTAAAGCTATAATGCAGGCAGTGTATTAATTATTGTTAGGAGATCACATGACTGTAGATGTCACTGAAACCATTTCTCAAACTGTACATCCTGCGTTTCAGTTGGTACGTCAACACCATGTTGAAGCTTTAGACATTTTAGTGTCTGAATATAAACATAAAGTCACTGGGGCAGTGCATTATCACTTGGCCACCAATCATGATGAAAATGTATTCTTGGTTGCATTTCGCACCCAACCTATGGATTCAAAAGGCGAAGCGCATATTTTAGAACACACAGCACTATGTGGTTCGGAAAAATTTCCTGTTCGCGATCCGTTCTTTTTAATGATTCGTCGTTCATTAAACACGTTCATGAATGCTTTTACCGCGGCGGACTGGACAGCGTATCCATTTGCGACTCAGAATAAAAAAGATTTCCAAAATTTACTTGAAGTATATTTAGATGCGGCTTTTGCAGCCAATTTGAATCCGCTGGATTTTGCCCAAGAAGGAATCCGCATTGAGCTTGAAAACGGTGAGCCTGTTTATAAAGGTGTGGTTTTCAACGAAATGAAAGGGGCAATGAGTTCTCCTTCAGACCAGTTGTATCATCAGTTAGCGCATCACTTATTCCCTGAAACCACTTATCACTACAACTCAGGTGGCGACCCTAAAGATATTCCGGACTTGACTTACCCTGAGTTGGTGGATTTCTACAAGTCACATTATCACCCAAGTAACGCAGTTTTCATGACCTTTGGTAATGAACCTGCTTACAATCTACAAGAGCAGTTTGAAACTTTAGCCTTGGCCAAGTTTTCAAAAGGTGAAACGCTATTCTCTAAAGAAGAGCGTCGTTTGACTGCGCCACTAGAAGTGACTGAAACCTATGCGGTAGATGCGGAAGATTTAAAAGACAAAACTTATCACATTATTTCGTGGTTATTGCCTAAAGCCAGCGAGATCAAACTACGCTTAGGTATGCGCCTTGTAGAAGGTGTACTGTTAGAAGACTCGGCTTCTCCATTACGTCATTATTTAGAAACGTGTGGTTATGCACAGTCTACTGGCCCGATTATGGGGGTAGATGATTCAAACTACGAAATGACCTTCTACTGTGGCGTACAGGGTTCAAACCCTGAACATACAGCTGAGTTTAAAGCAGGTGTGTTTAAGGTTTTAGAAGATGTCGCTTCAAAACCTGTCGATCGAAATATGGTCGATGCGATTTTACATCAAATTGAATTGCACCAACGTGAAATCAATGGTGATGGCATGCCTTATGGTCTAAGCCTGATTTTAAATGGTTTGGGGAGTGCCATTCACCACAGTGACCCAGTCACTGTATGGGATGTAGACTCAGCCATTGCTGCGGTAAAAGAAGAACTGAAAGATCCAATGTGGTTGTCAAACTTAATCAAAACCTATTTGATTGATAACCCGCACCGTGTACAAATGACTTTGGTGCCTGATGCTAATAAGTCTGCAGTGGAAGCGGCGGCAGAAAAAGCACGTTTAGCCGAAATTGGTGCGCAGCTAACAGACGCTGAAAAAGCAGAAATTGAAGCACAAACTGAAGCACTTAAAGTCCGTCAAGATACCCCAGATGACCTTAATCTTTTGCCGAAAGTGGGCTTGGAAGATGTGCCTGCTGAACTGCAAATTGTACAAGGGCAGTTGCGCGAGATTATCTCAAATCGTATCGATTATCCGTTGAATCTTTATCATGCAGGTACCAACGGTATTTACTACAACCAAGTGCTGATCCAGATTCCGCAAGATGTAGTGCAGTCACCTTACTTTAACTTGCTGTCCATTTTGATGGGTGAAGTTGGTGCAGGTCAATATGACTATCTAGAACTACAACAACTACAAACTGCGGTGAGTGGTGGTTTAGGTATGGGCGCCTCTTTACGATCTCAAGTAAATGATAAAAATCAAATCAGTGCATGGTTAACGCTGACCACAAAATCGTTGGTGAGTAATTTTGACAGTATTGCATTGTTGAAACTGGCTTTTGAACAACTGCGTTTTGACGAAAAAGATCGCATTGTTGAGTTATTGCAACAACGTAAAACACGTTGGGCATCCCGTCTTTCAGGTTCAGGCCACAGTTATGCCATGCAAATTGCAGGACGTAACCACAGTGCTTTGGCAAAACGTGATTATCACAACACGGGCTTGGGTGCATTAAACTGGTTAGGCGATCTAGTCAGCCGTATTGAAAAAGATGCAGCAGCTTATGATGATTTGATCAATGAATTAAAAGCGATTCACTTAAAACTTTTACAAGCACCAAAACAGTTCTTACTGGTGTGTGAAGAACATCAGTCAGACCGTTTGGTTGAAGAAGTTCAAAACGTGTGGGACAAGTTAGCTATTCCTGAGCAAACTGTGACTTTAAAAGCTACTGAGCAGGTTGATACCGATGCAGATGAGGCATGGTTAATTCAAGCCAATGTTCAATTCTGTTCATCGGCTTATCAAGCCGTTGAGGTGTCACATCCAGATGCTGCACCGCTAATGGTACTGGCAGCGTACTTGCGTAATGGTTTCTTACACAGTGCAATTCGTGAAAAAGGTGGGGCTTATGGTGGTGGCGCAAGTTATGACGGCAATGCATGTTCATTCCGCTTCTATAGCTACCGTGATCCGCGTTTGGCTGAAACTTTTAATGACTTTGAAGCCAGTGTGCAATGGTTACTCAATACTGAGCAAAAGCCACATCAGCTTGAAGAAGCAATTTTAGGTTTGATTGCTGGTATGGACAAACCAGGTTCACCGGCGGGTGAAGCGATCACGGCATGTTATGCACTTTTACATGCACGTACACCAGCCTTCCGTAAGCAGTTACGTAGCCGTCTTTTGGCTGTGAGTTTAGAGGACTTGCAACGTGTGGCGGTACAATACTTGCTTGAACAAAAACCAACGAAAGCCGTGGTTGCACCTATGGCGAAGCGTGATACTTTAATTGAGTTAGGTTTTAGTATTCAACAAGTTCAGTAAAACAATAAGAGGGTCATATGGCGTTCAAATCATTTGAGCGTTCAACTTTAGTACTGGGCATGACTGTGCTCAGTACTTTGGGTGTCGCTAAAACACATGCACAAATTTCCGAAGTACCTGCAGCTCCTGCAACAGCCGAGGCATGTGTTGCATTGGCATCGAATGCAGACCGTTTGGCTTGTTATGATGCATTATTTAAAATTCCTGAAGCGGTAAAACCACATATTGTTTCTGAGCAACGTGCAGCTATGGAAATTGCACCAGAACCTGAAAATATCACAGGGAAGATTGCACAAAGTGTAAGCTCTGTCTTTGCTTCGGAAGGCCCTAAAATATCGCCAAATTTATCTTTAATGGATAGCCGTTGGGAGCTTTCACCAGAAAGCAAACTGGGAACTTGGAATATTCGTGCCTATCAGCCTGTGTATTTAATGCCTGGTTTTTGGACGACAGATAAAAATGAATATCCACAAAGTCCAAATCCGACCAATACGGTGGATGAAGATCAGAACCTAAAGTCAATGGAAGCGAAATTCCAACTGTCTTTAAAAACTAAAGCGGTGGAAAACCTATTTGGGGACAATGGTGATGTTTGGTTGGGTTATACCCAGTCTTCTCGTTGGCAGCTTTATAATAGTGATGAATCACGTCCGTTCCGTGAAACAAACTATGAGCCTGAAGCCAGTTTGGTTTTCCGCACCAATTATGAATTGTTGGGTTTAAATGGTCGCTTACTGGGATTAACTTTCAACCACCAGTCTAATGGTCGTTCCGATCCGCTGTCGCGTAGTTGGAACCGTGTCATGTTGAATGTGGGTTTTGAAAGAGACAACTTTGCGCTCATGCTGCGCCCTTGGTACCGTCTAGATGAAGATGCAGATGATGATAATAACCCTGATATTAAGGATTATGTCGGACGGGGTGATTTAACAGCATTCTACCGTTGGAATGAACATGATTTTTCACTCATGCTACGTCATAGTTTAAAAGGTGGCGATGACTCGCGCGGTGCTGCACAGTTTGACTGGGCTTTTCCTATTTCAGGGAAATTGCGTGGCCATTTCCAGTTGTTTGATGGTTATGGCGAAAGCTTAATTGATTATAACCACCGAGCGACTTATGTGGGCTTGGGTGTGTCCTTAATGAATTGGTACTAATTTAGAGACATAAAAATACCACGTTTGATACGTGGTTTTTTTATGTTTAAGTGTTAGGTGTTTTAACCAATTTGAATATCGGCAGTTGGATGTTTTAAACGGCTCTTTTTTGGCGTCGCAATCAGGTAGGCTAGTGTTAAAGGACCTAAACGACCTGCAAACATCAAGAGCATCAGAATAAATAAACTTGCAGGTTGAAGTTCACCCGTGATGCCGCGTGACAAACCGACAGTACAAGCAGCGGAAATGGCTTCAAATAACAAATCCATAAACTGATGATTAGGTTCGATTAAAGATAAACTAAAGATGCCTAAGAAAATAAGTGCCGAAGTAATAGAGACAACAGCCATTGCCTTAAAAGAGGTTTTTTGAGAAACAGAGTGATTGAACACACGAATTTCATCTTCACGTCGAAGAAAGCTAATCACACTGAGTAAAACAATAATAAAAGTACCTACTTTAATCCCGCCTGCGGTACTCATCGAGCCGCCCCCAATGAACATCAGTAACATGGTGACAAGGATCGAAGCATCTTTCATTTGTGCCAAATCAAGGCTGTTAAAACCCGATGAACGAGGCACGGTGGCATGGAACCATGCATTTAAAGCTTGGTCACCTAAGCTCATTGGCGCTAAAGTGAGGGGATTGTTCGATTCAATTGCCCATAAAAGAACAAAAGCAATCAGGTTCAAGCCTGCAATGGTGGATAAAATCAGTTTGCTATTGGTACTTAAGCCTTTCCAACGTTTGCTGCGTTTAATGTCCATTAGCACCACAAAACCTGTCCCACCAATGATGTATAGCATACTGATGGTAAAGGTAATGAGATACTGGCCCGAGAAGCTCATTAGACTGTTGGGAAACAGTGAAAAGCCACCATTGTTAAATGCGGATACACTATAAAAAGCCGCATAAAACAGAGCTTGATTGAAGTTGTAATCTTCTAACCATGCAATGGTCAAAATAACCGTGCCAATCGCCTCAAAAAATAAGGAATACAGCAGTACCCCTTTAATGGTGAAGGATACTTTGGATAAGCTGGTTTGACCAATGGTCTCTTGCGCCATGATTTGTTGCTTTAAACCGAGTTTGGTCGACAGACTCAGTGCGGCTAAAATTGCGAAAGTCATAAAGCCTAAGCCACCAATTTGAATCAGCAGCATAATGATGATTTTACCTGTTACGGTAAAAGTTTCACCGACATTCACCACAGAGAGTCCAGTAATGGTGACTGCTGAGCTGGCGGTGAACAAAGAGTGAATCCAACTGAGTTCACCGTGGTGTGAAATGGGTAACTTTAATAATAGAGTCCCAATAATAATAAAGCTCAAAAAACCCAAAGCCAGCAGGCTGGGCGGGCTTAAATTAATGGTGCTGTTTTTTGGGGTTTGCCATTCTTTGACTTTTTTCATGATTTGAACCGTGCTGAAAGACGACGTAATGTTTCAACTAAACCTTCAACAACAAGAATATCACCCACTTGTAAAATTAAATTGGGATCAATGCTGTACAAAATGTCTTTGCCACGTTTATGGAGTAATGTTTTCACATCAGGTGCTTGATCCATCAGTTGGCGGAAGTGAGTCCCTTGTAGTTTTTCATCAATTTCAATTTTGACAATATAGTGATTATCTTCAAGCGCCATATAGCGACTGACCATGGGATAGCATAAAGACTGCGCAATCCGCACGCCCATGTCTTCTTCAGGGTGAATAATTTTACTAATCCCTAAATGGCTTAAAATCATATGGTGCGACTTTGATTTGGCTTTGACCCAAATTTTTTCAACCCCAATATTTTTGAGGTGCAGTACACACAAAATACTGGCTTCAATATTTTCACCAATTGCGACCACCACGGCATCGCAGTTTTTAATATTTAATTCATCGAGGACATGTTCATCTGTTGCATCGGCAATGACAGCATGGGTCACCTGCTCAGAAATATTTTCAACATATTTTTTTTCACTATCGATACCAATGACATCATGTCCCAGTTCAATGAGTTGAGTTGCAACTGTGGCTCCAAAGCTTCCTAAACCAATCACTGCAAATTGCGCCATGTCATCTTTCCTTTAAATTTTTTATACATCGATTGTTAACGAATGTTGTGCCAAATTTCACAAGATGTCATCTTTATACAGACACGCTATTTTCGCTCAACCGCGCTTTGCCTTATACCAATATATCACTCATCCAAAGGAGTATATAAATGCGGAAGACACTGTATGAATCCCTCAGGATCGCGTTTCCAGAATTGAATGATACCGCAATTCCAGAAGAACAAGATGAGTTCGAGCACTTTGTACGTTGGTTGAATAGCGATTATTCAAACATTCAAAAAATAGAACTCGATGATTTTCGACAAAATGGTATTGATGAATGCCATCGACTCCAACAGTTAGGTATTGACTTAGACGAGCTGAAAAACCAAATTAATGATGATATGGCGTCTTTTTATCAAATGTATGACAGTGAGGAAGAAGAAACCTCAGACATGCATGGTTATGATTTTGAGTTTAGTTTTGATGTTATTTTTAACCACATTAAAATTTTTATCGAGCCTTATGAACTCAGTTTGCTGGTTATTGAGCGGGAAAACCCTTATTGGCTGTTGGTACCGCATAATGATGAGCTGATCGATAGAATTATTGTTACATATAATCACACGTTCGGTGATGAAGAGCCGATGCAGCTCATAGAATAAAACCGCCTCGAAGGGCGGTTTTATGTATGTATTGAATCTTTTATTTTAAGAAACGTTGATAACCTAGGTTATTGGTAATTTCTTCATATGGATACGAAATACTTTCTAAGGTTTCAATCAAACCATCTGGGTTTTGTTTAGCATCACTTGCCTCTAAACCAACAAGGACACGACCTTCCGCAGCACCGTGGTTGCGGTAGTGGAATAGGGTAATGTTATGCGTAGGGCCAAGGCGTTCGAGGAACATTAACAGCGCGCCTGGACGTTCAGGGAACTCAACACGGAACAAGCGCTCATTTTCAAGGTCTGCATGCCCACCAATCAGATAGCGAATATGCAGTTTTGCCACTTCATCATCAGATAAGTCATCGACATCGAACTGAGTTTTGAGTGCTTCAAAAATATCGTGACGCTCTTTTTCCCCGCCTTTTAAGCTAATCCCGACAAAGACTTGCGCAGCACTGGCATCGCTCGCACGGTAGTTAAACTCGGTGATATTACGGCCTTGTAGCGCTCGGCAGAAATTCAGGAATGAACCTTTTTTCTCTGGAATGGTCACAGCAAAAATAGCTTCTTTACGTTCACCCAATTCAGTACGTTCTGCAATATAGCGTAAACGGTCAAAGTTCATGTTTGCACCACATACAATTGAGACGATGTTTTGCCCAATCAGCTCGTGAGTTTCAACATATTTTTTAATCCCTGCCAAGGCCATTGCACCTGATGGTTCAACGATGCTACGACATTCATCATAGGTGTCTTTAATTGCGGCACAAATTTCATCTGTATTGACTAAAACCACTTCACGCTCAACGATCGGGCCTGAGTTATCCGACTTTTGGAGTTGAATTACTTCAAATGGTTTTTCACCAATCTGTGCCACAGCCGTACCGTCGGCAAATAAGCCGACTTGAGGCAGTACAACACGTTCACCAGCTTCAAATGCGGCTTTTAAACAAGCAGATTCGTCATATTCAACTGGAATGACTTTGACATGTGGTGCAACATCGCCTAAGTAGGCTGCTACACCAGCAATCAAACCGCCACCACCAACAGCGACGAAAACGTAGTCGACATCGCGCCATTGACGCAAAATTTCATTGCCAATCGTGCCTTGACCTGCCATGACCAGTTCATCGTCATAGGGTGGAATAAAGCTCATACCATCTTCTGCAGCACGTTGAATTGCATATTTGTTTGCAACATCAAAAGAGTCGCCATGGAGAACTACTTCACCGCCTAAGCGTTTGACTGCCTGAACTTTAATATCTGGGGTGGTTTTCGGCATCACAATAATGGCACGAATCCCTAGTTTTTTACCTGACAGTGCTACGCCTTGGGCATGGTTGCCAGCAGATGCGGTAATCACGCCACGTTCAAGTTGAGCTCTAGGAAGTTGGCTAATGCGGTTATAGGCACCGCGTAGCTTAAATGAAAAGACTGGTTGTAAGTCTTCACGTTTAAAACGAATGTTGTTATTGAGTTTCTCACTAATTCGAGGTGCCGCTTCGAGTGGAGTTTCGATTGCAACATCGTAGACTGTTGCTTGTAATATTTGTCGAACCAAACGAGACAGCATGTTAATTTCCCATTTAACAGTTTAAAATAGAGGATCATTGTAACAAACCCCTGTACATTTGGGCTGTAAAATCAGCAACAAATGTCAAAAAATAGTTGAGCCAAATTATGAGTCTGTATGCTACCCAAGATGAAAAAAAGCAAGCTGCTGCAAAAGCTGCCTTAAAGCACTTACCTAAAGGTGGCATTTTAGGGGTGGGTACAGGCAGCACCGTAAATTTCTTAATTGAACTTTTGCCCGAGCTTCAGCTTGAGGCGGCTGTGGCAAGTTCAGAAGCAACGGCTGAGCGCTTAAAGAAATTAGGCATAGAAGTGGTTGATATGAACTCTGTCGGCGGTTTAGATGCCTATGTAGATGGGGCAGACGAAATTGACCGTCATATGCATATGATCAAAGGTGGTGGGGCTGCACTGACTCGCGAGAAAATTGTAGCTTCAATTGCGAGAAAATTTGTTTGTATCGTTGATGACTCTAAGTGGGTTGATCAATTGGGGCGTGACTTCCCACTGCCGATTGAAGTGATTCCAATGGCTCGTTCAGCTGTGGCACGTAAAATTGTAGCGCTCGGTGGTGATCCTGCTTACCGTGAAGGCGTGGTGACGGATAACGGTAACGTGATTTTAGACGTCTATAACCTGAACATCTTAAATGCGCTTGAGCTTGAAAAAACCATTAACGACATTCCAGGTGTGGTGTGTAATGGTATTTTTGCAATCAATAAAGCAGATGTGGCAGTTGTTGCAACAGACAACGGTATTGAAGAACGTACTGCTGTTTAATTTTAAATTTTCCCTAAGCGCTTCTTTAAAAAAGAGGGGCTAAAAGCAAAAGCATTTTTATCTTATGTTTTTCTCCCTCCTTTCAAAAGGAGGGCCAGGGAGGATGATTCAATAAAAGAATAATAGTAATGACCTTAGCAGACCTACCTGAAATTCAAATCACCCATCATGCACGTGCGACCCGGTTACGACTTCGTGTTGAACCGACTCAAATTCGTTTAACCGTGCCTAAGTTTTGCAGCAAACGGCAAATTCAGGATTTTTTAAATCAATCTGAACAGTGGATGGTTGAAACGTGGCAGAAGCAACAAGCCAGTCTGGTACAGATAGATCGAACCCTTCCCACAGAGTTACGGTTATTTAATCGCCAAAATGCTTTAACGGTGAGGTATAAAACACAAAAAAATGCGTATATTTTGGATGAGGATAATCACCAGCTTTGGATCAGTGACCGTCAGCCCGAAAGTTATTTAAAATCTTTTGTAATTGCATATGCCAAACAGCACTTGCCTATTTATTTGCAACAGATTAGTCATGAAACTGGTTTAAAATTTGCACAATGTTCAATTCGTCAGCCCAAGACCCGCTGGGGGAGTTGTAGTGCCAAACATGACATCATGCTTAACAGTGCTTTAGTGTTGTTTCCTGAAGCCATTACCCGTTATGTCTGTGTGCATGAACTCGCACATACGCAACATTTTGATCATAGTGCACGTTTCTGGGCGGAAGTTGCCAAATATGATGCCGCTTTTCAACAGCATCGAAAAACCTTAAAAACAACCGCATTGCCGTATTGGTGGGCAAGCGCTTAAAGTTAATTTTACGTGCAGAATTTAAAAATATTTTCTTCTGATTGATTGAGCGTTAGTCAAAAAATGCTCTAAACTTCATGATCTAAGGTAAACATTCCTCAATTTCAGTCCAAAGACCTCAAATGTGAATTTTACAGATATCCACTATTTTATATTAATCGTTCCAGCTTGCCTGATTTTAATGGGAAGCTTACTTTTAATATGTCATTTTGCTTTTAGATCTTCCTCATATTTATTGTGGCTCGGGCTTGGATATATTGTTCCTTCGTTTTCTGTGGCGGCACAAAGTTTTATGTCGAATAAGCAGTTGGCTTTGTCGGCACCCATTTTAGGCAGTATGTATTTATTTGGTGCATGGGCCAGCGCTTATGCTATGGGCTTAAGAAAGAATGCGAATGCACGTCCATATTGGTGTCTGGCCTTGGTCGTGATGACTTTACTTTCACTCAGTTATTATTCCTACGTAGATGATCAACTGTGGATCAGAATGCTGATTCTGAACATTTCAATTGCATTGGTTGAATCTTTGGTTTTGTTTTCAATGTTTAAACATTATCAAGGGATTGATTTTCTCAATAAAATAGTCGATTTTTCTTACTTGTTTATTGTGCTGTATACCTTTGTTCGCGGAATCATTATTTTTCTCTTTTTAAGAAATATCGAAGCAGACATGCTGGCAAATTCAGTTTGGTGGCTGATGATGCTTGCTGCGAGCATTATCTTAAGTATGTGGTTTGCAATAGTGCTGCTCGGAACCTTGGTGCGCGATATTATTCATCAACTCAATGATGAGCGGCTAAGAGATCCGCTAACGCACTTATTCAATCGACGTGGCTTTAACGAAGCCGCTAAACGAAAGTTGCATCAGCTCTCTAAACAGCCTTATTTCTTGCTCATGTGTGATATTGACCATTTTAAGAAAATTAATGACACCTATGGGCATTTGGTGGGTGATCAAATTTTACAACAAGTCGGTGAAATTATTGGGCAAAATGTTCGTACGCACGATTTAGTAGGGCGTTTCGGCGGAGAGGAGTTCATTGTCTTATTGCAAATTGATGACCCCATGCTGGCTTATAATATTGCCAATCGTATTCGTTTAGGTATTGCCGATGCACGATTATCCTCAAAAAATATTGCCGTGACAGCAAGTTTTGGACTGGCTGCAGTACATCAACCCAACTTAAAATATGCCATACATGATGCCGATCAATTGTTATATCAGGCGAAACATTCGGGACGAAATCAGATTGGTTTTGAGCCTGCACAGAGTATATTGGATGTGCCTCATTAGGTGTCGATAGCACTAAAAACGCATAAATTCCAAGTAAAACAGTTTAGAAAGCAGAAACTTCCTGTCATACTAGGCAGTTACGAAATGGACAGTTTAAGTTTGAGGTAATACACGTGATTTCAGTTGGTATTGTCGGCGGTACAGGTTATACAGGCGTTGAATTGTTGCGTCTTTTACTACGACACCCAAATGTGCAAGTAAGCGTATTAACATCGCGTACAGAAGACGGTCGCCGTGTAGATGATATGTTCCCAAGCCTACGTGGACATACCGAACTTAAATATTCAGATTTGAATGTTGATGAACTGAAAAAATGTGATGTGGTGTTCTTTGCGACACCGCATGGCGTTGCCATGAAGCATGCCGAAGAGTTGGTGGCTGCAAATACTAAAGTGATTGACCTTGCCGCAGACTTCCGTTTACAAGACTTAGAACAGTTTGAAAAATGGTATGGTATGCAACATGCGTGCCCTGAACTACTGAAAGACTCGGTTTATGGTTTGTCAGAATTAAACCGTGAACAGATTAAACAAGCCAATGTCATTGGCAACCCTGGTTGTTATCCAACGACAGTACAACTGGGTTTAGCGCCGTTATTTAAGCAAAACGACACATTAGTTAAACCTGAAAGCATTATTATTGATGCAAAATCGGGTGTGTCTGGTGCAGGCCGTAAAGCCAGCCTTGGTATGATCTATTCTGAAAATGCTGATAATTTCAAAGCTTATGGCGTTGCAGGTCACCGTCATCATCCTGAAATTGTGGAAGCGTTGGAAAATATTTCAGGCTTAAAAGAGGTTTTTAACCACATTTTGTTTGTTCCGCATTTGGTGCCAATGATTCGTGGCATGCTGAGCACGATTTATGTGGACTTAACCGATGCGGGTGAAGCTGCTGATGTGCAAAGTTTATATGAACAGTTTTATGCTAATGAAGCTTTTGTCGATGTGATGCCTGCGGGAAGTTCACCAGAGACACGTTCTGTGCGGGGTGCAAATCAACTACGTATTGCGCTGTATAAACCACAACCGAAAAAATTAGTGGTCATTTCTGTACAAGACAATTTAGTTAAAGGGGCAGCAGGTCAGGCCGTTCAAAACATGAACTTAATGTTTGGGTTTGCTGAAACTGCAGGCCTAGACGGAATTGGTTTATTACCATAAAAAACGTTTTAAAACTTCACACACATTTAGATTTCGATTTAAATGTGTGTTTTGAATTGAATCAAAATAAGAGATGACGATGCCGAACACTGACACAAATATGACGTCACAACAGCCTGAACCTGCAAAGCCGTTTTTACAGACCAATAAGCCTTTGGCAATTGGTGCTGTAATATTGATGGTTGCAAGTGGACTATTGGGCTATACCGTCGGACATCGTCAGGGTTTAACGGTGGTAGGATTTGATGCAGATGCTGAGCAACTGGTTGAAGTGGTACAAAAGCAAAAGACCAGTCTGGATGCTTTAAATAAAAACTACAATGCTGCTGTTCAGGAGCGTGACGTTGCTGTAACCAATTCAAATGAGCTGTATTTGTCATTGCAAAAAGCTCTGGATCAACAAGCGCAATCTGAAACCACTGCTGTGATTTACCGTGAGGTTTTGCGTCAACGCGGTGGTATTCCACTGGCTGTGCAGCATATTGCGATTAAACCGTTGCCTGAAAATGCATTTGAATATCAACTTGACTTGGTTCAAGTTAGTCCATCTAAACGTGCAGCTTCAGGTACCGTTGAACTCCGACTCATTCGTGGTACAGAGGTTTTAGTTGTACCTCTTGAAGACAAAAACTTTAACTTTGAAAACTATGAGCGTTTAACAGGGCGTTGGACAATGCCTAAAGGCTTTACGCCACAGTTTATCGAAGTCCGTTTAACAGGTAGCACACCAGTGACACGACGCTTTAGTTGGTCACGTGGTGAAGCCGTAGAAAGTCAATCAGCATTTGTCTCTGAAATTCCTCAGGCTGAGGCGAATGCACAATAATTGTGAATTGTAAGTTTATGGGTATCTCTAAGCGTTCAACGTGTTTAAATGAAATCAAGCAGTCTTTTCATGAATCTGGCTATGTCGACTGGCATATCAGCCCGCGCTTGAGCAATGATGAACCGCATGAAGAAGAAAATGGGGATGTCGCTGTCCAAACCGCACCACCTGAACTTAAGCGTCCTCCACTCTATGCTGTCGTTTTAATGAACGATGACTATACCCCAATGGACTTTGTTATTGAAATTTTACAACAATACTTTGCTTTGAATCTTGACCAAGCCACTCAAGTAATGCTAACTGTACATTATGAAGGAAAAGGTGTTGCAGGCGTTTACCCGAGAGACATCGCGGAAACAAAAGCAAACCAAGTCAATAATTACGCTCGGTCTCAAGGTCATCCTTTACTTTGTCAGATTGAGCCGAAAGATTAAGGGGGTTCCATGCTCAGTCGTCAATTAGAAGTATCCTTACGTTTGGCTGTTAGTATGGCTCGACAAAAGAGACATGAATTCCTAACCGTTGAACATTTATTATTGGCTTTACTTGATAATGATTCGGCCGTAAATGCATTGAAAGCCTGTGGTGCAGATATTATTGTGCTTCGCAAAGAGCTTGAAGAATATGTAGAGCAGCACACCCCTAAGCTGGGCGAAAACAGTGACCAAGCTCCGCATCCAACCGAAAGTTTTGACCGTATCTTACAACGTGCAATTTTCCATGTGCAATCAAGTGGTGGTGATCGTACAGTTGAAGGTGCAGACATTTTAGTGGCGATGTACTCTGAGCGTGACTCTTTTGCAGTCTACCTCTTGAAACGCCATCAAATTAACCGTTTAACACTGACACAATACTTGGCCCACGGCACACGTAAAGACGAAGTGCAAGTGGAAGAAGAAATTGAAGATCTTGATGGTGAATCTGCTAGTTCAAGCAACGCAGGCCCTTTAGAGCTGTATACAACCAACTTAAATGTTGAGGCACAAAAGGGTAAAACAGATCCTTTAATTGGTCGTGAAAAAGAAATTGAGCGCGCAGCACAAATTCTATGCCGTCGCCGTAAAAATAACCCGTTATTGGTCGGTGATCCTGGCGTCGGTAAAACATCGATTGCTGAAGGTTTAGCTTGGCTCATTGTTAATGGTAAAGCACCGAAACCATTGGCAAATGCTGAAGTGTATAGTTTGGACATTGGGGCTTTGGTGGCAGGAACCAAATATCGTGGTGACTTTGAAAAACGTTTAAAACAGCTTTTGAACGCGTTGAAAAAGAAACCAGAAGCAGTTTTGTTTATTGACGAAATCCACATGATTATTGGTGCAGGCTCAAGCATGGGCAGCACGATGGATGCATCAAACTTGATTAAACCCGCTTTGGCCAATGGCTCATTGCGATGCATTGGTTCAACCACATTCCAAGAATACCGCCAAGTCTTTGAAAAAGATCATGCATTGTCACGCCGTTTCCAAAAAATTGATGTCAATGAGCCATCTATTTCAGAAACGATTGATATTCTACGTGGTTTGAAGAGCAAGTTTGAAGATTTCCATCATGTTAAATATGATGACAAAGCTTTAATTTCTGCGGTTGAGCTGTCTGCGAAGTTCATTAATGATCGTTTCTTGCCGGATAAAGCCATTGATGTCATTGATGAAGCTGGGGCACAACGTCGTCTGAAAGCTGAACAAGATGACACCTTGATTACCGTGGAAAATATTGAAGATATCGTGTCGAAAATTGCACGTATTCCACCAAAAACTGTGTCTAAAGATGACAAGACCGTTCTTGAAAATCTTGAACGTGATTTAAAACGTGTGGTCTTTGGTCAAGATGAAGCCATTGAAGCTTTAGGCTCAGCAATTAAGCTGTCGCGTGCAGGCTTAAAATCACCAGATAAACCTGTGGGTAGTTTCGTTTTTGCAGGCCCAACTGGGGTAGGTAAAACAGAAGTCACCAAGCAGCTTGCGAAATTACTGGGCGTTGAGTTGGTTCGTTTCGATATGTCGGAGTATATGGAACGCCATGCGGTTTCACGTTTGATCGGTGCGCCTCCAGGTTATGTCGGCTTTGATCAAGGTGGTCTGTTGACCGATGCGATTCATAAAAATCCACACTGTGTATTATTGCTAGATGAGATTGAAAAAGCGCATCCAGACGTATTCAACTTATTGCTACAAATCATGGATCATGGTTCATTGACCGATAACAATGGTCGTAAATCAGACTTCCGTAATGTGGTGTTGGTCTTGACCACAAATATTGGCGCGGAAAGTATTTCTCGCGTGAGTATTGGCTTCATGGACCAAGACAACAGCAATGATAACCAAGATGCGATGAAGAAAGCGTTTTCTCCAGAGTTCCGTAACCGTTTGGACAGTGTGATTCAGTTTAAAGCTTTGCCAACGACAGTAATTGAAAATGTGGTGGATAAGTTCTTAACTGAACTACAAGCGCAACTGGATGAGAAAAAAGTCATTCTAGAAGTGGATCAAAGTGCGCGTGAGTGGATGGCTGAAAATGGCTATGACCGTTTAATGGGCGCTCGCCCAATGCAACGACTCATCCAAGAGCATTTGAAAAAACCACTGGCTGAAATGATTCTATTTGGTGAGCTTGCAGAACATGGTGGCAATGTTGCGGTCTCTGTGAAGAACGAAAATGGTAAAGCGGTGGGTCTAAAACTTGAAGTTTTTGAAGACCAAACGGCTGAACCTGCTTAAAGATTGCTACATAATAAAAAACCCGTGTTCGCACGGGTTTTTTATTGAAAAAGTATTTAACAGTTAGAAGTAATAAAAGTAGGTTGCATGGATATTCAATTGACGAAAGTTTTAAGTACATTTGTACTGTTTTTGGTAACCGCTGTGATGGAAATATTAGGCTGTTATTTCCCTTATTTGATTTTAAATCAGGGAAGAAGTCATTGGTTGTGGATTCCTACAGCTTTAGCGCTAGGTGCTTTTGTATGGTTGTTGACTTTACATCCGGCTGCGTCAGGACGTATTTATGCCGCTTATGGCGGAATTTATATTTTTACCGCATTGCTATGGTTGCGTTATGTCGATCAAGTTTATTTATCCCGTTGGGACATAATGGGTGGGGCAGTGGTGTTGATTGGTGCGGCCATGATTATCTTACAACCGCAAGGATTGGTTCGCTAAAGTAGAGAACCAATCGCTAAAAAGATACTATTTGATACCACAATCTTTTTGCTTTAATTCTAAATCGTAGCTATTTTTCTCAGAACTGAGCTGTAATTTTACAATGTAGGGATTATGGCGTTGATATTGATGCTCGAAGAAAATATTGCAGTTTTGCACAACATTTTTTTTAATCGCTTTTTGAACTTCTTTCGTACCTAAATCCTGTTCAAACTGCGCGAAGTCAGGGGTAATGATCAAGCCTTTAAGCTCGGTACGGTCTGCATATAGATTAAATTGTTCAATGATAGTGTTGTTATCAATTTCAATTGGGAGGGTTCTAGAGTCTTCTGCAGTTAATACAGTTAATATTTCATTCAACGTTTCTGGTTGCTTAATTTTAAAATTTTGATCAATAATTTGTTTGGACTGTAAGTAGTCATCAAATTCTGAGGCTTGAACCTGAAAAAAAGTAGAGCTTAGAATTGTAGCAAGGCACAGGCCAGTTTTTTTGAAATGCATGGAAAGTGTCGCTTATAAAAATTATATTCCGATTATAGCTTTGCCCGTATAAAAAAGCACCCTTAGGTGCTTTTCGTTGGAAAAATTAATTAATCTTTCTTAGTGTTTTCATTGATTAAAAACTCAACTAATGCTTTTTGTGCATGTAAGCGGTTTTCAGCTTCATCCCAAACCACTGCATTTTTATGGTCGAGCATCTTTTCAGAAATTTCTTCGCCGCGATGCGCAGGTAAACAATGCATAAATAAACAATCAGGATGAGCAAGATCCATAAGACGTTCATTCACTTGATAGTCTGCAAAAGCAGCTTCACGAATTTTTTGCTCTTCTTCTTGGCCCATGCTTGCCCATACATCGGTCACGATGAGGTCTGCATTTACGGCAGCATCTTCAGCTGAGTTAACCAGTTCTGCACAATGCGCAAATTCACTTAAAAATTCTGCTTTGGGTTCATAACCTTTCGGCGCAGCAATTTTTAACTTGAAGCCCCACATATGTGCAGCTTCAATATATGAATTGCACATATTGTTGCCATCACCAATCCACGCGACCGTTTTGCCAGCAATGGGGCCACGGTGTTCAACAAAAGTTTGAACATCTGCAAGTAGTTGGCAAGGGTGGTGATCATCAGTCAAGGCATTAATCACAGGAACTTTTGAGTAAGAGGCAAAACGTTCAACAATATCATGTCCAAAAGTACGGATCATCACAATATCCAACATGCTTGAAATCACGCGTGCTGAATCTTCAATCGGTTCACCACGACCCAATTGGGTGTCTCGTGGAGAGAGGAAAATTGCACTGCCACCAAACTGGCTCATGCCTGCTTCGAACGATACACGGGTACGGGTGCTCGATTTTTCAAAAATCATACCCATGACTTTACCAACAAACGGTTGGAATACTTCGCTGTTGTGCTGTTTACGCTTTAGTTCGATACCGCGTTGCACAACTTGGTTTAGTTCTAAAGTAGATAAATCGCGTAAGGTAAGAAAGTGACGTAGAGCCATTGTTACTCCACAATAATTGCTGAAAACCGAAATAGGTACAGAACAACAATTAGTTGTTGGTTGGTGGAAAGAAAAAAGAGAATAGATTAATATACTATATGCAAAGGAAATTGCAAAAAAACTAGACTTTTTGATGACCTGCTAAGAAACGATCTACGCAATAATGAACATATTCTAGATTTTCTTGTTCATTTTCTTCAACATAGATGTTCATGAGTACTCGCCACTCTAATTCGCGCACAATGCCAAAAAAAAGCTGCGCAGAATAATTTGGGTGTTCACATTGAATAATGCCTATTTCATCTGCTTTGGTTAAAATGCAAGCCACGGCATCTTCAATATGTTTAGGCCCTTGTTTGTGAATATGAAAGGCCAACTGTGGATTACGTTGTACTTGTTCCATAATGAGTCTTAAAAAAGAGGCATTTTCTGGAAGCACAAGATGCGTTTGAATATTTAAAATGGTTTGTATTAAATAAACGCGCAAATTGTCCTTAGTAAAATCAAAAGGTATACAAATATCTTTAAAAAACAGCTCACGACGATAGTCACAAATGGCTGTAAAAAGACCGTCTTTATTTCCAAAATATTTGTAAATCGATGCTTTTGAACCACCCGCATGATTGACAATATCATCAAGTGAAACTGCATCGTAGCCATGTTGCAAAAACAACTCGTTTGCACTTAATAAAAATGCAAGACAGCGTTCATGACCTCGTTTTGTGTGAGGTATGTCACGTGTAAGGGGTTCTAGTTGAACTGAGTCGTGCATATAACTAACAACAGCCTAATAAATGTGGATCTCTAGTTGCTATCATAGCAAAAATATGTACACATTGTTGTTTTGGGGCTTAACTGTTTACCACTAAACCTCAGTGCGTGGAAGAAAATTACACAATAAAAGCGTGAACCATGGGACTAAAGTTTTAGAGTTTTCATTCTAAAATGTCATAGCCAATTCAGTCATTATGGCTATACTCAAAACTCGAAAATTAAAGTAAATGCCGTGGAAAGGACGATGACAGAACAAAAATCTGCAGGCTTAAGATTTAGACAAGCACTAGAAGTGGAAAAACCATTACAAATTATCGGTACAGTCAATGCTTATGCAGCAATGATGGCGAAACAGGTGGGCTACAAGGCCATCTACCTTTCGGGTGCTGGTGTAGCCAACTACTCTTATGGATTGCCTGACTTAGGCATGACCAGTCTGGATAATGTTTTGGAAGATGTACGCCGCATTACCGAACGTGTAGACACTCCGTTACTGGTCGATATTGACACCGGTTGGGGTGGGGCATTTAACATTGCCCGCACTGTGAAACAAATGATTGCCGCAGGCGCAGCCGCAGTTCACATCGAAGACCAAGTAGCACAAAAACGCTGTGGCCACCGTCCAAACAAAGAAATCGTTACCCAACAAGAAATGGTCGACCGCGTCAAAGCTGCAGTCGATGCCAAAACCGATGCAAACTTTGTGGTGATGGCACGTACTGATGCCCTACAAAAAGAAGGCCTACAAGCGGTGATTGACCGTGCTTGTGCCTGTGTAGAAGCCGGTGCCGATGCGATCTTTGCTGAAGCAATGACTGACATTACCATGTACAAAACCGTTTGCGATGCAGTCGGTGTTCCAGTACTAGCCAACATCACCGAATTTGGCGATACCCCATACTACACCAAAGAACAACTGGCAGAACAAGGCATCTCGATGGTGCTGTACCCACTGTCACCGACCCGTGCCATGCAAAAGGCAGCACTGGAAGTCATGCATGCCATTCGCAATGACGGTACCCAAGTCAACGTCCTCGACAAAATGCAACAGCGCAAAGAACTCTACGAATTTCTCGATTACCACACCTTTGAAAACACATTAGACAAGCTGTTTAAACAGGAGAATTAAAAATGGCTGAAGGAAAAGTCCTCACAGGCGCAGGATTGCGCGGACAAGTCGCAGGAAAGACAGCACTATCAACCGTAGGCAAAAGCGGGGCAGGCTTAACCTACCGTGGTTATGACGTCCAAGACTTAGCAGAAAACTGCCAGTTTGAAGAAGTGGCTTACCTGATCTTCTTTGGTGAACTACCAACAGCAGCACAGCTCACCGCTTACAAAGCTAAACTCAAATCACTGCGCCAACTGCCACAAGCACTCAAAGAAGTCCTTGAGCGTATACCAGCAGATTCACACCCAATGGATGTGATGCGCACAGGCGTATCAATGCTAGGTAACCTAGAAACAGAACAATCCTTTGCCGAACAGCAAGATGTTGCAGACCGCATTCTCGCAACCCTTCCAGCAATCATTTGCTACTGGTACCGTTTTAGCCATGATGGCGTACGCATTGAAGAAAANGATTCAATCGGTGCTCAATTCCTACACTTACTTCGTGGTGAAAAACCAAATGAACTGCATGAACAAGTGATGAACGTCTCACTGATCCTCTATGCAGAGCATGAATTCAACGCATCGACTTTCACCGCACGTGTATGTGCTTCAACCTTATCGGATATGCATTCATGCATTACCGGTGCAATTGGTTCACTGCGTGGTCCATTACACGGAGGAGCAAACGAAGCAGCAATGGAAATGATTGAAAACTGGATGTCCCCTGAAGAAGCTGAGCGAGAAATGCTGGGCAAATTGGAACGCAAAGAAAAGATCATGGGCTTTGGTCATGCGATTTATAAAGACAATGACCCACGTAATGGCATCATCAAAAT
>NZ_LSOD01000021.1:0-90115 GCF_001592855.1 Acinetobacter sp. BMW17
TATACTTCTGCATCGAATTTAGTGTGCGGCTTGATTGCACCTGGTTTAGCAAGTACTTGACCACGTTGTACGTCTTCACGCTTAGTACCACGTAAAAGAACACCACAGTTCTCGCCCGCACGGCCTTCGTCTAGAAGTTTACGGAACATTTCTACGCCAGTAACTGTAGTTACTTGAGTATCACGGATACCAACGATTTCAACTGATTCGCCTACTTTCACAATACCAGTTTCTACACGGCCAGTTACTACTGTACCACGACCAGAAATAGAGAATACGTCTTCGATTGGCATTAAGAATGCTTGGTCGATTGCACGTACTGGCTCTGGAATGTAAGTATCAAGTGCGTCAACAAGCGCAACAACTGCTTCTTCGCCATACTGACCAGCGTCACCGTTAAGTGCAAGAAGAGCTGAACCACGGATAACTGGAGTGTCATCACCTGGGAAGTCATAAGTAGAAAGAAGTTCACGAACTTCCATTTCTACTAATTCAAGAAGTTCTTCATCATCAACAAGGTCACACTTGTTAAGGAATACAAGAATGTAAGGTACACCAACCTGACGAGAAAGAAGGATGTGTTCACGAGTCTGTGGCATTGGACCATCAGTCGCAGCACATACAAGGATCGCGCCGTCCATCTGAGCAGCACCAGTAATCATGTTTTTAACATAATCGGCGTGGCCCGGGCAGTCTACGTGTGCGTAGTGACGAGTTGGAGAATCGTATTCTACGTGTGAAGTATTAATTGTAATACCACGTGCTTTTTCTTCTGGTGCAGAGTCAATTGCAGCGTAGTCTTTCGCTTCGCCACCGAATTTCTTCGCACATACAGTTGCAATTGCAGCTGTTAAAGTTGTTTTACCATGGTCAACGTGACCGATTGTGCCCACGTTAACGTGTGGCTTATTACGTTCAAACTTAGCCTTAGCCATGTTCATCTTCCTCGTTTACGTCGAACACAGGTATAAACAACTCAGTATCGACACATCGCCTAAAAAATCAAACACCAAATACTTGAAAAGCAGACTAATAAGCCTGCTTCTTTAAAAATTTGTAGAAATTCTACTAAACTGTAATCTGGAGCTCTTATCGAGATTTGAACTCGAGACCTCTCCCTTACCAAGGGAGTGCTCTACCACTGAGCTATAAGAGCAAATATAAAACTTCAAATGGAGCGGGAGACGAGGGTCGAACTCGCGACATGTAGCTTGGAAGGCTACCGCTCTACCAACTGAGCTACTCCCGCACGATGTTGGTACAAAGACCACTTTCTTGAAGTCTTAAAATTGGTGGTGAGGGAAGGATTCGAACCTTCGAAACTTTCGTAGCGGAGTTACAGTCCGCCCCCTTTGACCGCTCGGGAACCTCACCATTTTACACTTACTTCAGTGTCGCTCTTTACTTAACTCACTCAACTCCCTAAGATGGTGCCGGCACACGGATTCGAACTGTGGACCTACTGATTACAAGTCAGTTGCTCTACCAACTGAGCTATGCCGGCGTTTCTTAGTGTTTCGTACGTTTCGTATCGGAACGGTGTGCAGTTTAGCAAAACTCAAAATCCTTGCAAGTGTTTTTTTCAAAAAAAACGTCAAAAACTCACAAAATCAATCCGTTTGACGATAATTCAACCGCTTTGATCACTGCGCGAGCTTTTATTTGGGTTTCATTCCACTCAGATTCAGGATTTGAGTCATAAACAAGACCTGCGCCTGCCTGAACATAGACCTTATTTTCACGAATAACGCAGGTGCGAATTGCAATCGACATATCCATTTCGCCATGCCAGCCTAAATAACCAACAGCACCACCAAAAATTCCACGTTTTACGGGCTCAACTTGATCAATAATTTCCATCGCACGGATTTTTGGCGCACCTGAAAGTGTGCCTGCAGGGAAAGTTGCTTTAAAAACATCCAATGCATCCACATCATCACGAACTTCACCTTGCACATTGGAAACAATATGCATGACATGCGAATAACGTTCGATCACCATTTGATCAGTCACTTGCACTTTGCCAATTTTCGAGACACGACCGACATCATTTCGACCCAAGTCAATCAGCATTAAATGTTCAGCAATCTCTTTTTCATCCGACAGCAAGTCTTGTTCAAGCGCTAAATCTTCTTCTTTGGTTTTACCACGTGGACGTGTTCCTGCCAGCGGACGTACGGTTGCAATCCCATTTTCAAGGCGAGATAAAATTTCAGGGGAAGAACCGACAATATGAAAAGGCTGATTATTTTCCAAAGTTTGCCCTTGTACCAAGAACAAATAAGGCGATGGGTTCAAATGACGTAGCGCACGATAGACTTGTAAAGGCTCACCATCAAAGTCAGAGACCATGCGATGCCCTGGTACCACCTGCATCACATCGCCCGCACGGATGTATTCTTTCACCGTTTCAATCGATTCTAAGAATTTTGCTTTGCCCGTGAGTGACTCAAAATGCGGTGCAGTATGCGGCGTGGCTTTTAGACTAATTGGCGTTGCGAGTAAATCTTCCAATGCATCCAGTTGCTGCTGGGCTTGGCTATACGCATCCGCGTCAACCACATCGGCATGCACGATCAGGAATAGCGTATCTTTTAAGTTATCAAACACAATCACTGTTTTAGACAGCATCATCCAAATATCAGGCAAACCCACTGGATCTGCTTCTGGCGCGTTGTTTAAACGCGGTTCAATATAACGTACCGCATCATAACCAAAGTAGCCCACCAAGCCCCCTGTAAAGCTTGGCAGAGCAGGTAAATCAGCTTGAGTAGGTACTTTATACCGCGACTGAAAATCCCGGATGAATTGAAACGGATCTGTACAAGGTTGTTTTTCTATGGTGCCGTCGGCTTGTTGAATGGTCAGCTCACCCGCGTTGCATGAGAACACGGTAGATTCACCTAAACCAATAATAGAATAGCGCGCCCAGTTCTCCCCACCTTCCACAGATTCAAACAAATAGGCTTGCTTATGCTCTTTCAGGCGAGCAAAGACCGACAATGGTGTCTCAGTATCGGCTAAGCGCTGACGATAGACTGGAATCAGGTTATACCCTGCTGTTTTGAGTTGATCGAATTGAGTTTGCGTTGTCATGAGTGTTCTCTATTTTTTTCAATATGGCGTGATCAGTTTTTAAAATTAGTGGTTTGAGTTTCGCCATCGAAAAGCCATATGTTTACTCATGTTCATTCCTTCGTTTACAAAGTTACCCGATCAGTTCACACAGATTATCCACCACTTGCTGTGGCTGACAGTCTAAAATATTTTCACCATGATTATAGCCATAGCTGACCACAACACAATCAATACCCGCACGGCGTGCAGCCTCAACATCATTGGATGAGTCCCCAATCATTAAAACCTGATCTTTGCTTTGTGCATATTGCTCAACACAATGTAACAATTGGCGCGGATGAGGTTTGCGCTCTTCGAAACGATCGCCGCCGATGACATCAGCAAAATAATGGGTCATGCCTAAATGATCGACAATAGCACGTGCAGGCAATTCAGGTTTATTGGTCACGCAAATCATGGTTTTCTTTTGTGCCAAGCCCCATTCTAAAAACTCAAGAATGCCATCGAAAGGCTGAGTTTCCACACATGGGTCGGCATTATAAATTTTTAAAAACGTATCCAACAATTGTTGTTGCTGAGCAGGATCAACTTTACCTGTTAAATGTTGCAAGGTACTTTGACAAAACAGCGCTGTTCCCTTACCAACCCAGACCCGCACCTGTGCTTCAGTAACGGTAGGCAGTTGCAAAGCATTCAGGCTCATATTCATGGCACGATGTAAATCTGTTGCTGAATCCACCAAGGTTCCATCTAGATCGAAAAGTAAAACCTCTCGCTGTGCCACATTTGCAATATTCATTCACCCTCACCCAATTTTATCATGTACTGCCCAAAAACAATCAAGGCATGCTTGTGCATGCCTTGATTGTAGTGTGATCTGCGTTTTATTTGAACATCAGCCAAGCAATAATCGCTAAAATAATCAAGACAATAATCGAGATTAACCCCAGCAAGGCATTTTTCTGAGTTTCAGCCTCTTGTTCAACCTGTACTTTTGGAGCCTCGTTGTTCTCAACCTGATGCACGCTAAGCGCAGTCAAATCCACCCCTGCAGGAATAGGAGCGGGTTTCGGAATACCGACATTTTGCGGCATACCATCACGCGTTAAACTCACATTACCATCGCGTTCTTTTAGCTCGGGCATGCCCTGATCGTTCATATGCTGTGCCGCTGTTTTTGGCTGTTCTGGCTCAACAATAGGTGCATCAGCACTCACTTCCGCTTGGGCCGTTTCTGAAGCTGCCACCGCTTCAGATGGTTGGTTAATCGGCGCTTCAACCACAGCTGCACCCAAAGTTGCCGCCTCTACCGATTCCACCACATCTTCTAACGCTTTAGCAGGCTCAAAGATCGAAAACTTTAAGCTTGCAAACTGAACGATATCACCCTGTTTCAACAGCGTTTCTGCCGCAATTTGTACATCATTCACATATGTGCCATTTGAAGAACCTAAGTCTTGTAGCCACAAAGCATGCTCTTTCAGTAAAAAGGCCGCATGTTTACGCGAAATTTCAGATTGTTGTAATACAATATCCGCTGTTTGATGACGACCGACCAACATATCACGGTCAATGCTAATTTCCTGACCCGTTAATTCGCCAGTAATTGCTTGTATTTTCCAAGTCATGACTTATCTCTCTATGTGCTGATTTATGATAACACAGAGAATATTCTTTACCATTTCACCTTCCCTCACAGATGAATGGCAGGACAGCTAGGCTGAACCTATCGAGACATTCTCAGTATATCGCTCAGGGATGGAATAGCTTGTCGATACCATCTGTGCCATGTGTGCCACACGAGCACCTTGAACATTTTGCATCATCAAGTTCAAGCCAATCTGGGGCTGAACCCTTGGGTATAACTGACGCGAGGTGGTATTTTTAGGAACACTAGCAATCGGCTGTTTACGAATCGCAGGTTCAATGGCCACAGGCGTTGTTTCAACCATCGGTTGCGTTGTAGTTGGGCTGCTTGGCACCTGTTGATACGATTGTGGCAAGGTCGGTTTGGTTGATGTTACAGGCAAACGCTGTTGGAAGACATCATCGACATTTTCAGGCAATTTGGCAAAGCTACCATCTTTATCCATGGCCAACTGCAAGCTATAAAGCTGACTGTAGCGCTGCTGAGAAAGGCGACGTGCAGACTCTCCATCTCCCACAATCGTCGGATGAATGAAAACCAGCAAATTGCGTTTCTGATCCGACTTACCATCTGAGCGGAACAAACGTCCCAATCCCGGTATTGCACCAAGGCCTGGGATCGATTGGCGTGAATAAGCCGTGTTATCCGAAATCAAGCCACCTAAAACGATGGTATTGCCATGTTCTGCCAAGACTGAGGTTTTAATCGCACGCTTACTGGTGACCAAATCCTGCGCTTGACCTTTATTGGCTTTCACATCCGAGACTTCTTGTTCAATCTCTAAACGGATGGTGCCACCTTCACCAATATGCGGCACCACCTTAAGCGTTACACCCACATCTTTACGCTCGATGGTGGTGTAAGGGTTGGCTGTACCTGAAGAGGTCGTAGAAACTGAGCCTGTTACAAAGGGCACATTTTCACCCACGACGATATAAGCCTCTTCATTGTCCATAGTGACAATCGATGGTGTAGACAGCAAATTCGACTTGGTATTACTTTTTAATGCTTGGATCATCGCCCCATATAACTGACGCGAGCCATCACTGCCTTCTTTATAATCCCCAAGGATTAACGAACCACCCGCGCCGATTGCACTTGCAGCCCCCGCACCGCCCCCCGTTAAATAATTTGCAGCAATACTTTTGAGACTCGAACCAATATTGTCAAAATTGATAATCCCAACACCACTGCTTAAATCGCCCATCGCCCATTGCACACCCAGCTGGTCAGCATCGTTTCCTTCCACCTCGAGAATAGTCGCTTCGATCAGGACTTGCTGACGGCGGGTATCCAACTGCTGAATAGCGGACTCAATTTCACGCATCAACTGAGGGTCTGCTTTGACCACCAGTGCATTTTGCGAACTATCGGCAATAATACTGACCCCATTACTGTTAAAGCTGGTGATGTTATTCTGATTGCGATTGGACTGGCTATTTAAGTTAATACTTGGGGTAGAAATCTGTGAAGATGAACCTTCACTCGAGCTATTACTTTGGTTATAGCTCGAATTACTATTGTTATTGCTGTCGTTAGACTCGCTAGAATTAACAGCCTGCCCTGAGACCAAACCTTGTAAAATTTCGGATAAGCTTTTAGCGCTGGCATATTTTAAGCGGAACACCTTCAAGCCACCCAGACGCTCCGCAGCAGGTACATCCAGCATCTCGATCATTTGGCGAATACGTTTACGCGTCGCGGTATCTCCTTTTAGAATAATCCGATTGGTACGGTTATCTGCAATGATTCGTATTCTGGAACCTTTTAAATCTTTGATCGAGCCCGTTCCGCTCATACTTTCTAACAGCCCAATCATTTCCTCAGCCTGACTCGATTGCAACGACACCGCTTCGATGTCATTTTGTCCCGTCCCATCCAAGTTACGGATGATGGTCTCAAGCTGATAGATATTGCTGGCGCGATCTGACACAATCAGTGCATTGGTGCCATTCACTGCAGATAAATGTGCAAACTGCGGCATCAATGGACGCAGTGCAGGAATCAGGTCATTGGCATTGGTGTTTTCCAGCCAAATCACCCGCGTCACAACCTGATCGCCTGTGGCGCGGTGACGAACATCATAGGGAATGCCAGAACTTTTGACATTACTGTCAGGCACAATTTTAATGGTCCGACCAGAAGGAATCGCGACCACACCGTTGACATTCAAGACCCCTAAGAACAAGTCGTAGACTTCTTGCTTATTCAACGCTTTGTTTGAAATCACCGTGACATTGCCGCGTACCCGTGGATCAACTGCAAAGTTTTTCCCAGTGATATCCGCAACTTCATTAATAAATGCAGTTAAGTCCGCATCACGCAGATTAATTTTCCACGTTTGTGCATAGCTGGCTGTACTCACCATGGCAAGCAAAGGCGCTGCGATTGTCAGTGCCCAAACAGGGCGGTGATTCAATAAAGCCATAAATCCAAGTCATTCCTAACTAATATTGGTGATGTTCGATCACTGAAAATTCTGTTGTACCGTAATGATACGATCACCACGTTTCACTTCTATTTTTACTTGTCCTTCACGGCGCGCACGTTCTAACAACTGCGCGTCGTTTTGTCCCTGTCCGATCGTTTGACCATTTAAAGACATAATCTGATCCCCTGCCTGCAAGCCTAAACGGCTTCGCAGTGCAGCTGGTGTTTGCTCCGTAACTTGATAACCTTGCCCTGTATTATTTGTATTTACACCCAAATCTTTTAAATATTGCTCACGATCTTGTTGTAAGTTCTGTACTGCTTGGCCTAATGCTTGCTGCTCTTGACTCACAGCAGACGCTACAACGGGTGCTGTTGCTGGGGGCACAATTTGCTGATCTAAATTATCAATCCCTTGAAAAAACAATTCTCGGGTTTGCCCACTGTTATTTTTGAGAATCGCGCGATCCCAATACACCTCTGACAAATAATAAGCGCTGCCTTCGATGTTTTCCCCCACTCGATAGCGCTCTGCTACATTATTTACCTTAATCACAGCAGATGAGAACTGACTGGGTTGTCCAACCACCACCCCTTGTAGCTGTAAATTGAGCTGATCATCTGCAGGATTCTTACTTTGCTCTGCAAATAACGCAAAATTGGTAATATTCGGAACTTGAGGTTGCTGCGAACCCAATTCAACGCGTGGCATTTGCATGACTTGTGGTGGCGCCACCCAAAGCCAAAATAAGCCAGCCAACTTCCAGCATAGTGCCAAGATCAAAAGCATTAAGCACAGTGGTGCTACGCGTTCAAACTGTTTGAGATTCAGCTCTGGTAATTTTTGCAGATCAAAACCCATCAAAAGCCCCCACTAAGTAAAGGCTGACGTGAGCTCACCACATAACTATCTAGACCTGCTTTACCTTGATATGAAGGCACATTCAACATGAGACGCTGGGTTAATTGCACATCTAGCATCAGACTTGAGTCGATGGTCAGGTTCATCAGTTTTTGTTGTCGTTGATCGCGTAAATCGACTATCAGCTTATTTTGCTCCTGCGACAAACGACCCGCCAACGATGGAATCTGCATTTGTTGTGGGCGCTGCGCAAAGATATACATGAGTTCGCCGCCTGCCCATTGTACCCCCCCATCCACTTGGTCAAATCCCTGCTCTTTTTTATAATTAAAATCAATTTCTTGTAACTGAACCGCATTACTCGGCCATTGCCAATTGGCCAACGACTTTAACGTTTCTGGTGCAATTTGTCCGTTTAAATCACGCACCATTATTTTTTTTCCAAACCCATAGGCCAAAACGCCTTCAAGCTTGGTATTGGCACTATAAATTTCGAGATTGGCACCTGCACGAAGGAGCAGTAAATCTAAAGGTCGGGTGGTCCAAAGCACCGTCCCGCGCAATTTTCCAGTTTGCCAATCAGCCTGTCCATGCCAAATATTACCGCTGACGTTATGTAAAACTTGGTTGTTTTTATAAAATTTTGCAATGAGCCATGCCGCAGGAATTTGCAGCAAAACAAAAATTAAAAACGCAACGACTGCAAACATCCACCACGTGATGTATTTAGGTTTTGTGATTCTCCCACCACGAACTTTCAATTATTCTTCCTTGCTTCATTTCTTGTCTTTCTTTGATAGACATTATGCATAATTTTACAACAACACCAAACTTTAACTATAAAAAAAACCAAGCAGATAATGCTTGGTTTTTTGAGCTTATGTCACATCTGTGACAAGGTGATGACTTAGATTAAAAAATCTTCAAGCTTCGCACCTTTTTCTAACTGAGCCACCAACCAACGTGGTTGCTTACCACGGCCAGTCCATGTCTCAGCAGCATTGCCTTTGTTACGGTAACGCGGTTCAACCGACTTACGTGTGCCTTTTTTACGCTTAGTCGCGCCAAACTCTAAAATTTGCTCAATGCTTAAGCCTACATTTTCCGCAATCGCGTTAATTTGGGTATAAGCATCTTCAATTGCTTGATCTTTTTTAGATGCAATTAAAGCTTCCGCTTCGATTTGTAGACGCTTTAACTCTTCTACGGATAAATTACTAATATCTGGCATTACATTAACTCCATTAACCAACATTTTATTTACTGAGTCTATTTAATAATATTTTGATTAGACCAAAGACTCAACTCATCCATGACTTAAACAACAATACTTAGACAGTATTTATATAGTCTAGCGACTTTTAAAATAAATAAAAAGATATTTATATTTGGTGACCGACCGTTAACTCAAATTCTTTGAGTTTTTGACGCACCAGTTCAGGAATTAATGTTTTCTGCATATTGGTTTTATCGACACAAACAATGACCGCTTCTGCTTCCGCAACGAATGATTGTTGCTGTTCACTCCATAATAAATAATGCATACGAAATGCACTATTTCTGAGTTCTTCAATACGCGCACTAATTTTCAATTGATCTGGATAAAATACTGGTTTTAAATATTTGCACTGATTTGATGCAACAACGGTCAATACATCCGCAGATAAAATACCCGTATGTTCAATATAAGCCAAACGCGCACTTTCAACATAACGATAATACATGACATTATTAACATGACCAAAGGCATCCATATCTCCCCAAGCCACGTGTTGAGTATAAACCAATGGGTAATCTAAAACGCTCTGCATTATGCACCTATATTTTCATTTCTACAAAATTTGCATTATTTTCAAAAATTAAATTTAACTGTTTAATTAAATCTTCATCACCATTTAAGGTCGATTTGATTCTTAAATAGTTCATTAATACATTATCGGGATATAAACTTAATAACGCATCTGCCTGCTCTTGCATGCCTAAAGCAGTATAAATATGCCACTTGGCAAAACTCAAAACCGGCACACTCGTATACTTCGCTTCCCATGCTTCTATGTGCTGCTGCAAGTCCACATAATCGGGTTGCTGTTTCAAAATTTGCTGCTGGAACCACAAATAAAATACTTCCGAATTAAACTGCTGATTGAGCAAATAAATCGACAAGTGTTCGTGCTGTTCACTCATGTCTGGCATACGTGCTAATAACTTAAGCCACAGCAGTTGAACATCATAACTACGGCTGAAAATCTGATCAGACAAGTCCAAATAACGTTGTTTTAAATCCTCTAAATTTTCATAATTAGCTTGATCAAATTTTATCAACAAACGCTTCAGCCATGCTTTTTTCACATCTTGATCTAAATGACCATATTGAGTTGAGCGTAAATAAAGCCATGGAAACTGAATCGCAAAACGTCCCCATAGCTCTTTTAAACACGCTTCATAAGCGGTTTGCACATCTTTAAGCCAAGGTGACAGTTCATGTTGATTGAGAAACTCTAGATGAGTTAAAGCTTGTTCTGCATCTTCTTGTGCTAAGAACAGCTCAATACGTTGCAATTCAGCCAACTCAAAGGCCATAGCATTGCTTTGGCTCAAGGCGCTTAAGGCTTCAGGGAACTGCTCCTGCATCAAATATAAACGTGCATCGATAATACTTTTGAGCAAGCCTGACTGCGCGAAGGCATTTTGAATAAAGGCTTGTTGATCTCGGCCTGCATCCAACAACCAAATCACAGCCAGTTGTTCATAAGGATGCAAACTTTTAAAATCAAAAACAGTTTCCGCTTTGCGTTTTTCTCGACTGAGATAACGCTTTAGCCCCAACCAAACCAAATGTAAGCTAAAACTGAGCAGCGCTAGCGCAATAAATACGATCCAGAGATTGGTTTGTAACTGCCAGTCATGCCAAAACACGTAGACATAACCTGCACCATGCCCATAACTCAAGACACTCAACGCAGCAATTGCAATTAAACTCACCAAACCATAAGCAATCAGTATTTGTTTCATTCCATTACCCCAACAACGCACGCGTAGTTAAAATAGGCGTTGGGACAACCACCAATGTTTTCAGCTTATTCAGTTGTTTCAACAGCTCTTTGGCTTTAGGGTCTGGAAGTTGTTGGATCAACAGCATCACTTCGGTTAAGTCTTTTTGATATTCGGTATATTGCCCTGCAGCTAAGGCTTGGCGTGCCAACAATAAACGTAACTGAGCCTCTTTAAGCACGATTTGTCGTTGCATTAACGCTGTTGCAGGTGCTTGCGCAGGTTCGAGCCTCAACCATTGCTTCCAAAAGGATTCAGACGTATCGCGCGTGGTGTTTAACTGAGGTTGTTGTATTTCTCGATTTAAGGCCTGATCAATCTGTTGCAACTGACGGTTAA
This sequence comes from Acinetobacter sp. BMW17, assembly GCF_001592855.1. Taxonomy (NCBI): domain Bacteria; kingdom Pseudomonadati; phylum Pseudomonadota; class Gammaproteobacteria; order Moraxellales; family Moraxellaceae; genus Acinetobacter; species Acinetobacter sp. BMW17. The sequence goes on from NZ_LSOD01000021.1 coordinate 11,409, forward strand.
TCAGCGCTTGCTGCTCATTGCGCTCAGCCACAAATTTCTGAATGGTTTGCATATCTCGTGCTATGACCTGATGCAAACTTTGCTTCAACGCCACAGCCAAGTTATATTTTTCCAGCTGCATATCTAAATAGGCCAGCTTATCGGTGGCCACCACATACTGCTGTTGCTTTAAGGCAAACTCAACCAAGTCCAGCTGTTGCTTGATAAACAAAATTGGATCAATGCCTTCAACCACCAATTCGGCGGCTTGGCTACTCGTCACCTTCGCTGCTGTTGGGTCTTGTTTCAACGTTTCTTTTTGACGCTGCATAGCCACGACTTGATCGTTCAAATTGGCGCTGCGCTGTTCGATTTGGTGCATTTCATTGAGCAAAGTGGCTTGCTGTGTACTCAGTCCCCACACGTCATAACTTAACTTCGCAATCCACGCCAATGCAGCCATCAATACAATGATAAGAATCTTCTTCATGCGTTCCCTTGCTCACTTTGTAACAACTGTACAATCGTGGCTGTCTTTAAATCTTTCAGTACACTCATTTTAAACGGCACATGCATTTGCTGTTGATACTGTTTCAATATCTGTGCCAAACGCTCACCCAACACCAAAAAGTGTCCTTTTTGCAGGAGCTGAATATTTGAATCCAGCAGAGCTAACCAATTCAACCAACTGGCCTCACTGCTGATCAGTGCGACGTAGTCCTTATGTTCTGATAAACATTGAATCAATTCAGCTTGTTGCTGCATCGTTTCATTTGGACAATGGCGCTCATACAAAACAAAGTTCAGTATAAGACGCCCGTGTTGCATTAAGGTGTCCATCATAAACTGACGCCCACCTTCTCCACGCCAAAACGCAATGCTCGCATCACTGGCCAAGTTCTGCAAAACAGGCAGTTGTAACATCCCTTCAGAGGTTTCCACCTCAGGCACCACACTGTCCACACCATATTCAGCCAAAGCCTGCGCTGTTTTTTTTCCGACTGCAATCCATTGAATATGCTGTAAATCGGACACCGTTAAACCGCTTTGCAGCAAATGTGCCATACCAAACTGCACAGCACTGGGGCTAACCACCACAATCACTTGGGTGTGCGCCAACTGCTGATACAAACGTGCCAAATCATGACCCCATGCTCTGGGCAACAACTCCAGTAACGGCAATGAATAGACCTCAACAGCCTGTTGCTCTAGTGCCATCGTGAGGCTTGCCGCGCGATCAATTGGGCGCGTATTAATAAACAGCATCGTTAAGAAATATTAGTGATAAAAGGCTTTGAGTAAATCACCAGCACCTTGAGCCAATAGCTCTTGTGCAAGGACAACACCCAAATGCTCAGCTTCAGCGGCATCACCCGCCACTTGTGCTTTGAGTAGCGTTTGCCCATCGACACTCCCCACACGCCCTTCAAGCTGAATGCGGTTGTCTGCTAAAGTAGCATAGCCCGCAATGGGTACCTGACATCCACCTTCAAGATAAGCATTGAAAGCACGTTCAGCACGTACACAAGTATCGGTTTCTACATGTAATAAAGGATGAATCAAATCCAATACCGCTTGATCATTTGCACGGCACTCTAGCCCTAAAGCGCCCTGACCCACGGCAGGTAAACTCAACTCAGGTCGAATGGTATGACGAATACGTTCTGCCAACCCCAAGCGTTTTAATCCCGCACTGGCCAAAATAATGGCATCGTACTGACCCGCATCTAATTTAGATAAACGCGTTCCTACGTTGCCACGTAAATCGATAATCTCTAAGTCAGGTCGTAGTTTTAAAATTTGGCATTTACGGCGTAAACTCGAAGTGCCGACCTTGGCCCCTTGTGGCAATGCATCAAAATTCGCATAACTATTCGACACAAAAGCATCTAAAGGATCTTCACGCTCACAAATCACGGCCAGTGATAACCCCTCTGGCAGAGCCATCGGAACATCTTTCATTGAATGCACTGCCAAATCGGCACGACCATCCAACAAAGCCGCTTCAAGCTCTTTGACAAATAAACCTTTGCCACCAATTTTTGCCAATGGTGTATCTAAAATTTTGTCCCCTTGGGTAACAAAAGTCACCAACTCTACTGTGAGCCCCGCATGCAATGCTTCTAAACGAGCACGGATATGTTCAGCTTGCCAAAGAGCAAGCGGGCTTTGTCGAGTAGCGATCTTTAGGGTTTTCATAAATTTTAGTATGTGCCAATAAGAATGAAACTATCTTAAACTGAATTTCCCCCATTGGAAATGTATTCAGCCCAAAGCGTCCCATCTCATCATCAGCAGCAGAATAATTACATTAGCCTGCTAAAGCCTATGTAAGCGCTCACGCAAGCCCGGCAAATGTCGTCGACTCACCGCTAGACGCTCATCTAACTCACGGCAACGCACTTGATACTGCCCAGAGTTGACCACTTCAAGTCCTTCTAAAAAATGAACAGAAACCAAAGCATTACGGTGGATACGAATAAAGGCATCCCCAAACTCATGCTCTAAGTCTTTTAAGGTTTCATCAATTAAGACACTGCCATTTTTATGGCGTACCGTGACATATTTTTGATCCGCCAAAAAATAATAAATATTTTCAATGGGCACCAATTCCACACCACGATAGGTTTTCGCTGCGATTTGATGTCGCTTTATGTTAAATTCATCCATATTTTCTTTTTGTTTTATCTCGCTCATTTGAGCTTGGGTTAATTTAGTGAGGTGACCAAGCACCTGTTGCAATTCCTGTTGCATCACTGGTTTTAATAAATAACCTTCAGCATGTGACTTAAATGCATCGAGCGCATGTTCATCATAAGCCGTACAAAACACCAAAGCAGGCATCGGCTCAAGCTGACGCAAATAATGCGCACAAGTCAAACCATCCATTTCTGGCATTTGAATATCTAAAAGTACCACATCTGGTTCATATTGTTGAGTTAATTCAATTGCTTGTTGACCATGTGAGGCTGTTGCCACCACTTGATGTCCGAGCTGACTCACCAATCTAGACAAACGTTCGATTGCTAAAGGCTCATCATCACAAATTAGGATGTCCATTTATCTCCTCCCCAACAGTCACCTTGTTTATTTTTATAGGTTCACTGCGGCTTATTTATATTGATACTGCACAACAGTGGTATACATTCCCTCCCCTGCATATGTTTGAAAGCTCACAGTTCGCCCAAAATATGCCTCTAGGCGCTGCTTCACATTTTCAATGGCAATACCATGTCCTTGTCGTTTATGAATTGTTTCCTTTGTAAATGGGTTGGTTATGACGATAGTAACTTGATTTTGCAATATTTCAATCAGTACACTTATCGTACTCTTAGTTAAAAATTTTTCAACACCATGAAAAATACTATTTTCAAGTAAAGGTTGTAAAGTTAAGAGTGGAATTTGTACCTGCTTACACAATTCGGCATGTTCGATTTTCCATTCAACCTGTAAACGATCTCCCAAACGAATTTGCTCAATAGCCAAATAACGCTGACACAACTCAATTTCATCACTGAGCTTGACCAGTTTGAGTTCTTGGAAACTGGCTCTAAACAGACGCGATAGATTGAGCAACATCTGTTCGGCTTTATCTGGATCAATCGCGATCAAGCTAATCACATTATTTAAACTATTAAACAAAAAATGCGGGTGGATACGGGCTTGCATCGCCTGCACCCGTGCATTCAGCTCACTGTTTTGCTGCCTAAACCATTGCTCTCTTAGGTACAAATAACGAAAACAAAAGCTGCCTAACAACAAGCCATAACCCAAATGCAAAGCCACATCATTCCATAAGATGGCTGAAGTCAAACCTTTGAAACTAAAATTAGCTCCAAAGAAGATCAGTATATTAAGGCTGAGCGTGGTCACCAACACAATGATCTGCAATAGAAAAAAGCCTGACAATAAAGTCATACCCAGACCCAAATTCTGCAACTTTTTTTGTCCATATTGCATCAGCGCAGCAAAAGACAGTAAAACCCAATTGATGTAAAGCATATAACCGAGTACATGCTCAAACACCAAGTTTGACCAAGACTGCGCCTCGGCCAAAGCCAACAGCATGGCCAACAAATTTCCACCAACAAATAATTCCAACAAATGCGGCCATTGCACGATTTTGCTAAATAAATAAGAGATATTTGGCTTAGCCATACTGGAAGTTAAACTTTGCGCATCTTGAACTTCGGCAAGTTGTCTTGAATTTGTTATACTCATGCGAGTTCTACCGCTTTTTATCTTATTGAGCCGACATGACCACATCTTCTAATTCCTCAAATCCGTCACAAGCCCAAACTTCGGGTATGTGGGGCGGTCGTTTCTCTGAAGCTACTGATGCCTTTGTTGCTGAATTTACAGCATCTGTACAATTTGACCAACGCTTTTATAAACAAGATATTGCAGGTTCTATTGCTCATGCGACCATGCTTGCAAAAGTTGGCGTTCTGACTGAACAAGAACGCGATGACATCATCAATGGCTTAAACACCATTCAAGCTGAAATCGAAGCGGGTCAGTTCGAATGGCGTATTGACCTAGAAGATGTGCACATGAACATTGAGTCGCGTTTGACTCAACGGATTGGCATCACAGGTAAAAAGCTCCATACCGGTCGTAGCCGTAATGACCAAGTGGCAACCGATATTCGCCTCTATGTCCGCGATGAAATCGATGCCATTTTAGAATTACTAAAAAAATTACAAAAAGGTATTTTGAGTATTGCTGCGCAAAACACACATACCATTATGCCGGGCTTCACCCACTTACAAACGGCACAGCCCGTGACTTTTGGTCACCATCTGTTGGCATGGTTTGAAATGTTAGTACGTGACTCTGAGCGTCTCATTGACTGTCGTAAACGTACTAACCGTATGCCTTTAGGTTCAGCAGCACTTGCGGGTACCACTTACCCAATCGACCGCGCATTTACAGCAGAGTTACTGGGTTTTGAAGCTGTTTCTGAAAACTCACTCGATGCAGTATCTGACCGCGACTTTGGTATTGAATTCAATGCTGCGGCTTCTCTGATCATGATGCACTTATCACGCATGTCAGAAGAACTGATTCTGTGGACGTCTGCACAGTTTAAGTTCGTAAACATTCCGGACCGTTTCTGTACTGGCTCTTCAATCATGCCACAAAAGAAAAATCCAGATGTTCCAGAGTTAGTGCGCGGTAAAACAGGCCGTGTCTATGGCGACCTGATGAGCTTGTTAACACTGATGAAAGGTCAACCATTGGCGTATAACAAAGACAACCAAGAAGACAAGGAACCTTTGTTTGATGCGATTGATACCGTGCGTGGCTCGCTCATGGCTTTTGCAGACATGATTCCTGCTTTGGTGCCAAACATTGAAATCATGCGTGAAGCAGCACTGCGTGGTTTCTCAACCGCAACGGACTTGGCTGATTACCTTGTGAAAAATGGCGTGGCTTTCCGTGATGCACATGAAATTGTGGGTAAAGCCGTTGCTTTAGGTGTTCAAGAGTCAAAAGATCTTTCTGAATTAACTTTAGAACAACTTCAACAGTTTTCTGATTTAATTCAAGCGGATGTCTTTGAAAAAGCGCTGACCCTTGAAGCGTCAGTCAATGCACGTAACCACATTGGTGGAACTGCACCTGCGCAAGTAGAAGCTGCCATTGAACGTGCCCATGCACGTTTAGAAAAACTTTATGCTCAATAAGGACGTCTAGATATGACTCGACAAGTTTTTTGCCGTAAATATCAAACAGAAATGGAAGGTTTAGACTTTGCACCTTTCCCTGGTGCAAAAGGCCAAGAACTTTTTGAAAGCATCTCCAAGCAAGCTTGGGGAGAATGGTTAAAGCACCAAACCACTTTAATCAATGAAAAACGCTTAAATGTGTTTGAACCTGATGCGAAAAAGTTTCTTGAAGAACAACGTGAGAAGTTCTTTAACAATGATGAAAGCTTAGAAAAAGCAGAAGGCTTAAAGCCAGAGGCATGATAAAGCGGAGCACTGCTCCGCCACGCTGCAAGATGAAAAGCTATGCTTGGCGTGACCAATAGAGTATTGCTCTGAAAATTATCTAAAGTAAGCAAAGCACACAGTTTCACATTTGAAAAGCCCCAACATCGGGGCTTTTCTTTTTATTCATACAATGTTCTATCTAAGCACAGGTCTAACTAAACCCAAGATAGATGACATATTGATGACTCAATCAGAATATAGAACAGCTATTTGTATCTAAATAATTAAGTGTAAACATAGCGCTACATAACCATTGCAAAACTCAACATTACACTACAAGAACCTACATGACGCAGAAAAACATCTTTCCTATAATGGCATTCAAGGATAGAGGGAAACCTCTTATCTATAACGATAAATATCCCCGATTTTAGTCTCAGATTTCCCCCAAAGTCTGAGATTTTTTTTATCCGAAAATTAAGCAACCATTAAAAAGCACAACCGAAGTTGTGCTTGAAAAATAAGATACGCTTTTTTATTTTTGGATATGTTTTTCAACTTCTTCAAAACTGGTATGACGTACATCCAAACCTTTCACCATGTAAATCACTTGCTCAGAAATGTTACGCGCATGATCGCCAATACGCTCCAATGAACGTAATACCCACATCACATTAATCACACGGGCAATATGACGCGGGTCTTCAATCATATAAGTCATCAAAGTACGCGTTGCAGACTGATATTCACGGTCAATGTCAGCATCGGCCATCATCACACGTAGCGCTTGTTCTGCATCTAAGCGTGCAAAAGCGTCTAGGGCATCATGAATCATGACACGGACTTGGTTACCAATATGACGCGTTTCCATATAACCGCGAGGGGATTCACCGTCTTCACATAAGCTTTGCGCAATACGAGCAATTTTCGCCGCTTCATCACCAATACGCTCTAGGTCGGTATTGGCTTTCGACATCGCAATTACCATACGCAAATCAATCGCAGCAGGATGACGACGCGCCAAAATCAAGGTCAAGGCTTCATCAATTTCACGTTCGAGCTGATTCACCGCATTGTCTTTAAACTGAACATCGACCGCTAAGTTGGCATCGGTGTCGAGTAGCGCATGAATTGCATTTGCCACTTGTTGTTCTACCAAACCACCCATGGTCATAAATTTGGTGTTCACATCCTGCAAATCTTCATTGAACTGCGAAGAAATGTGATGGTTTAAAACAGGACTATTTGGCAAAGGACGTACTCCACAGCAACATCATGAGGGACTAAAGATTGAGCGATATTAAAGCATAGCAATTGTGAAGATTTGATGACAAGACCCTTTTATAAGCGTGCTTTGTCCACCAACCATGCATTCATTTCTTGAATATCTTGTTCAGTCAACTTACCCACAGATGCCTTTAAATGCAAGACATTGATCAGATAGTCATACTTAGCATTGACATAATCCTGCTTGGCCGAAAAGGCATTGCGTTGTGCCAGTAAAACATCAACCATGGTTTTTAAGCCTTCTTGATACTGCGCTTGTGAGGCACGAGAGACGAGGCTGGATGATTCCATGGCAGCTTTACGTGCTTGCAACTTGGCTTGGTCTGTTTCCACTTGTAAATAGGACTTTTTCACCTCTGTATTGGCTTTACGGATAGCGGCATCCAATTCGGCTTCAGATTTTTTGACGTTGACGGCAGCTTTTTGAATCGACTTCTTGGTTCTCCCTCCCGTATAGACATTCCAATTCATCTCAATACCAATCTGATCAAAGTTGCCTTTGGCCGACATAATATTATCAGGAGTCTGCTCACTATAACCATAGCTTCCTACGGCTTCAATTTGCGGATACAACGCAGCTTGTTCAACCCGTTTTTGATCTTCAGCATAGCGCTGTTGTAAGCGTGCCTGCTGAATGCCTAGGTTCTGTGCGAGAGCTAAATTAGTCCATGCTGAAAGTTCTGCAGGATAAGGCTTTTGAAACTGAAAGTCTTCACGCAGCACTGCCAAGTTTTCTTGATAAGGCCCGATAATTTGCGCCAGTTGTTCCTGCGCCAAGACTAGTTGTACATGCGTCGCAATACGGTTGGCCTGTGCGCTTTGGTATTGTGCATTGGCTTCACTCACATCACTTTTTGCCACCAAACCTTCTCTGAGTTTGGCATTCATCATATTCAGTTGCTCAAGTAGAGCCTGTTCTTCTTGTAAATTGGCTGCGGTTAAACTTTGTTGGCGCAGTACATTAAAATAGGCTTCCGTCACGTCTAAAATGTGTTGCTGCCGCTGTAGCTGTAAATTGACTTCACTTAAACTGAGGGAGGTCTTGACTTGTTTCAATCCTTCCCACGCATCCCAACGAAAAAGGGGTTGGCGCGCCGTAATCGCCACTTGTTTGGTGGTGGTCGTATCGGGCATGGAAAGAACCGAACTCACCTGCCCAATGGGTTGATTTTTTCGAGTCACATTACCAGACAGACTAATGGTTGGTAGTAAGTTACCTTGAGCAATGCCTAAATTGAGTTGATCTGCTTCATATTGGAGTAAATTGGCTTGCCAGTTAGGATCATTGACTTTGGTGCGTTGTAAAGCGTCGACCAAATCCAAGGCATGACTCCACGGCGCGAAAAACAACACACAGCTGGCTAGGACACATTTAATCTTCATTGTCTTTGGTCCACCTTTCCGCCTCACTGGCCTCGTTCTGAGCAATGCTATACTAAAACGAGTTGTCATTTTTTTCGTATATTTTTTATTGCACTGGTTACAATAGCGCGCACTAATCTGTTCATTATGAAGTAAATATTGAATAGTGTCATAGCCCGTTCAACAAACTCATTCACAATACTACACATTAAAAATTCCATTCCCCCTATAAAATGATCCACGGAGAAAAGGAGTTTCTCTACTGTGTTGTCGCTGAACTGAGTTTTTTGATCGAGTCGCTGTGAATCATTCTTCTTTATTTTCGCTTAAACCTTACGTACTGATTTTCATGTGCGCGCTGTTGGCTGCCTGTCAAAAACCTGAACCTGTCAGCTTTCAAGAGCCCGCACAAATTGAAGCGTCTTCAACTCAAACCTTAGACTTAACCGACTTGTGCCAAAAAATTGACAAAAACATGTCAGAAATAGGTGCGCAGCGTACGACTTTTGCTTTAGAGCAAATCAATCAAGATCTTAAGCTGTGTTTGCCTTTACTCGGTTTTCAACAACAAAAGCATTTATTGGGTTTATCCAATAAAATGTATCATGACTTTTTGTCGGTTGAACGTACGCCACAACAGCAGCGCGCTTTTGAAAGCTATGCCCTAGAAATGGCTCAACATCCGACCATTCAACAAAGTCTTTTTGAGCAACTCACCATTCGCGACCAATACCTCATCAAACACCAAGGGCAGTCTTATGTCGAGTTGTTTGATGCAGGCGAAGGACAAGTGCATTACCGCCGTAGCCCTGAGTATTTAGCCAAAATTTTTGCGCCATATCTACCTGTCGCAGAGCAAGAGTTTATTGAACATCTGGCAACACAGAATCAATATCCTGCTGTGATTGGAGGTCAGGTGAAAATTGACGCCAAAGAAATTGCGGATCGTGCGTTGTATTGGGAAAGCTATTTACAGCAATATCCAAAAAGTAGCTACCACCAAGATGCACGTCATCTGTTGAACCTATACAGCACCCTATTGTTTATCGGACTGGATACTCAACGCGTTTACGACGGCTATACCGTGCAAAGCAACTATTTGGAAGAAATTGAGCGTCTTGCCGCATTAAAAAATTCAATTGTGACGGATCAAGCGCGCTTATTTTTAAAGTTTGTGGCACTCAGCCCTGAACAAAGAGCGGCTCAAATCATCTTGCCTGCATCCGCTCACGCGCAGCGCCTCGGTGCAGATCAACTCTTACAAAGACAATTGGCGCATTTTATTCAACTACGTATGGTCCAACCCGATCAAGGCAAAGACTGCTTAAGCGATGCCATTTGCTTAGAACGTTGAACAGATATCCTTTCACACTTTGAATAAAAAGGTCGCTGTTTTTAACAACAGTGCATGTTAAGATGATGCATCGCTTGACGGAGCGCGAGTAATTGCTCGCTGAGATCAGCTAAGACTTTTCAATAAAGTTTTGAAGCTGAGTACCGTTGAACCTGATCAGGTTAAGACCTGCGTAGGAATCAAGCCATCTAAAAACTGAACGCCTTTCATTGAACTATTTCCAGTAGAAATACATCCGTTGCATTTGTACCACCAAATCAACAACACACAGAAATAGCTTTAATTGCCATCGTTTTTGGTCGTGCTTGATTCGTTGATGTCATTCATAAGGATCATTGCAATGAACCAGTTAACGAATCTTTCCGCTGAAATTTCAGCACAACATGAACAAGATGCCAAAGATCTCACCCGTATATTGCCTGCCTCTAAAAAAGTCTATATCCAAGGTTCGCGCCCAGACATTCAAGTCCCCATGCGTGAGATTGAACTGACCGAAACCCCAACAGGCTTAGGCGGTGAGTACAATCCACCAGTGATGGTATATGACACCTCGGGCGTGTATACCGATACCAATGTCAGTATTGATCTGAACAAAGGTCTACCGAATGTCCGCGAAAGCTGGATTGAAGAGCGCAACGATACCGAAATGTTAGACAGCCTCAGTTCAAGCTTTGGCCAAGAACGTTTACGGGATATTCGTACCGCTAATATCCGCTTTGCCCATATTCAAAAACCACGTCGGGCCAAAGCAGGCCTCAATGTCACGCAGATGCATTATGCCAAACAAGGTATTATTACTCCTGAAATGGAATACATCGCTATTCGTGAAAATCAGCGTCAACGTGAAGGAGTCGATGCACGTCAGCACGCGGGGCAAAACTTTGGTGCGCATAATTTGATGGAAATCACGCCTGAATTTGTGCGCAAAGAAGTGGCTGAAGGGCGCGCGATTATTCCTGCCAATATTAATCACCCTGAAATTGAACCCATGATCATTGGCCGAAACTTCTTGGTGAAAATCAATGCCAATATTGGTAACTCGGCTCTCGGCTCTTCAATCGATGAAGAAGTCGCAAAAATGACGTGGGCAACTCGTTGGGGTGCAGACACCATCATGGACCTCTCCACAGGGAAGAACATCCATGAAACCCGTGAGTGGATTATCCGTAACTCACCTGTCCCAATTGGGACTGTACCGATCTATCAAGCTTTAGAAAAAGTTGATGGGGTAGCGGAAGACCTCACATGGGAAATCTTCAAAGACACGCTGATCGAACAAGCGGAGCAAGGCGTGGATTATTTCACCATCCATGCGGGTGTCTTATTACGTTATGTCCCGATGACAGCAAATCGCCTCACCGGTATCGTGTCTCGTGGCGGTTCGATCATGGCACAGTGGTGTTTGGCCCATCATCAAGAAAACTTCCTCTATACACACTTTGATGAAATTTGCGAAATCATGAAGGCTTATGATGTGTCATTCAGCCTCGGCGATGGCCTACGTCCGGGGTGTATCCAAGATGCCAATGACGAAGCACAGTTCTCTGAATTACGCACTTTAGGTGAGTTGACCCATCGTGCATGGAAACATGATGTGCAAGTGATGATTGAAGGTCCAGGGCATGTGCCTATGCATATGATCAAAGAAAATATGGATCTACAACTTGAAGTCTGCCAAGAAGCGCCCTTCTACACTTTAGGGCCATTAACCACCGATATTGCACCAGGTTATGACCATATTACTTCTGCGATTGGTGCGGCGATGATTGGTTGGTATGGGACTGCTATGCTGTGTTATGTCACCCCTAAAGAACACTTGGGCCTGCCGAACAAGAAAGACGTCAAAGATGGCATCATCACCTATAAAATTGCAGCACATGCGGCAGATTTGGCCAAAGGTCATCCGGGTGCGCAAGTTCGTGACAATGCCCTGTCTAAAGCACGTTTTGAATTCCGCTGGGAAGATCAGTTTAATCTCAGTCTTGATCCAGACACGGCACGTAGCATGCATGATGAAACCATGCCGAAGGAGGCGCACAAATCTGCGCACTTCTGTTCGATGTGCGGTCCTAAGTTTTGCTCGATGAAAATCACCCAAAACGTGCGTGATTATGCACAAAACCAGCAAAACGCTACGCTGAATAAAATTCAGCAAGAAGAGGTCGAAAACGGTCTCAATAGCATGAAAAAACAATTCCATGCAACCGGACAAAACTTGTACCAAAAAGTGTAAGTTGATAAAAAACCTTTTGTAATCATGCGATTCTCAGTTAGGATGAAATGATAAATTTCATCCTGATTGCGCTTTATGAACATAATTAAGCAAGCTACATATCACCGTGAAGATGTCCAAATTGTAGACAGAGCCTTTGTTTTTCAGGGTTTTGTTCAAGTAGAAAAAGTAAATTTACGTCATCGCCTGTTTAATCAAACTGAGTACACCGCTGTGATTTCACGTGAGCTCATTCAGCGCCCTGAAGCTGCAGGTGTCTTAATTTATGATGATGCACAACAAAAATTTGCCTTGATTGAACAATTTCGTATTGGTGCTATGGATGACCAAGATTCAGCTTGGCAGCTGGAGATTATTGCGGGAGTACTCGATGGTGATGAATCACCTGAAAGCTGTATTCGCCGTGAAGCATTAGAAGAATCAGGCTGTCAGATTGAACACTTACAACATCTGTTTAGCTTTTATCCTTCTGCAGGTGCCTGTGCGGAACTGTTTCATCTGTATAGTGCTTCGGCCGATTTACCCGAACAGGGTGGTGTATTTGGTATGCCCGATGAAGGTGAAAATATTTTATTACACCTGATTGATTATGCGCAGATCGAGACATTACTTTCCAATGGTCGGCTCAGAAATGCGCCTGTCATAATGGCCTTGCAATGGCTACAACAACAGATTAAAACGACAAGGAATGTCTAAGGGGTCAGGCATGACTTTAAATAATGAAAAAAATTGGACCATTATCCAAATTTCAGATACGCACTTGATGGATCAAGATCATCTGGAATTTGTACGTATGAATCCAGAGCAAAGCTTTCATCATGTGATGCAACATATTGTTGAGCGTCACCCACAGCTGAATGCCATCGTCCATACGGGTGACTTGGCGCAAGTACCTGTGCCTCGAACCTATCAACGCTATTTAGACTTTATGCAGAGTTTAAAGACGCCGTTTTATCAGGTTCCGGGCAATCATGACAATGCCGAGCACTTCCCTTTTCATCAGCAACAAAACAAAGTTCATGTGATTCACTTCGGCCCTTGGAGTGTGGTTTTACTCAATAGTGCCGTCAAAGGTAAAATCGATGGCTGGGTCGATGAAACACAGTTGAACCAACTGGAACAGATCCTACAAGAATTTGCCCAGCAACACATTGTGATTGCCTGTCATCATCATCCTTTTGAAATGCAGTCAAAATGGATTGATCAACATAAACTCAAGAACACCCAAGACCTCACTGCGGTTCTAGCGAAATACCACAATGTCAAAATTGTGCTGTCGGGACATGTCCATCAAGAATCATGGCGTGAGTGGCATGGTATTCAGTTTTACTCGACGCCGTCTACCAGTGTCCAATTTAAGCCTTTAAGCGATCATTTCGCCTTAGATGAGCAAGCACCAGGTTATCGTATTTTACAATTAAACGCAGATGGCAGCCATGAAACCCACGTAGAACGTGTCTTACACGCACAGCAAAAAATAAATGTTGAAATTTCAGGTTATTAACTTTTCATTTTTATCGTTTTCAATTACCTTAGTTGCTCTTACGAAAAAGTGATCAATTTAATCCAAACATCAAAGACTATCAAAATACTTAAAAAGTCTATATGATGACGACCCCCGAGGGTGAATCTCCTCGAGGGTGGATAAAAACACTTGCATATCACCATATTTTTTGCGTATTAAAGATACGTATATGATGAGGATTGCCCTAAATGGCGAATGACAACCAAAATACTGTCTTAGACGAACAAACTGATGTTGTAGATGAAAAATCTACAAAACGTGTGCGCAAAACTAAGCCTAAAGCGACTGACGGTGGTTCTACTGCAAGCTTATTTGGTATTGAACCTTATCAGCCGAAAAAAAATGAAGAATACATGTCTGAAGGTCAGCTTGAGCACTTCCGCCAAATTTTGTTGGCATGGAAAGCAGAGTTGATGTCAGAAGTTGACCGCACACTCAACACCATGCAAGACGAAAACACCGCTTTGCCTGATGTGAATGACCGCGCGACACAAGAAGAAGAGTTTGCAATTGAATTACGTACACGTGACCGTGAACGTAAACTCATCCGCAAAATCGAGCAATCAATTGAAGCGATTAAAAACGATGACTATGGTTTCTGTGAAACCTGTGGTATCGAAATTGGTCTGCGCCGTTTAGAGGCTCGTCCAACTGCGACTTTATGTATTGACTGCAAAACACTGGCAGAAATCAAAGAGAAGCAAAATAACGGTTAACTGTGACTGTTGATAACTCTCCAGCCAAGCATCGCTTGGCTCTTGCGCAGCGGCGAAACGATGTTTCGCTGACTCGCTACTCAGGTCGGTTTGCGCCATCGCCAACCGGCCCTTTGCATTTTGGTTCACTCATCACAGCCGTTGCCAGTTATTGCGAAGCTAAAGCACATCAAGGCACATGGTTGGTTCGTATTGAAGATACCGATATCCCGCGTATTTACCCCGGCAGTGAAAGCCATATCTTGCATTGTATCGAGGCTTTCGGCTTTCAGCCCGATGCGGAGATCATATTCCAAAAAGATCGTCTCGACCTATATGAAGACGTGATTCAGCAACTGCATCAACTCAAACTGGTCTATGCCTGTCAGTGCACCCGCAAAATGCTCGGTTCTAACCACATTTATGCAGGCACCTGCCGTGACCTTGCTCTGCCTTTTGAGCAACAAGCCATTCGCGTCAAAGTAGAAGATGTCGAGATTTGTTTTGATGATGCTCTGCAAGGCCGACACTGCTCACAACTGGCACATGAGCTCGGTGACTTTGTACTGAAACGCCGCGATGGCATTATCAACTATCAATTAGCGGTAGTGGTAGATGACTACCTACAAGGCATCACCCATGTGGTTCGTGGTGCAGATCTATTGGATAATACCGAGCGCCAAATTTATTTAGGTCAGCTCCTAGATTACCCGCGCCTTAGCTATATGCATCTGCCTTTAGCTATGAATGATCAAGGGCAAAAGTTGTCTAAACAAAACATGGCACAGGCGCTGGATCTTAACCAAGCATCTACACTACTCGCTCAAGCGATACATGCTCTAAATCAGCCAACTGTTGAGCTAGACACCCCTGAACAAATGTTACAACAAGCCATTGCACAATGGGATGTTTCGCTGATTCCACACCGTACTACCCTGCATGGTACCTATTTATAGCAAAACCATCGCGGCAGAAATTCAACGCGAGGTATAGCGCTCAACGTTTCAATTGAAGCAAATTCAAAAAATTTAGACCATTACAGTCACATTCATCATAAAAGAATGATAGATAGATGTTCTGATGAGAAACACAATTTAGAAAGGAGTCAAACGCTATCCGCATAAAACGAAAAATGAGTTTCGTCTGCGGAAAGCGTGATGAAAGAAGAACCCGCTTAGAAGCTGGATTCTTCTTTGGTTGGATTGGCACTTTGTGTGGTTGCATCAATTTTCAAAATCAAACTGATCATCACTGCACACATAATCAGTGATGAACCGCCATAACTAATAAAAGGTAGCGTCAAACCTTTGGTTGGCAGCATCCCCATATTCATACCTGCGTTTACCAAAATTTGCAGTAAGAAAATAATCGATACCCCATAAGCCAAATAACCCGCACGCAGGTACTGATTTTTCAGCGCACGATGACCCACTTTGATACAGCACAGCAACATGGTAAAGGACAGAATCAAGACCGTAGTGATGCCGAAAAAGCCAAACTCTTCGCCTAAAATGGCCAACATAAAGTCGGTATGCGCTTCAGGCAAGTAGGCCATTTTCTGTACACTGTGGCCAATTCCTACACCAAACCATTCACCACGCCCAAAGGCCATCAAGGCATTGGAAAGCTGGTAACCAGTGCCTAGCGGATCTTCCCAAGGGTTTGAGAAAGACATTAGACGTTCAAAACGGTAAGGCTCAAATACAATCAGAAAGACAAAGGCCGCAAAAATTGCACCAAAAGCCATACCAAACTGAATCAACGGCGCGCCAGCAAGGAAGAAGATACCGAGCATCATCAAACTAATCACCACGGTTGCCCCCAAGTCGGGCTCCGCGATAATCAAACCCACCGTCAACAGCATAATAATACCGAGACGAATCAAGCCTTTGATATTATTTCTTACTTCTTCGGCACGGCGTACCACATAGTCGGCTGTGAAAATCGCCATCATCACTTTGGCAACCTCAGAAGCCTGCAAGGTGAAGCCCGCAACACGAATCCAGCGGGTCGAACCATTGACCTCCGTACCGACGACCAACACAGCGGCCAGCAGTAAAATGGTCAAAATCCACAGCGGAAAGGTGTTATTGAACCAAACATTGAGCGGAACTCGGTATACCGCATAGGCCAAAACGCCAGCCACCGCAATTGAAATCCCGTGACGAAGGACATAGTGAAATGAATTCTCATGAAGGCGTTCAGCATAAGGCATCGACGCAGATGCAACCATGATCGAACCTAAACACAACAACGCAACGACGCAGAAGATCAACACATTACGTGGTGTCACTTCGCTGGGTACACGCGGCGCCCAACGGCTATAAAACTGATTCATTTTATTGATCGTTGTCTGAGCAAACTCAGCCATCTCAATTTCCTTATTATTTTTAGTGGAGTTCTTGCACACAAGCGACAAACTGATGTCCGCGCTGTGGGTAACCACTGAACATATCAAAACTTGCACATGCAGGTGACAATAACACGACATCATGGGCTTGGGTATTGGCTTGGCAAAGTGCAACCGCCTGCTCTAAAGTCTTAGCATGCAGTAAGGTCGTTGTTCCTGCCACGGCTTTTTCAATCAACGCCGCATCTTCACCAATCAACACAGCCACCTTCACGTATTTGCTCAAAGCCTCACGTAAAGTGCTAAAGTCTTGCCCTTTGCCTTGACCACCTAAAATGATCGCGACTTTGCCGCCTTTGGCTTCAATCGCAGCACCTAGACCATCAATCGCAGCCAGTGTTGCGCCGACGTTGGTGCCCTTAGAGTCATTATAGTAACGAACACCCTCAACGTCTTTCACAAACTCACAGCGATGCTCTAAGCCTTTAAAGCTTTTCAGTGTTTCCAACATCGACTCAAGTGGAAGATTGATTGCCTCACCCAAAGCCAAGCAGGCCAATGCATTGACCACATTGTGTGTGCCTTGAATATACATCTCTGCACTGTTCAATAAACGTGTGCGGCCACGAGCCAACCAGATCGTACCGTCGTCATCTCTTAATACACCGTACTGATTCATATCAGGCGCATTTAAACCAAAGCTTTGCATTGGCGTAGCATCAGGGACCAAAGGACGAGTAAGTGAGTCATCACGGTTATGAACGACTTTTTTCACACCTTGGAAAATGCGATGCTTCGCGGTGTGATAGCCCATCATATCGCCATGACGGTCAAGATGGTCTTCACTCATATTCAGCACCACCGCAACTTCAGCTTGTAAATTTGAAGTGGTTTCTAACTGAAAGCTGGATAGTTCTAAAATGTATAAATCTGGCTCATCTTTGGTTAAATCCAACGCTGGGCGACCAAGGTTCCCGCCTACCGCGACTTTCACGCCTGCATGTTCAGCCATCAGACCAATCAAGGTTGTCACGGTACTTTTTGCATTCGACCCAGTAATGGCCATAATTGGCTTATCTGTTGCACGGCGTAGGATTTGAATTTCACTCACCACGGGAATGCCTTTGGCAATCGCAGCTTGAATTTCAGGTAATTTCGGATCGAGCCCAGGGCTAATAATGATTTCTTCAGCAGACAACAACAGTTCTGCATCAAACTGACCAAAACTGGTTTGTACCTCTGCTGGAATTTGGTCATGACCAGGCGGGGTCGATCGAGAGTCTGTTACTGCAACGCGGTAGCCTTGGTTATGTAAAAAATTGACCGCTGCAACACCAGAAATGCCGAGCCCTGCAACGACCTTAAGTCCACCACGTTGTATTAACATTTTCGCCCCATGCTTGGTCTGAGATTTATCTGCGGAAATGTTAGCACTTTGCTGTTTTGAATGCTTTTTCTGTTTTGACTTTCCTGCACTTTTTTTGTGTCAGTGCGTAAAAAAGCCGTCCCTCTTGGACGGCTTTTTTATTTGTGAGCAAAAATCGTTTTATTTCCACTTCACCGCTTGAACTTCAGGCTTTTTCGCATTGCTGTCTTCTGTTGCTGGGCAGGCACAGTTTCCGCCACACCCGCCAGCCATTGACGGCTTTAACCACATCGCTAAACGGGTCCAACCGCGAGCCTCACACAGCGCAGACAAAGACATGAAAACTGAACCCGATGTCTTAGGAAATACTTTCTTAAATACCACCACTGCACTCCAGATCACTAGAGCAGCAACAATTAGAATTTCAATCATCTCAATCTCCTCGCCTATTTACGCCGATTAGCCCAAATAGTGCGTTGCAATTTGATAGGTCAGGAATGACATTAAATAAGCCAAACCAAACAAGTAAATGGTCATAAAACTCACAGTTTTCCATGAACCTGTTTCACGTTTGACCGTCGCTAAAGTAGCCAAACAGTGCGGTGCATAAATAAACCACACCAATAAAGACAGACCAGTCGCCACCGACCAGCCGAGTTCACCGCCACTACTGATCAGTGAAGCCAAACCTTGTGACATGGCATCTTCATCGACAGCGGATAAGGCATATACCGTACCTAAAGCTGCCACCACCACTTCACGAGCAGCCATTGCAGGAATCAAGGCAATACAAATCTGCCAGTTGAATCCCAGCGGTGCAAAAATTGGTTGCAGTAAATGACCGAGCATACCGGCAAATGAATAATCAATTTCAGGTAAAGTCGCGCCTTCAGGAGCTTGCGGGAAGGTACATAAGAACCACAGCAAAATAGACAACGCGAAAATGATGCCACCCACGCGACGCAAGAAGATCTTGGCACGATCAAGTAAACCAATCCAAATATTCTTTAAGTCAGGGAAACGATAGCTTGGCAACTCCATCATCAACATATGTTGTGACTTATCTTTATGGAAGAATTTCAGAACGAAAGATACACACAGTGCACTGACAATCCCGGCCATATATAAAGCAAACAACACTAAACCTTGCAGATTAAAAATCCCCCAAACAGTTTGTTCAGGAATAAAAGCAGCAATTAACAAGGCATATACAGGTAAACGTGCAGAACACGTCATTAACGGTGCCACAAAAATCGTGGTCAAACGGTCACGCGGATCACTAATGGTACGCGATGCCATAATGCCTGGAATTGCACAGGCAAAGCTAGACAACAATGGAATAAAGGCACGCCCAGAAAGACCTGCCTTAAACATCAGCTTATCCAGTAAAAACGCGGCACGCGGTAAATAACCCGACTCTTCCAATACCAAGATAAAGAAGAACAGAATTAAAATCTGCGGCAAGAACACCACGACACCGCCCGCACCCGCAATAATCCCGTCCACCACCAAACTGTTAAGTAAAGGGTGGCTAATGGACCCACCGATGGTTTCACCTAGCCAACCAAAGAAGGTTTCAATCCCATCCATAAACGGCGCTGCCCAAGCAAAAACGGCTTGGAAGACAATAAACATCATGACTGCAAGGCTAACTAAACCCAAAACTGGATGTAGGAAAATCTTATCTAGAAAATCAGTTCGCTTGTCTTCTTCATCGACGTACTGCACAGCGTCATGTAATAAATTTTCTACTTTCTCATGTGCAGTGTCGCCTTTTAAACCCGTCAGCTCGGTATAAGGCACGGCATATTTGCCCTGCTCTAAAGCGCTAAGCAGGCTTTCAATACCCGAATTACGCACCGCAACCGTTTCAACGATCGGCACACCCAAGCGCTCAGAAAGCTTTTGGGTATTGATTTGCATGCCACGGCGACGTGCTTCATCCATCATGTTTAAAACGATTAACATTGGACGACCCAATGCAATCAGTTCAATCACTAAACCGAGATGAAGTTTGAGGTTGGTTGCATCAACCACACATAAGAAAGCATCTTGCTGACCTTCGTCTGCAATTTTCCCCATCACCACGTCACGGGTAATCATTTCATCAGGACTGGTCGCATCTAAGCTATACGTCCCTGGCAAGTCCAGCACGCGAACTGCTTGACCTGAAGGAAGAGTAAATTGACCAACTTTACGCTCAACCGTAACACCCGCATAGTTACCTACTTTTTGGCGCGTTCCAGTGAGATGGTTAAATAACGAAGTTTTACCGCAGTTTGGATTACCTACAAGGGCAACACGCAAGGCATCACTCATCTAGGTGCTCCTTCGACTTGAATTTCAATTTTTTCAGCTTCAACTTTTCTTAAGGCGAAACGTGTAAAACCCACTTGGATTAAAATTGGATCGCCACCAAAAACACCTTTGGTAATCACCTGTACTTTTGTACCTGCGACAAAGCCTAATGTTTCAAGACGACTAGCCACCAAATCAGTCTGAGCTTCGCCATCCAAAGTATGATTCACTTTGTTAATGATGGCAGTTTGTTTGACTTTTAAATCAGATAAACGCACCGCATCCAACCCTTTAATATTTTGAACAGTATACAAACAAATGAGAATAATTACCAAATCAGATTCGATAATGATTCGCATCTGTTATAACACATCGACAAGCGAGAATGATTACACTACATTGAATAAAACCCCTATTCATTGTTTTTGTCTTTCCATGATGATGTGCTTGAGAGCTTTATGTTAAATAAAAAACCGCGTGTGCCTGCGCCTGTTCAAATTCCAACTCAGCTCAGTTTTTTACACGGCTTTAAAGATTATCTCATTGCACAAACCGTCAGCCCACATACCCGAAATGCTTATCTCTCTGACTTATTGCAGTGCAGCGAGTGTAGTCTGGTGAGCATGCCTGAATGGAGCAGTGACGATGTCGCCGATGTTCTGCTGACTCTCACCAAGCAAGGCAAAAGCCCACGCTCTATTGCGCGCTGTCTGTCTGCTCTGCGTTCTTTTTTTAAGTTTTTACGGGAACAAAAACTGCGTTCAGACAACCCTGTCGCGCTGCATAAAACACCCAAAATTGGCCGCGCACTGCCTAAAGATTTGTCTGAGCAAGACGTGGATGCCTTAATCCAAGCCCCCGATATTGAAACCGCTCTTGGACTGCGTGATCGAGCCATGTTTGAAGTGTTGTATGCCTGTGGACTTCGTGTATCTGAGCTACTCAACCTACGGCTAGACTTAATCAATTTAAAACAAGGCTATTTAAGGATTACGGGTAAGGGCAATAAAGAACGCTTGGTACCTTTAGGGCAAATCGCAGTGGAATGGGTCGAAAAATACTTAATTGAATCCCGTCCACAATTATATAAATCCGCAACTGACTATCTGTTTTTAACCCAACATGGTGGCATTATGAGTCGGCAAAACTTTTGGTACGCCATTAAACGCTATGCCTTACAAGCAGGGATACAGGCAGAACTTTCTCCACATACACTCAGACATGCTTTTGCAACCCATTTACTCAATCACGGCGCTGACTTGCGTGTGGTACAAATGCTATTGGGACATAGTGATCTGTCCACGACACAAATTTACACCCATGTTGCACAAGTGCGTATGCAACAACTGCATGCCAGCCATCACCCAAGGGCTTAAGGTCTTGATCATCCATAACTTAAGGCTGTTTTTAGCACGAAGACTACGAAGTATTACCGAGTCCTGTACTTTTTTTGCTATGCTTGGCGCTCTGTTTTTATAAAGTCAAAAGAAAAAGGGTTATCTATGTTATTTACCCGTAAACCATTGTTCATTGCCTGTGCCATTGCTTCAAGTGTTCTATTTACAGCATGTTCAAATAACACTGAAGAAAAAAAACAAGACTCTTTAACGGCAAGCGCACCAGCCACAGGTGAAGCGTCGACTTTGACGGAACGCAATGCAAAGCAACGTTTAATTGACACTCTTCAAAAGCATTTCAAAACAGCCAATATCAATGCCAAAATCATCGATATCAAAACCACTGAAGTGCCAAATTTATTTTGGGTCAATCTTGAAGGGATGAGCTCGGTTTATACCACAGCAGATGGTAAATATATTATCCAAGGTGATGTGATTCGCTTGGGCGATAAAACACTCCACAACGTCAGCGACAACCTGCAAGCTGAAGCCAACAAAAAGCTTCTAGCAGGACTCAAAACTGAAGATCTACTGGTTTACAAAGCCAAAGGCAAGACCAAGCATGTGGTGTATGTCTTTACCGATGCCAGCTGCCCTTACTGCCATAAATTGCACGAGCACATCCCTGAAATCACGGCTCAAGGCATTGAAGTTCGTTACATTGCATGGCCGCGTGGCGAACAGTTCATGCCAGCCATGGAAAGTGTGTGGTGTAGCGCAGATCGTCAAGCTGCCTTTGATCAAGCGATTTCGGGTGCTCAACTTCCACCAGCGACCTGTAAAAATCCAGTGCGAGATCAATACCAGTTGGGTCTGAACATGGGCGTAAATGGGACACCTGCGATCTACAATGAAGATGGTGAATATCTCGGTGGTTATTTGGCCCCAAGTGAATTATTAAATCGCCTTAAATAACTAATTTTTATTTGTTATTTAACTAATATTTATAGTTGGACATAAAATGATTTCTTTCCTAGAGTCTCACAGTTTTTTTAGCTATGATCTAGGCTTGGTTCAATATATATAAGTAAATTGGAGTGTGACGTGAAACCAGTTCGTCTGGCAATCCTCGGTCTTGGTACTGTGGGTGGTGGTGCCCTTAAACTACTAAAAGAAAATGCTGCTGAGATTAAACGTCGCACCGGTCGTGAAATTCAAATTACCTATGTCGGCACACGCCGCCCTCGCCCAGACTTAGATTTAGGCGATGAGGTCAAGCAAAGTGCTGACCTACTCGACATTGTGCGTCAGCCTGATGTCGATGTTGTGGTTGAAGTCATGGGTGGCATCCATCCTGCATATGAAGTGATTAAGGAAGCCATTCTTCACGGTAAGCAAGTCGTTACAGCAAACAAAGCCTTACTGGCTGAACATGGCAATGAGCTGTTCAAACTGGCGGATGACAATGCCGTGCAAATCGCCTATGAAGCTGCGGTTGCAGGGGGAATTCCCATCATTAAAGTGATGCGCGAAGGTCTAGCTGCAAACAAGATTAATTGGTTAGCGGGTATCATCAATGGTACAGGCAACTTTATTCTGACTGAAATGCGTGAAAAAGGTCGTGCTTTTGCAGATGTGCTCAAAGAAGCACAAGAACTGGGTTATGCCGAAGCTGATCCTACTTTCGATGTCGAAGGCATTGATGCTGCACATAAACTCACGATTTTAGCATCGTGTGCTTTTGGTATTCCGCTACAGTTTGACAAAGTCTATACCGAAGGCATCAGTAAAATCACAGCACAAGATGTGAAGTATGCTGAAGAGCTGGGTTTCCGTATTAAGCACTTGGGGATTGCGCGACGCGCAGCGAATGGTATCGAACTTCGTGTTCACCCAACCTTGATCCCTGCGGAAGAACTGATTGCCAATGTCAACGGCGTTAAAAATGCTGTCTTGGTACAAGCCCATGCTGTCGGCCCAACCTTGTACTATGGCGCAGGCGCAGGCGCAGGCCCAACGGCTTCTGCGGTCGTTGCAGATGTCATTGATATCGTCCGTGATATCTCTTATACCGAAGATGGTGCTGGAACGATTCCACAATTGGCCTTCGAAGCACTGACCAATG
Source organism: Acinetobacter sp. BMW17 (assembly GCF_001592855.1). Classification (NCBI taxonomy): domain Bacteria; kingdom Pseudomonadati; phylum Pseudomonadota; class Gammaproteobacteria; order Moraxellales; family Moraxellaceae; genus Acinetobacter; species Acinetobacter sp. BMW17. Next base: position 35,259 of record NZ_LSOD01000021.1, read on the forward strand.
TGCCAATTTTAAGCCGTGAAGAAATGACCACAGGTTATTACATCCGGATTAATGCAGAAGATCAAACTGGCGTCTTGGCGGATGTAACCACGATTCTCAGTCGTGCAGGCATCAGTATCGATGCCATCATGCAACAACCACGCTTAAAAGACCTCATTCCAATCGTGATTTTGACTGATCCAGTCGTTGAATCAAAAATGGACGAGGCACTTGCTCAAATTCAAGCCTTACCCGTCATTCATGGCGAAATCGTGCGAATTCGTTTAGAATCGCTTGATAATTAATCGGGTTGAGGAAAAGAACGCTCTTCTCTTCCTCACCAAGCTCTACACACAATTGGAACATCATCATGTCGAATGCCAATCGTTATACTGGTTTAGTTGACCGTTATCGCGACCGTTTACCAGTGTCTGCAACTACTCGCGCTATTTCTTTAGGTGAAGGTAATACGCCACTGATTAAACTCGAGAACATTCCACGTTTAATTGGCAAAAATGTTGAAATTTATGTGAAGTACGAGGGCTTAAACCCGACTGGTTCATTTAAAGACCGTGGTATGACCATGGCAGTCACTAAAGCCGTTGAAGAAGGCTCAAAAGCCATTATCTGTGCATCTACTGGTAATACCTCAGCTGCAGCTGCGGCTTATGCAGCGCGTGCAGGCATTAAAGCGTTTGTGTTAATCCCAGAAGGCAAAATTGCCATGGGTAAAATGGCGCAAGCAATGATGTATGGTGCCATCACCATGCAAATCCGTGGTAACTTCGATGACGGTATGCGTCTGGTTAAAGAAATTGCCGATAAAGCCCCTGTAACGATCGTAAACTCAATCAACCCGTACCGTTTGCAAGGTCAAAAAACCATTGCTTACGAAATCGTAGACGAGTTAGGCCGAGCACCAGATTACCACTGCCTACCAGTGGGTAACGCAGGGAACATTACTGCACACTGGATGGGGTATACCGAAGCGGTTGCTAACCAACCTGCGGATCAATTTGAGCAAGTGATTTACGACGCTGAAACAGATCAGTTCACGGGTCCAAAACCTGAAGGCTTACCAACTATGGTTGGTTACCAAGCAGCAGGTGCTGCGCCATTCTTACGTGGTGCACCCGTTGAGAACCCTGAAACAGTTGCAACGGCAATCCGTATTGGTAATCCACAAAGCTGGAGCCATGCTAAAGCAGTGGTTCGTGACTCTCAAGGTTGGTTCGATGAACTGACTGATGCTGAAATCTTAGAAGCACAACGTTTGCTTTCAATGTATGAAGGTGTCTTTGTAGAACCTGCTTCTGCAGCATCGATTGGCGGTGCAATCCGTGACATCAAAGCAGGTAAAATTGCGGAAGGTTCCGTGATTGTCTGTACCGTGACAGGTAATGGTCTAAAAGACCCAGATACTGCGATCAAACAGTGTTCTGATGCAGTCATGCTGTCAATCGATGCAACTTTAGAACAAGTTCGTGATTCAATTCTTTCAAACATGTAATTGAGAGAAGACAAAAAAGCCCTGCATCTGCAGGGCTTTTTTATGACTCAATTTTTGTTGTTGAGTGAGCAAAAACAAAGTCGGGTTAAATACGTTTTGGTAATTGGCTCGCCCAGTTCATTAGGCGTGTTGCATCATTGGTACGTGCTGCAGATGAGTCCGCGCCCAATAACACCACCACTGCTGGACGGTTATTTAAAGTGGTATGCATTACCACACAACGACCGGCTTCATTAATGAAACCTGTTTTTGAAATATTGATATTCCAACCACCATTACGAACCAAGGCATTGGTATTGTTTGATTTCAATACACGATAGCCCAAGTTAAAGTCATAGCTTGCTGTGGTTGAGAACTGACGAATCAGACCATACTGAGACGCGGCATTGACTAAAATACCCAAGTCACGTGCTGAAGCGATATTGCCTGGATGCAGACCTGTCGATTCCATATAATGGGTTGAATTCATGCCCAAAGATTTTGCTTTGGCATTCATCGCCGAAACAAAGGCTGAGCGACCACCCGGATACGTCCGTGCAAGCGCTGATGCTGCTGGGTTTTCTGACTTCATTAACGCAAATAACAATGCCTCTGCACGGTTCATACTGTCTCCTGCACGCAGGGACGAGCTTGAACTTTTACAACCCGAACACGAAAAGTCCGCTTGCTGTAAAGTAATGTTTTCAGACATATTTAAACGCGCATCTGAAATCACCACCGCCGTCATCAGCTTAGTAATCGAGGCAATCGGCAGCGCGGTATTACTGTTTTTACTGTACAGTACTTCACCTGTATTGCCATCCATCACCAGTGCTGCACGAGCATTGACACTAGGTTGGTTGGAATATTTCGAGGTATCGAAAATTTGTACTGTTTTCGAGGTACTGTTGTTCGTCACCACACCATTGGAACTGCGAATACTGGTGGTGACTTTTGTTGAACCCTGAGGAGCGTACTCTTCAGGATCTTCCATGAGATCATCATTCAGAAGCTGTTCTGCATCTGCTGCAGACCAGCTCATGCTTGCTTGGCTAGGGCCCGAGCCCGGGTTCATCACCAAGTCTGCAAAGCTATGGGTACTGACCGTCGTTGCAATCGACCATCCCAATAGATGCATTAAAAATTTATTTGATTTTTTCACTTTTCTTCACTCAACTTCATAACCCATAAGATACATTTGCGTATTCACGCCAATATGCCTTACATTTGTACACAATGCGAACAGCATTGCCGTCGACAGCGTGCATATCTTTTCAAATAAGCCTAAGAATAGGATTGCTAATTTTGTCGTTTCATTGCAAGCTTATTTTGCTTTATGTAACAAAAAATATGGTTTTTATAGTGAGGAAGAGCTAGGTGATCACAGTTTTAGTGGTAGATGACCATGAGTTAGTACGTACAGGGATTTGTCGAATGCTCGAGGACCATGCCGATGTTCAAGTCATTGGCCAAGCTGAATCTGGTGAAGAAGCAATTAATCTCGTCCGTCAACATCACCCGAATGTGGTTCTGTTAGATGTCAACATGCCAGGTATTGGTGGAGTTGAAACCACGCGCCGCTTACTACAAACTGCACCCGAAACCAAAGTACTGGCAGTCAGTGGTCTAGCTGAAGAACCGTATCCTTCCCTGTTACTCAAAGCTGGCGCCAAAGGCTACATTACCAAAGGTGCGCCCGTGACCGAAATGGTACGCGCCATCAATAAAGTGATGCAAGGTGGCAAATATTTCAGCGCTGATATTGCTGAACAACTGGCCAGTTCTTATCTATCGGATACACAAACCTCGCCTTTTGATGCTCTGTCTGAACGTGAAATGCAGGTGGCGATGATGGTTGTGAATTGCATCAGTGCACAGGAAATTTCTGACAAGCTTTTTGTCAGCGTAAAAACGGTCAATACTTACCGTTACCGAATTTTTGAAAAGCTCAACATTGACAGTGATGTGAAGCTGACTCACCTTGCTATTCGTTATGGTTTAATCAAACCCTGATGCAAGCTGACTAACACCCACATGCTGCAATACTCAACCAATATTCAGTTAAATCAATACCGTCTAGGTGTTTGGTATGCGTCTTATCGACTGTTTATTGGCTGTTGTTTGTTGTTGGTTTATCTACTGACCTATGAGCAGTTGTTTTCAAATTATCAATATCCAGTATTGTATCGTTCTGTCCTGATTGGCTTTATTTTTATCAGTGCTTTTCAGCTATTGAGCCTCAAGAATGTGCGCAAGCGCATACCACTTCAGCTCACCTTGTTGTTTATCGTCGATGTCATTAGCCTCAGTTTACTCACTTTTGCCACCGATGGTCCGAACTTACAGTTAAGCTTATTGTTTGTGATCACGATCTTTGCCGCTTGTGTATTGGTCGATAAACAAAAAGCGCTCATCATTACCTTGATTGCTGTAATTACACTGGTTTATCAACACTTTATTGGAACGCTATTTTCAATTAGTTCATTGAATACCATTGGCAACAGTGCCGTGCTCGCCTTTTTGTTCTTTGTGGTTTATGGGTCTGGACAAATTGCAGTACGACGTTTTCAAGTCCTTGAAAATTTAAACTTCTATCAGTCCCAAGAACTGGACCAACTGCAAAACATTAACCGTTATATTTTAGAGCAAACAGAGCTCGGCTATTTGGTGCTCGATGAAAACTGCCACATGGTGCTAAGTAATCCTGCCGCATGTGCATTATTGGGCATCTCCCCGATTTATGCCTATGACAAATATCCTTTATATAAGGCACAGCCTGATTTATTTGAACTCCTCAAATTCGACCAACTAAAGAATGGGGAAAAATTCCAATTTACATCCCAGCTGAGTCGCTTTCAGATTCAGATCGAAATTCAAAAACTTCAAGTCCCGAATCAGACACTGACCTTATTCGTGCTGCAAGATGCACAAAAAATTAATCAACGTGTACAACAACTCAAGCTGGCTGCACTGGGACAACTGTCAGCCAGTATTGCACATGAAATTCGCAACCCACTGGCAGCCATCACTCAAGCCAATGAACTAATGCAAGCCAATGATCCACAACAAGAACTGTTGCAAAACATGATTGCCAAACAAGCCTCACGGATTGATAAAATTATTGGCGATACACTGAGCATGGCACGCAGTAAAGAAACCTATCCAACCTTGATTGATGTCTCCGCTTTTTTAGAACGTTTTATCGTTGAAGATTTGCCCGATGTCAAAGATCAAATTGATTACCGCATTTCCGATCAAGCTCAGATTCAGTTTGATGAACAACAACTGAGGCAAGTGCTGATCAACCTGATTCGAAACGCCATTCGACATAATGCAGCTGAAGCCGAGCACATTCAAATTCGTGTCTATAGCTACAAAAACCTCGTCCATATTGAGGTCTGCGATTTTGGTGAAGGGGTCGCCACTCAGGATCAAAGCACCCTGTTTCAACCGTTTTTTAGTACCTCAATCAATGGAACTGGGTTAGGATTATATTTATCCCATAGTTTCTGCGAAGCCAACCAAGCTAAGCTATACTATGTAGAACAAAAAATAGGGGCATGCTTTCGGATTGAATGCCCCCGTATAAACAATGACGTGTAATTTTTGGGGTTAAACGTGGAAAAAAAACCACTTGTTTTATTGGTGGATGACGAACAAGACTTATGTACACTGATGCAAATGTCTTTAAGTCGGATGGGGATTGATACACATATTGCCTATCGCTTACAAGAAGCGGTTCAAGCCCTGAAAACGCATCAATATGATGCCTGTCTAACCGATCTGAATTTACCCGATGGTAATGGCCTGAGCTTGGTCGATTTTATTGCTCAAAATTATCCTAATTTGCCCGTTGCAGTGCTGACTGCTTACGGCAACATGGATATTGCGATTGCAGCACTTAAAGCTGGTGCTTTTGATTTTGTCAGTAAACCAATCAACCAAAAACATTTAGAGCAACTTTTACAAAAAGCCTTTAATCAGCCCATCAGTCAGCTGCATATCCAAGAAGATACGCTTGAACATCGTCTGCTGATTGGTCAGTCCCTTCCTATTCAACAGCTACGCATCACCTTAAAGAAAATTGCACGCTCGCAAGCCCCTGTCTTTATTACGGGTGAATCAGGCACTGGCAAAGAAGTGGTGGCTAATCTGGTACATCGCCTGAGCAATCGCAATGAAGGGCCATTTATTGCCATCAACTGCGGTGCCATACCGACTGAACTGATGGAAAGTGAATTGTTTGGACACCGTAAGGGTAGCTTTACAGGGGCGACTCAAGACAAACAAGGGCTGATTCTCTCTGCGCATGGCGGCAGTTTATTTTTAGATGAAATTGCAGAATTACCGCTCACTATGCAGGTGAAACTATTACGCGCGGTACAAGAAAAACGCATTCGCCCAATTGGGAGTGACACCGAAATTGATGTCGATTTCCGTGTGATTAGTGCCAGCCATCAAGACTTAGAAGCACTGGTGCAACAAGGCAAGTTCCGTCAGGATTTATACTTCCGCATCCATGTCATGGACATTGTGCTGCCTGCCCTACGTGAGCGTGGCAATGACATTATTCTTTTGGCACAACATTTCATTCAGAAAATCTGCCAAGAATGGGACATCCCAGTCAAACCATTGAGTGAACGTGCACGTGAATTTTTATTGGCCCAATATTATCCAGGCAATGTGCGTGAATTACGCAATATGATGGAACGTGCCATCACTTTAAGTGATGAAAGCAGCATCGACTTACCGCACTTGCAAACAGCCCCACTGCGACCGATTGCTCAGACCAACTATGCCAATGCCATGCAACAAGGTACTGTTGGCAATGATCAACTCAGTCATGTGCCTTCGCGTAAATTGCCCGAAGAGGGTTTAGAGCTGTATCTAGAAAAAATTGAAAAAGAAATTTTGATGAATGCGCTCAATCTCACCCACTGGAATCGAACCCTAGCGGCTAAAAAGCTCGGCATGTCTTTCCGTTCTTTACGTTATCGCTTGAAGAAATTCGGGCTAGACGGCGAAGATGATTCCGTTTAAAGACTTAACGACGGTTAATTAGAATCTCTGCCACATGTTCAACATAGCTTTCGTCTTTGAGTTCATGTGGCATTGGATACACCTGATTTGGCGCAATCCCTACCCCTTCAATCATCCGACCACTTGGAGTGTAATAGTGAGATACCGTCATTTGCAAAGCTGCGCCATTCGATAACGGAAATAGTTTTTGTACCACGCCCTTACCATAACTTTTTTCACCAATCACCCACGCCCGTGCATGCTCCTTCAGCGCAGCGGTAAACACCTCCGCGGCCGATGCAGAGCGATCATTAATCAGAATCCCCACTTTTAAGTTTTGAAACTCTAGGCTTGGTAAAGCTTGGAACTGTTGATCCCCTTCTGAACGGCTTTGCGTTGAAACAATTACCCCTTGATTCAAGAATAAATCGGCAGATTCAACTGCGGCAGACAACAACCCGCCGGGATTATTTCTGAGGTCAATCAAGACCGCTTTTAAACGCGAAGACTGATGCTCTTCAATCAGTTGCTGAATTTCATTGGCCGTATCCTGTTGGAATACCCGCACCTTGAGCACCAAAACTTGGTTATTCAACAGTTGCGCCTGAATATCGGTTTCAACCTTTTTGGTTCGGACTAAATTGATCGGCGTTGAATTGGCTTTTAACTGTAGGCTGATGGTACTACCAATCGCCCCACTGAGTAATTCATTGACTTGAGCATGGTTGAGCTTGCGTAGCTCTTGATCATCCACTTTAAAAACGGAGATCCCATTTTTTAAGCCCAGTTTGCTGGAATCTGAGTCAGGTTTTAATCCACGAATCAGCCATTGTTGTAAGCGAGAATCAAACTCTAAACTGAAGTCAACTGAAGCCAAATCCCCTTCGGTATATTGCACCAGTTGTTTATATTCTTGAGGAGATAAATAGCGAGAATAACGGTCTAAGCCACTAACTAAACCTTTAATGGCCTGTTGAAAGAGTGCTTCATCACTACGTTCAGCCACATAATTGTCTTTAACTAAACCGTAGATTTGCACAAATTGTTGAATGGATTCAATCGGAACCTCAACATAACCTTGTTCCAATTCATCATCAAAAGCGGGTGCTGCCGCTGTTTTTGCAACAGCCCCCATCGGGTGGATCAGACTCAGACCTAAAGCAATCACTACACCTATTGAAGTCCACGATGCTTTTGCCATTTACCCACCCAAATTGATTTATACGTCTAATGTAATTAAGTTACGACCTTGCATGTCTGCGGGAACAGGAAGATGCATCAAGCTTAACAAGGTTGGTGCGACATCGGCCAATACGCCACCCTCAGCAATGGTTGCTTGAGTTGGACCGACATAGATAAAAGGCACCAATTCTGTCGTATGCTGGGTATGCACCTGACCACTGTGATAATCCTGCATTTGTTCAACATTACCATGGTCAGCCGTAATTAACATATGGCCTTTTTGTGCCATCACCGCTTCATAGACACGGCCTAAGCATAAATCAACAGCTTCCACGGCTTTCACTGCAGCATTAAACACGCCCGTATGACCCACCATATCGCCGTTGGCATAGTTCACCACCAACAGGTCAAATTCGCCTGAGTTAATCGCAGCCACCAATTCATCGGTTACTTCATAGGCGCTCATTTCTGGCTTGAGGTCATAAGTAGCCACATTCGGTGATGGAATCAAAATACGTTTTTCACCTGGATATTCATCTTCACGACCACCACTGAAGAAGAATGTCACATGTGCATATTTCTCAGTTTCAGCAATACGTAATTGGGTTTTACCAAGGTCTGAAAGATATTCACCAATCGAGTTTTTTAATGCTTCAGGCATATACGCCACAGGTGCATCAATACTGGCTTGGTAGCGTGTCAACATCACAAACTTAGATAAGTTTGGTACAACTTTACGCTCAAAGCCTGCAAAATCTTTTTCAACAAACGCTTTGGTAATTTCACGCGCACGATCTGCACGGAAATTCATAAAGACAATGCTGTCACCATCTTCAACTTTTACGGCATCGCCAATGCGTGTTGCTTTGACAAATTCATCAGATTCGTCTGCGGCATAAGCCAATGCTAAACCTTCAACTGCTGTAGCTGCAGTACGTGTTGCTTCAGACTCTGTGAGTAAACGATAGGCTTGTTCCACACGGTCCCAACGGTTATCTCGATCCATCGCAAAATAACGACCAATCAGACTCACAATACGACCTTGATTTGGATATTGAGCAAACAATGCATCTAATTTTTCTAAAGAAGGCTGTGCACTGCGTGGCGGGGTATCACGACCATCTAAGAAGGCATGGAGATACACGGTTGCACCGCGTTTTAACGCAAGTTCAGCCATGGCAACAATGTGGTCTTCGTGTGAATGCACCCCACCTTCAGACAATAGCCCCATGATGTGCAACGCACCACCCGCTGCTTTGGCTTTCTCAACAGCATCAACCAAAACTTCATGCTCGAAAAAAGCACCAGTACGAATGTCTTTGGTGATTCGGGTAAAGTCTTGATAGAGCACACGACCTGCGCCCAAGTTCATATGGCCCACTTCAGAGTTACCCATTTGGCCATCTGGCAGACCCACGTCTTCACCAGAACCTGAAATTAAGCTATGCGGATGCTTTGCTTCAATCGCTGTTAAATTCGGTCGATTCGCTGCTAAAAATGCATTGTCTTCGATCGCTTCACGGTGTCCCACACCATCCATAATGACCAGTACGTGAGGGATTTTGCCAGCAGTTGCATCCGCCATAATAAACACTCTTTTTTTGTCTACAAATTCATCGCTCTATCTTACCGAATTTTCGGTCAAGACTCTATGCAGGCATGATGGTTTAACACCATCATCCGCATTGTTTTCTTCAATATCGTACAGTTATCGCGCACGTTGTAATAAATAACCACCTGCGACAAACATCAGTAAAATCGGCACAAAAACGAACCATGCGGGTGAAGGTGAATAAACCAAACTTGCATAACCCAAGAAGTCTTGCAGGTAAAAGAAACCTAAGCCTGTAAACAGTGCAATGACTAAACGAAAGCCCATCGATTGTTGGCGCAGTGGGCCAAAAATAAAGGAACAAGCAATCAACACCAAAGCAATCAAGGCAAATGGAGATGCCACTTTTTGCCAAAAAGCCAACTGATAAGTTTTAGGCACTTGGCTGTATTCATGCATATAGCTCATGAAACTGACCAATTGACTCGGTGAAAGGTCTTCAGGATCAATCGTCACCATGTGCACATATTTCGGCTGCAGTGCCAGTGCCAAAGGCGTTTCAGCGGCCTTTTGTGCCGTGGCGTTGCCTGTCGGTAGTAAATCAACTTGGGCAGTATTTTCTAAAATCCAACGACCATCTTGCACAAACTGACCTTGCTCAGCATTTAAAACGCCTTTCAACCGAGCATTATTATCAAAGTCGACCACTTGCACATTTTTCAGCTGACCTTGAGAATTGGCATAATCGACATAAATAAAACGCTGCCCTTCTCGTGTCCAGTAACCACGTACTTCACCAAGCTCAGCCGCTGTTCGATGGCTTTTCACACCTTTGGCTTGCTCATTGGTATATGGAATCACCCATTCACTTAAAGCGAATGACAGTACCACCAAAATTAAAGCCGAACGAATCACCCAACCAACAATCCGCCAGAGACTCACCCCCACCGAGCGCATCACAATCAGCTCACTGTTTGAAGCCAAAGTGCCCAGTCCCAGTACCGAGCCAATTAACGCGGCAATCGGTAGAATCTCATAGAGATATTGCGGCGCCCCCCACAGTACGTAACGTAAAGCATCCCAAGCGCCATAACCTTCTTTAAGAGAGCCTAACTCACCCAAGTAGGTAAACAAAATTTGCAAGACCGATAAAATAGCGGTAGCACCCAGCATCGCCATCGCGGTGGTTTTGGTCACATGTTTTGCGACTATACGACGTGCGAACATGATTAAGACCCCGCTCGTTGTAATGTTTTCTTAATTTTCGGGGCCAGCTTTTGTTTACGCGAAAACAAAGCCGCTGCTATCGCATAGATCACCAAGATCATTGGATAAGCCCAAATCCCCATTTCTTCTTTACTGACTCGGGTTTTAATGGCCATCAGCGCCACAATTAAACTGGCAAAAATAAGCAATGCAGGGAACAGCTTTAAGTAACGTCCTTGGCGTGGGCTCACTTCAGATAAAGCCACAGCGAGAAGCAACGCCACTACAATGGCAAACGGTACAAAAATACGCCAGCCCAACTCACTCGCCACGACAGGATCATTACGATTATCCCAAAGTTTCATGGTGGACAGTGCTTCAACATCGGCACTTTCAAACTTCGCTTCTTTATCATTTTCTAAACGTAGGCGATAAGACTGAAACTCGGCTTGGCTATAACGCGGCTGTCCCGGATAAATTTCATAACGGCGACCTTGCACCAAATCCACCACATTGGCTGGATCATTTTCAATTTCAACCCGCGTGGCTTCTTTGGCCAAAATCATGACATCGGGCTTACCTTCTGCTTCAGCGCGTTGATAGAAGAAGATGTCTTTGAGGTTCTTACGGTCTTCGGATAAGTCACCCGCATAAATGGTATAAGGCCCCGATGAAATAAACTCTTTGGGTCGAACCAAATCAAAACCGGTACGCACCGCCTGACTGGTGGTGAGCTGCTCAAACTGACGAACACCCCACGGCGCCATCCAAAGCATCAGCACGGCTTGAACGGCAAGAAACACCACGGTCATAGGAATCAGCAGTCGCCCCAATTGGTTACGACTGACGCCACTGCCATTGAGTACTGCCATTTCATGATCGACATACAGACGACCAAAAACCAGCATCAGTCCAATAAAAAAGCCTAGAGGAAGAATCAGCGTTAAAAATTCAGGCAAACGATAGCCAATAATGCTAAATAAAATACCTGCATCTAAGCGACCCTGCGCGGCTACGCCAAAATACTTGATCAAACGACCGCCCATCATGATCAAGGTCAATAAGGCGATCACAACCAAGGATGTCGACACCACTTGTTTGACCAGATAACGCCGAATAATCAAATTAATTCTTCCAAAAATAGGTGAATAAAAACTAGCGCTAGTTTACCCGAATAGTGAAAATATAAAACCTGTACTCTTGTTGCACTTTGCAACTCTATTCATGTTAATGTTTCAGTGGTTTAATCATTTTCAAACTTTATAAGGCTTAAATAAAACTTATGAAACTCTCTATTAATACGTCATTCACAGAGAATACGTCTAGCCAATTTTTGTTGATATTAGTAGATTCTGAAAACACGCAACACCTTGCAAATGCTTATCAAATTAATGATTTAAACAACTTAATTGAAGCGACTCAGTTTAAAGCCGCGTTCAATGAAACTTTGAGCCTCATTGGTCAAATTCCAACAAGCCCCAATGCAGCCTTGGTCGGTGTCGGGAAAGCAACTGAATTACAAGCGGCAAAGCTGGTGAAAATTGCTCAAACCATTATCAAAGCTTCACAAAAAAAATTCAAACACATCAGTCTTGACCTTTCAGTCCTTCCAGCTGAACTCCATTATTTATTTGCCCTCAGTTTGACGCAAGCGGCATATGCTTTTGATGAATTCAAATCAAAAAAAGCAGACAACGTGCTTGAACAGATCAGCCTGATTGCTGCTGAGTCGCCGCTGAATGCTGCGCAACTGAAATTGATTGAAGCCGTGCAATCTGGTCAAAGCTTTGCTCGTGACTTAGGCAACCGTCCAGGCAATATCTGCTTCCCTGAATATTTGGCAGAGCAAGCCTTAGAACTGGCAGCCCAATATCCTGACCTACTCCGTGTTAATGTCCTTGATGAGCAGCAAATGGCTGATCTGGGCATGCATTCCTTCCTTGCGGTGAGCAAAGGTTCAGACCGCCCAGGCCGTATTATTACCCTTGAGTATCAAGCTGAACGTTCTGAAGCCCCAGTGGTCTTGGTCGGTAAAGGAATCACCTTTGATACAGGTGGCATTTCATTGAAACCGGGCGCTGGTATGGATGAAATGAAATATGACATGTGTGGTGCAGCATCGGTTCTAGGGACGCTCCGTGCTCTATGTGAATCGCGTTTAGCCATTCATGTCGTAGGTACGATTGCGGCAGCTGAAAATATGCCGTCAGGCAAAGCTACACGTCCGGGTGACATCGTAAGCACCATGAGCGGTCAAACCGTTGAAATTTTAAATACCGATGCAGAAGGTCGTTTGGTGCTGTGCGACACATTGACCTATGTAAAACGCTTTAACCCAGAACTGGTCATTGATATTGCAACCTTAACAGGTGCCTGTGTCGTGGCACTTGGTTCAGTCTTAACGGGTATGTTTACCCCAGACGACAAACTGGCGGCCGAACTATCTGAAGCAGGTCAAAATAGCTTTGACCGCGTCTGGCGCATGCCTGTGATTGATGATTATCAAGAACAGTTAGACTCTCCATTTGCAGATATTGCCAACATTGGCGGGCCTAAAGCTGGTGCTGTAACTGCAGCGTGCTTCTTGCAACGTTTCACCCGTGATTACCGCTGGGCACATTTGGACATCGCAGGTACAGCATGGAACTCGGGTGCCAATAAAGGAGCAACCGGTCGTCCAGTACCCTTATTGATGCAATTCTTAGCTCATCGTGCGCAGTCTAATGGCTAAGATTAGCTTTTATCTATTTGAACAAAGTCCTGAACGACAAGTCGAAAGTGCTTGTCGTTTGTGTCGTAAAATTTTGCGTCAGCCAGAGCGAATCTGGTTGTATGCAAGCGACCCTGAACTACAACAGCAACTAGATGAACGTTTGTGGAGTTTTGATGATACGAGCTTTATTCCGCATGGCATTGATCAAATCGATGCGCGCATTTGTATCTCAGCCCAACTGCCTGAGCAATCCGATTGGATTGTGTTCAATTTTAACGATCAAGCTCTTGAACAGTTCGAAAAATTTAGCCACATTATAGAAATTATTGAAAATAACGAATCGGCCAAACAACAAGGTCGTGAAAAATTTAAACAATATAGACGTCTCGGGGTTGAAGCTCGAACCTTCAAGCTTTAAATGATTCCCCGTCTAAATAAGGAGATGCGTAGTGGCATTGAATGTTGGTCCAGATTTTAAACAGCGCTGGTTAAATGTACCTGATGCTGTTCGTCAGGCCTTTATTGATGACCTGAGTCGCGTCTGCGATGTACTCAAACCTGAAACAGGTTTACACAGTTGGATTGAACAAGACCAACGCGCTCAAGCTGTCTCGACCCAACGAATTGAACAAGCGTATGCCGATCTGAAAGCACAGCTGATTGAAGAAGCGCGAATTCGTAAACAACAAGCGTTGGAAAAATCACTGGCAGATAAACGCGCAGCGCAGGAAGCTTATGCGGAAAGCCTCAAAAAAGACGAAATCCGTCAGTTCAATGAGCAAACCCAAGCTTTAAATGTGATGCGTCAAAGTGTCGATCAGGAAATTTCGAGCTACACCGCACGCTATGAGAAAACGCCTGAACAAGCTCTGGACTATGCCAAAGGTAAATTTGGCATTGATGACTCACAAATTTTGTCTGAGTTAGAAAGTGTGCGTTTACGTTTAGAGCTTGAAGCGGAAACCTTAATTGAAGAGTCCGTAGCCAGCTATCGCAGTAAGCTACAAGCCGCGGCTCAAGAAGAAATTGACTATATTTTGAAAAATTCAGACTTTTCTGATGAAGTGGTATCCAACTCTGCCTAACAGGCCTTGGCTTCCACTTAAACTCACTGCGGTGAGTTTTTTTATGCACCCTTGTTTTGCTCGGCTGATATAGTCTGTTTCGATCTCAAACCAACACATCAACCATAAATGATAAGGTATTGCCCACACCATAACCAATCGCCAACAAACTACCAATCCAAATCAGACCACCGGTCACGTTGTACCACATAAAAGTCGCCAAGCTCATATGCCCTGCGCCCGCAGCAAAAGGCGCGAAAGAACGTACAAAAGGAATAAAACGTGCCACTAAAATGGTTTTACCACCATGCTTTAAGAAATATTGATTGGTCTTCATCATATATTCGGGTTTCAGCCAACGCGAATGCTGATGGGCAAATTTAAAGCCCAGCTTCTGACCAGTATAATAATTGACGATATAACCCAATACCGCAGCAATCATCATCAAAATACCCATGGTATGGATATGAATTAAATCCGAGCTGGAACATAAGGCACCAATGGCAATCAGTAAACTGTCACCCGGCAAAAAGAACATAAAAACGAAGCCCGTTTCTGCAAAAATAATCAGAAAAAGAATCGCATAAATCCAAAGGCCGTATTCTGCAAGCAGTACGGGCAATAATTGTTCTAGATGGAGAAAAAAATCAATCATTGTCACCTATCCGTGCAATGAACTGCGTACTATCTTTCATCATACTCAATTGCTTACCTATTCATTTCAAAAGAAAAACTCCCTCATTTTGGGCAAATAGGGAGCTCATCTTTTGTCTATTCTTGCTGCAATCTAAACGATTTTTCTATTTCAAGAAACCATTTTGTGCCAAAAAGTCTAAACTAATTTTAGATTGTGGGGTAGTTTCCACAGCTTTGTCACCCATCATCAGACGTTCAATGTAGCGTGCTAACACATCTACTTCAAGGTTCACTTGACTGCCTGCCTTCCACGTTCCAATGTTGGTTCGTTCAGCCGTATGTGGAATTAAATTGAGGCTTAAAATACGCCCACGCAAATGATTAATGGTTAAACTGATCCCATCAACCGTGATCGAGCCTTTTTCTGCTAAGTAACGTGCAATCTCAGCTGGCGCAGTCACTTCAAAATAAAGCGAACGTGCATCTTCACGCACAACGGTGATTTCACCCACAGCATCAACATGACCTGACACAATGTGTCCACCAAAACGTGTGGTGGGCAACATCGCCTTTTCCACATTTACACGTTGGCCAACTTTCCAGTGGGTCAGTGTGGTTCGGTTTAAACTTTCACGTGAGACATCGGCAGCATACCAGTGCTCACCCCAGTCAATCACTGTGAGGCAAATGCCATTGGTGGCAATTGAATCACCCAAATGGACATCTGACATATCCAGATCCGTACCAATGCGCAAACGCACATCGCCACCGACATTTTGTACGCTTTCAACTGTGCCCAGACTTTCAATGATCCCTGTAAACATTTCTGATTTCTACCTCTATATTTTTACCACAGCGCCAACTGTGTCGTGACCCCAGATGTATCGACCCCACCCAATTCGGCATAATGATACAACTGCCCAAGCAACTGACGAATTGGCGGACCTGACTTGGCATGGGTATCAGTGATCACAATAAACTCTAACACACGCGCACGCTCAGACTGACGCTGTTTACTCACGCGATAACGCGGTACATCCTGCGTTAATAAAGTCACGCGACCTCGCTCCAAATTGGCTTTGAGCAAGTCCCCCGCTTCAATATTACCATCGGTTGAATAACTGGTCAGAATGTAACGTGCATTGATGGTGGACAGTAATTTCTCGTATGCTTCTTTAGCATACTTTGACGAGTTATAAGGGCTCGGACGCTCTTTGCGCCACGCACGGTCAATTCCGCTTTTAAAGCCTTTGGTGTCTGGTGTCGGCAAATCCACCTGATCCCATAGTGTTAAAGCATTTAAAACATGATAGTTACTGCTGTAGGCATGCTGGTTATAGGGTGGATCTAGATAAGCTACATCGACCTCAAAACTGCTCATTTGATTTGCCAAATGCTGTGCATCGACACACCACATTTCAGCCATCGGATTCTTTTGCTTATTATCACCCACTTCACTAAAACGACTTGGAGTCAACCACAACAAGGATTCAATCCGCTCTAGCGCTGTTTGGGTTTTACCGCCCCAACCGTGGTGGAAGCTTTTAAAGACGCCGGAAGTATTGCTGACAAAACTTGCAGAATACAGCAACGGTGCCAGTAAAGCAGACATCTCCACATCATCGATTGCCCCTTGTGCCTGCCATGTGGCAATTTGCTGACGAATCGCATCAATGCGCATGCCGTTGCGACGCTTAAAGAACAAACGATCTCGGCTTGGATCATAAATCTCATCATTTCGCGGACACAGATTATGCGTTACCCAGCCCTTAACTTCAGGCAAGCGGTTTAAATAATCAATGGCTTTTTGATAACCACCCAACTCTTTAAATGCAGGCGCTTCGGTACAAGCCAAAATGGCATGGTTCAGCGCATGGCTATATGGTTCCCAGTCATTGGCAATCACGCGATAACCATTTTGACGCGCCAAACGCGAGACCACGCCCGAACCTGCAAAGAAGTCAGCAAAAATAGGCGCACGACCATCTGCACGGTTTAAAGTCCCTGTACTCTCAAGCGCCTCTAAAATCAGATGCAACAGACGGCGCTTATTCCCCAAATAAGGAACAAGTTGATGAAATAGATATTCATCGGTGGTACGTGCCGCGTGACGACGTTTATGATAAACCGTAGACTCTGAACTCATAATGACTCTTGAGAAGGGATAAGCGTTAAGCGTACATCATCACCCAATTGTGTGACATCCATGAGCTTAAAGCGGAGTTGCTCTGCCATCTGAGAAAACTCAGCATTGAACATTGCACGTGCAGACTGACCCAATAAGGTCGGTGCCACATAACTAATCATTTCATCGACCAACTTCTCTTGTAAAAAAGCTGTCGATAACGTTGCACCTGCTTCAACCATGACATCGTAAATTTGATGCGATTGAACCAACTGCGTTAATAACTGATCTAAAGGCTGTACAGCAAACTGTAGCACGCCTAAATCAGCCAATGCTTGACGATAAGGCCCCATCACCATCACGGTATCCGGCTGCTGTAAAATTTGGGCCGTCAGCGGCAAGCGGCCTTGACGGTCTAACACCAGACGTTTCGGTTGTACAACCATTGTCAGATCCGCAACACCCTGAAGCTGTCTAACATTGAGCTGAGGATCATCGGCCAGTATGGTTTCAATGCCCGTGATCACGACACCAGAAATGGCACGAAAATGCTGAACATCCAACCGTGCGGCTGGGCCTGTAATCCATTTCGACTCACCCGAAGCCATCGCCGTTCGACCATCTAAACTAGAGGCAACTTTTAAACGCACATAAGGCATGCCAGTAGCCATAGCTTTTAAAAAACCCGCATTCAACTGATGCGCTTCGATTTGGCAAATACCGACATCGACCTCAATGCCTGCTTCTTTTAAAATTTGTACCCCTTTACCAGCCACCAAGGGGTTGGGGTCTGGACAGGCAATCACAACGCGCGCCACACCTGCCTCGACCAAACCTTTGGCACACGGCGGTGTACGCCCATAATGCGCACAAGGTTCTAAAGTGACATAAGCCGTTGCGCCTTGGGTCTGCTCACCCGCTTCGCGCATCGCAAAAACTTCTGCATGGGGCTGACCCGCTTTAGGGTGATAACCTGTTCCCAGCAACTGCCCATCTTTGACAATGACACAGCCTACATTTGGATTTGGCTTGGTGCTGTATTGACCTTGCAGTGCTAAAGCAATCGCTTGTTTCATCCAAGCTTGGTCAGCGTGTAAAGCACTAGACTGTAATTCAGACATGGATGCCAACTCGCTTAATGTTCACGTTGTTGCATTTGTTCAATTTGGTGACGAAAGGCATCGACATCTTGAAAGTCTTGATAGACCGATGCAAAACGCACATACGCAACATGATCCAACGAAAATAAAGATTGCATGACAATTTCACCAATGGTGCGTGATTTCACATCACGCTCACCTAAACGGCGGATTTGCAGCTGAATATCGCTCAAGACGGTTTCAATTTGCTCTTGCGTCACGGGACGTTTTTGTAAAGCATGCATCAAGGAGCGACGCAATTTTGCTTCATCAAAAGGTTCACTTTTGCCATCCGACTTGATCACACGAGGCATGACCACTTCATAACTTTCAAAGGTTGTGAATCGTTCACCACAACTAATACATTCACGACGACGACGAATTTGACAACCTTCAGCGGCCAAACGTGAGTCGATCACTTTACTGTCTTCAGCGTTGCAAAATGGACAATGCATAGTGGTTAAATTGAACAAATTTGAATGGTTTTAGAGTGTAGCAAAAATTCGGTGTTTTGTAGAGTTTTACTCTAGATATAGAAAAAAAACAGCCCTTTCGGGCTGTTTCACACAATATATTGATTATACTGTTTATTTATTATTCTATTGATTAGTCCACGCGTTCGCCATGTTGGCTCAAGTCTAGGCCCATACGTTCATCATCAGATTCAACGCGAATTCCAATCACCAGATCAATCACTTTTAAGATAATGAAGGTTAATACTGCTGAGTATGCAATCGTTGCCAATACCCCTTCAACTTGAACCCAAAGTTGATGCATTACATCACTTGGTGCTTTGTCGCCCATGATGAAATCGCTTGCAAAGAATGCTGTTAAGATTGCACCGACAATACCACCCACACCGTGTAAACCAAACGCATCTAAAGAGTCATCGGCTTTTAAAGCACGTTTCAATGCACTAATACCCCAGAAGCACACCACACCACCGATTAAACCCATCGCCAGTGCACCACCGACAGTCACAAACCCTGCTGCTGGTGTAATCACTACCAGACCAGCAACCGCACCAGATGCAGCACCAAGTACTGAACCTTTACCACGTGCAACTTTTTCAGTAATTAACCAAGAGATTGCCGCTGCTGCTGCTGCTACTTGAGTCACGAGCAATGCATAACCTGCTGAGCCGTTTGCGCCCAATGCAGAACCACCGTTGAAACCAAACCAACCGACCCATAGTAAGCTTGCACCCACAACGGTTAATGCCAAGTTGTGTGGAGCCATTGATTCACGGCCTAAGCCCATACGTTTGCCCAGCATATATGCAGCAACCAAACCTGCCACACCTGAGTTGATGTGTACAACGGTACCGCCGGCAAAGTCGAGTGCACCATCATTTGCTAACCAACCACCACCCCATACCCAGTGAGTAATTGGTGCATAGACCACGACTACCCAAATCGAGATGAAAGCGATAAATGCGCCGAATTTCATCCGTTCTGCAATTGAACCACTAATAATGGCAACCGTAATGATGGCAAAGGTCATTTGGAAAATAACGAATAAAACTTCAGGAATCGTCCCTGTGAGTGCATCTGTGGTAATCCCAGTCAGCATGAACTTATCTAAGCCACCGATAAAGGCATTGCCCTCACCAAAGGCCAATGTATAACCAATGATGACCCATGCAATACTCACCACTGCCGCAGCAACAAAGCTATGTGCCATAGTGCTTAAGACGTTTTTCTTACGAACCATACCGCCGTAGAATAACGCTAAACCTGGAATGGTCATTAATAAAACCAGTGCTGTGGAGACTAAAATCCACGCCGTATCACCTGTGTCTAATGTTGGTTCTTCTTCTGCAGGTGCGGGTGCTTCTACTGGAGCAGCAACGGCTTCAACCGCTTGTACTGCTGGAGCAGCCACATCCGTTGTTTCAACCACTGTGACTTGTTCTGATGGCGTTGGCGCTGTTGCTGCTTCTTCAGCCCAAGCAACAGAACCACCTAAAAGTGCGCCAGATAAGCTCAGCGCGAATAGCATCTTTTTCATTCGTATCCCCCAACCTAATTTGTGCGAGTTATGTGTTACTCAGCAAACTTCATGCCAAATTAAACGGCATCGGCACCTGTTTCACCTGTACGGATACGGATGACTTGCTCTAAATTTGTGACGAAAATTTTACCGTCGCCAATTTTTCCTGTGCTAGCAACACGTGTGATTGACTCAATCACCGCATCGACCATTTCATCACTGATCGCGATTTCGATTTTTACTTTTGGTAAGAAATCAACAACATATTCAGCGCCACGATAAAGTTCAGTATGACCTTTTTGACGACCAAAGCCTTTGACTTCAGTTACCGTGATCCCTTGAACACCAATTTCAGACAGTGCTTCACGCACATCATCCAATTTAAACGGTTTTACAATTGCAGTTACGAGCTTCATGTTTGTTTTCCTTCGGCTTATTTCACCAGTAAGGTTTTATGTTCAAATTTCATGCCAAAAATTCTTAGGTTGGGGGGAAAAGAAAGTCTGACATGAGTTTTCTTTATACCCTATTCTATACATTTAAATGCGTTTTGAGCTTCAAAATTCAGGTTTTTTAGTCGAAGATTTATGATTTTTTTACAATCGATGAAATCATATTTCATCTGAAAGGCTATAGAGTCAGAAGCAGCAATGGTACACTGCTGTCACTTCTCCAACTGTTGGATATAGAAATGATTGAAACTTTATTACAAGCCATACTGGAACAAGTCGAACAACCTAAACAAGACTTAGAACATAATTTACGCGCACTGCTCAATGAAGCGGTGACCAAGATGGATTTGGTTTCCAAAGATGAAATTGAGCGTCAACGTACTGCACTGAATAATGCCAATTTGCGTTTAAATGACTTATTGAAACAAGTAGAAGCTTTAGAGTTACGCATTCAGAACAAAAAATGAGCACCTGTTTGGTGCAACAAAAGACGCATAACGAATTAAAATAATGCACTATAATGGAACAAAAGATGTCTTTTGCCAAAATTTACACTCGAGCTTTGCTCGGTTTACACGCACCTTCGGTTGAAGTTGAAGTTCATCTGAGCCAAGGACTACCCTCTTTAACCATTGTGGGGCTTCCTGAAGCAGCCGTTCGGGAAAGCAAAGATCGGGTGCGCTCCGCCATTATCAATAGTGGCTTTCAGTTTCCGACCAAACGCCTCACCATCAACCTTGCACCCGCAGACCTGCCCAAAGACAGTTCACGGTTGGATTTGCCTATTGCACTGGGTATTTTAATTGCCTCTGGTCAGCTCCCTGAGCAAGGAACTGAAAATTTTGAATTTATAGGTGAGTTGGCACTTGATGGGCAACTGCGACCAATTTCAGGTACTTTAAGTATTGCGATTGCCTGCCAGCAAGCTGGGCATCAACTGATTTTACCTGAGGCCAATGCGCAAGAAGCCTCTCAACTGCCCAACTTTCAAGTGTTTGCAGCGCAACATTTAAAACAAGTCTGTGAGCATCTGTCGCAAAACCATCTCATCCAACAGTTTCAACCCACGGCGCTAAAAGCCTCACAGCACTACAAATTTGATTTGGCCGATGTTAAAGGTCAACTGCGTCCAAGACGCGCCTTAGAGATTGCGGCAGCAGGTGGTCATTCTTTACTGTTTAAAGGGCCACCAGGGACAGGAAAAACCCTATTGGCTTCACGTTTAGCCAGTATTCTACCGCCCCTGAACACACAAGAAAATTTGGAAGTAGCGAGTATTTACTCGGTGGCCAATCATCAACATCCTTTTGGACAGCGGCCATTTCGTGCACCGCACCATACAGCTTCTGCAGTTGCCCTAGTCGGTGGCGGGTCACAACCCAAACCCGGTGAAATTACTTTGGCACATAAAGGCGTGCTGTTTTTAGATGAACTACCAGAGTTTGACCGCAAGGTGTTGGAGGTTTTAAGACAGCCGATTGAAGCCAAAGAGATTGTGATTTCGCGTGCTTCACGGCAGATCACCTTTCCAGCCAATTTCCAACTGATTGCTGCAATGAATCCGTGTCCCTGTGGTTATGCGTTTAATCAAGATAGCCGTTGTCAGTGCTCAGCCGAGGCGATTAAACGCTACCAAAACCGCATTTCAGGGCCGTTACTGGATCGGATTGATTTACATATTGATGTACCACCCTTGCATGCATCTGAATTGCAGGACACACAAGTCGTAGAAGACTCGGCAACTGTACGTGAGCGCGTGATTCAAGCTTATCAATGGCAAATGCAGCGCCAAGCTTGTCTCAATATGGCTTTATCACCCAAACAACTCGAACAATTCGCACCGCTAGATGGACAAGCGGCTTTAATCTTTGAAAAAGCACAACAGCGTTTAAATTTGTCTGCTCGGGGTTATCACCGCATTTTAAGAGTGGCCAGAACCATTGCGGATTTGGCCCAGTCAGAGCACATCCAAACAGGACATTTGACCGAAGCTCTCTCCTACCGACAGCAAAATGCCTAAAAATCGCTAAATTCCACATAGAAAAACCCCTCTAGTCCATAGGACTAGAGGGGTTTTGAAGATGCTAAAACTTAGAAAGTTTTAGTTAAAGTAAATACGGCACCTGTTTCTACACCACGTGCTGTCGCATGATTCATATCATCAGTATCAATATTGGTTCCTACTGCTGCCAATTCTGCTGTTGCACCAGGAATAGACTGGAATGCATAGGTCACACCCACTTTCCAATCGACATAATTGTCATCATCACCAAATGAATATTTATCTTCATCACTGACCACGGTATAACCCACATTCGCAACGCCACCAAAGCCCGTTGAACCAAATGGAATTGCATACCCAGCATTGATGTTCCAGCTGTCTGTATCTGCTGCAACATAGTCATTGGTATAGTTCACATTGGTCAGTAGACTGTCTCCTTCAGTAAAGACACTCCCGAAAGTTAATTTGCCATAAAATTCTAACCAGTTCAGATCATCTGCACTTGGATAGTTGTAGTACACCATACCCACATCAAGCACTGGCTTGCTGGCAAAGCTTTCTAATGTTGTTGCAAAACCAATCGATGGATCGAGCTCTAAGCTCGGTGAACCTTCACCAAAATCAACATTTGAACCCCAAAGACCCAAATACAAGCCTGAGTCATGTGCCAAAGTAAAGCCCGCTTGTACCGCTGGATCATTTTGGGTTTGAGTTAAACCACGGAAACGATAGTCAGTTGTTAGAGCAGCACTTCCACTAAAAGAGAAACCAAACGGTAATGCTGGCTCGTCATCTGCGAAAGTGAATGTAGAAGCTGAAGCCACCACAGCTAAAGATAATGCTTTAAGTGCAAATTTCATTGTTTGATTCCCCCACATCGTATCCGACGTTTTTTGGTTATTTCGATAAACTCATGTAGGTAGTAGCAATAGCTATGCCACATTCAACTCAATATCAGATACGCTCTTTACAAAATCATTACAAATGATTGTTTTTATTAAAATTATATAAAATATAAAAAATTGAGCTCACCCTCAGCTTGATCGTTAAACATCTTCGCGGTGAATTGAAGCCAAGCCCATCAAGCAAACATAATTGTTTACAATATGCGCTATTTTGAGACTCATCTTTGGAACGTACGTTTTTAAGTGCATAAAAAAAGTGCATCCCCAACCGATCTGGATGCACTTTTCATATCTGCAACATTTAGAAGTTGTAAGTTAAACCCAGCACCAGATGGTCCTCTAAATCCTCGCCCATACGATTATGTACACCATAAATATAATCCGCAGACATCTCGATCCCTGTTTCTGCAAAGGGTCTACTCAGGCCTAAGCGAACTTCATTAACAGTAAAGTTCTTCTCTGTAGTGAGTATGGCATCATCCTGCTGCCGATAAATCGATGCACCAAGTGAACTATTGAGTTGAAAGTTTTGTGGAAGGGCATAATGATGTGCAAGGCTTAAATAGGTATCACCTGCATTGGCATAGCTCACATCCACTAAAGCCACTGTGACGCCTACATCAAAGTCTTTATAGCTCAAACTATTTACAAATTCCGCTCCAGTCGTACTTCGGCGTTCTGTGCGATCTTCATTATAGACCGAGCCGCCATCATTATATAAATAAGTCACAATATGTGAGCGATAGCTTAAATCTGGACTGAGTGTGCCTGCATAACCCATATAAAAGTCATGCTCAACACCGTGATCTTTGCTGACATCTGCTGCATCATAATTCAGTGTTGAAGCCCAATAACCAGCATATAGACCAGATGCATGTTCATATTCAAGCCCTGCTTGTAGGGTAGGCTGATCATTTTCAATACCCCCACGATAAATATACTGACTGAGCACAGCAAGGCTTCCACTAAGTCCGCCTTCTGAACTTTGTTGCTGGGGCTCACTTGCGTTGGCCGACATACTGCCAGTGAAAAAAATTAAAAATAGTGCAATTTTATGTGAATTCTTATGCATTTAAGCTCTCAAAATTTCTTTAGACATGAATCACTTACTGATTCAATACCTATAAATTCTAAAGCTATTTTTTAACAATAGGTCAATTTTATCTAGGCAACTGCTGTGTAATTCATCGTTTGCCAATCTGGCTATGGGTTATTCTGAACCGATTACAGACGACTAGAAATGACTGAACACTTTGATTCATAAGCTAAAATGACCTCACAATCTATATATTATATTCTGCAATACATAGCAAAAAACAGAATGAGGAAGAGAAAAATAATTTGATGTTTTATAAAGATTTATTTTAGTAAACCGAATATTTTAACCAAAATAAAAATATTTCAAACATATCACTTACAAAAAAATGCATTACTTTAGTTGAATATATTAAATAAAAATGACAATTTTTCATCGATTACTTATACAATTGCTGTTCTCTTTCCATCCAATTTGTATAAGGTTCGCTCCCCAATGCAAAACACAAAAAAATTAGCATTAGCAGTTTTAGTACAAACTGCACTTATATCAACAGCTTTTGCGAGTGAGCAAAGTGAATCTAAAGGTTTCGTTGAGGACGCTGAAGGATCAGTGTTATTCCGTACTGGTTATTTAAGTCGTGACAAGAAAAATGGCGTAGCTGATACAAGTTCAGCAGCTCAAACCGCGATGGTTAAAATTGAGTCTGGTTATACTCAAGGTATCGTTGGGTTTGGTTTAGGCGTAGTTGGTGATGGTTCGTTCAAATTAGGCGAAAATAACCATGCTGGCAACCAAATGATTCCATTGCACAACAATGGTGCAAAAGATTCAAATGGCCATGTTGATGCTTATGACCACTGGGCTCGTGGTGGCGGTATCGTCAAAGCGCGTATTTCAAATACTGAAGTGCGTTATGGTACTCAAGTACTCGATTTACCTGTTCTTGCAAGTAATACTGGACGTATGGTTCCTGAATATTTTACAGGTACTTTATTAACTAGCCACGAAATCAAGAATCTTGAAATTGTTGCTGGTAAATTTACTAAGAACCAAATGTCTGATCAAATCAAAACCGATGCTGACGTCAATGGCAATGGTCTTGATCGTGCAATTGTTTGGGGAGCTAAGTACAAATTTGATGACAATTTAAATGCATCTTATTATGGCTTAGACAGCAAAAATGCTCTTGAACGTCATTATGTAAATGTGAACTTTAAACAGCCTTTAGCGAATGACAGTTCATTAACTTACGATTTAAGTGCTTATCATACTAAGTTTGATGAAGCAGCAAATACTTATTCACAAACCACTGATAACTTATCAGATCGTAAGAATGATATTTGGGCTCTTTCTACAGCTTATAATACTGGCGCACATAACATCATGGTTGCATACCAACAAAACAGTGGTAATGTTGGTTATGACTATGGTCAAAATGCTGATGGCTTCCAAAGTATATACCTTCCAAACTCATACCTTTCTGACTTTATTGGTAACGATGAAAAATCTGCCCAAATCCAGTACAGTCTTGATTTTGGTAAATTAGGTATATTACCAGGTCTAAACTGGACAACTGCATTTGTATACGGTTGGGATATCAAAGTCAAAGATATGACGAATGATGCGCAAGAGCATGAATTCTTTAACCAAGTGAAATATACAGTTCAATCTGGTTTTGCTAAAGATGCGAGCTTACGTTTACGTCATTCGTACTACCGTGCAAGTGATGAATATCAAACAAATGCATACATTGGTGACACCAACGAATGGCGTGTTTGGTTAGACATTCCTGTGAAATTCTTCTAATTTCTATGGAAAAGCTAATCTAATAAAAAACCTGCATATTGTGCAGGTTTTTTATTGAAGCCTACAATCAAACACAGTTCAATCGAGGCTTCATAGACAGAATTATTTTGCTGCTTCGATTGCTTTAAGCACTTCTTGCTTAGCAACTTCAGAACCTTCCCAACCAGTTAATTTAACCCACTTTCCTGGCTCTAAGTCTTTATAGTGCGCGAAGAAGTGTTCAACTTGTTGAATCAATAAAGCTGGAAGATCGGTATATTCTTTCACGTCTTTATAAATTGGCGTTAACTTGTCATGTGGAACTGCGATCAATTTCGCATCGATACCACCGTCATCTTCCATGTTCAATTTACCCACAGGACGGCAACGAATTACTGAGCCTGGTTCAACTGGATGCGGCGTTACAACAAGTACATCTAATGGATCACCATCTTCAGACAAGGTGTTTGGTACATAACCATAGTTCGCTGGGTAGAACATTGCTGTACCCATGAAACGATCTACAAAAAGTGCATCCGAATCTTTATCAATTTCATATTTGATTGGTGCTGCATTTGCAGGGATTTCGATGATCACGTAGATATCGTTCGGTGCATCTTTACCCGCAGGGATATTGCTGTAGCTCATAACATCACTCTTTAACAAGTTAAATCTTTTAAAAACCGCATCGATTATAACGGTTTTTGAGAAAAAAATATTTCTGCGATTATACATCCACTGGGTGAAAATATGTATGTTTCGCACTTAGCCCATCGTCAGTCGAATGACCAACAATAATAAACAAATAGGACACAGTAGTGACAACAGCCAAACGATCGATCGAAGCGTCGACCAGTTGGCCAAATAGCAAATCCCATACACCACACGAAAGACAAGATAGGCAATACCAAAAGTCATGGTGACCACTTGCGGAATCACCATATATTCAGCCATTAAAATGGCTGCAATAAATAAGGGTAAACTCTCAAAGCTATTTTGCTGTGCAGCATTGGCACGTGCAGCCAGACCAGTCGTCTTGGCTAGAAATTCACGCGGATGTTGATTATCTTTGGCGCGAAATCCTGCTGTTTTTTTAGCAATGATTGTAAATACGTAAGGCAGTAAACAAGCAATTAAAATGAGATAAATAATCCCGCTAATGCTTTGCATTGGTTTTTTCTCATCAAGATCATTTCGACGGCTATCATAGCATGGCATTCCGAGGATAAATTTGGTTAAATTATAGTGTTTTTATAATTTCCCGATGAGACTCCAGCATGGCTAGCCCTGATCAAAAAGAAATGTTCGACGTGCTCGAAATTCAGCGTCAACATCAACGCCAAGTGGATCGTGTTTTAAAGATTGTGCTTCCCGTTACTGCATTTTTATTGGCGGTCATTTGTGCCAATATGAATATTGGTTCGACTCTTGGCACACTGGTCATGCTGATTATTGCATTTTGGATGGTCGGGATTAAACGTCAAAACCTATGGTCTTGGTTGCTTGCAGTGACCGTCTATTGTCTGATCGATAATATCCTGAGTTTTGGTAGTTTTG
Source organism: Acinetobacter sp. BMW17 (assembly GCF_001592855.1). Classification (NCBI taxonomy): domain Bacteria; kingdom Pseudomonadati; phylum Pseudomonadota; class Gammaproteobacteria; order Moraxellales; family Moraxellaceae; genus Acinetobacter; species Acinetobacter sp. BMW17. The sequence continues at coordinate 63,095 of NZ_LSOD01000021.1, forward strand.
CTTTCCCAGCCTTTAGTCGTCAGTGCGGTACGATGCTGACCTTTGTTGGCATCTTGGGCATTGGCCGTCCCTATATTGATCGCTGGTTAATGAAGAATTAAATGCGAACATAAAAAAAGCGCCTGATGGCGCTTTTTTTATTTGAACTTAAGCTGTTTTACGTAAATCTTTACGTAGGATTTTACCTACGTTTGATTTCGGTAACTCATCTAAGAATTCAACATAACGCGGACGTTTGTAACCCGTTAAGTTCTCTTTCGCAAAGGCCAAGACTTCTTCTGTGGTTAAAGATGGATCTTTCTTCACTACAAACAGTTTTGGTACTTCACCTGATTTTTCATCAGGTACACCAATGGCAGCTACTTCCAATACTTTAGGATGCTTTGAAACCACTTCTTCGATTTCTGAAGGGTAAACGTTAAAGCCTGACACCAAAATCATGTCTTTCTTACGGTCTACAATTTTCACATAGCCGCGAGGGTCCATGACACCAATATCACCTGTACGGAAGAAACCATCTTCAGTCATCACTTTAGCCGTTTCATCTGGACGGTTCCAATAGCCACGCATCACTTGTGGACCACGGATTGAAATCTCACCTTGTTCGCCCAGTGCAACTTCCTTCCCATCATCATCCAAAATCGCAACTTCAGTTAATGGCAATGGAATACCAATGGTGCCACTGAACTCTTCAGATGCAGGTGGATTTGCCGTTGCAACTGGTGAAGTTTCAGATAGACCGTAACCTTCGATAATGTTGGTTCCAGTAATTCGCTTCCACGCTTCAGCTGTAGAAGGAAGAACTGCCATACCACCACCCATTGCCATTTTTAATTTGCTGTGGTCGAGTTGCTTAAACTCTTCATTGTTCACCAAGGCATTGAATAAAGTATTCACTGCTGGGAAGAATGATGGTTGATATTTACGTAATTCTTTCATCACCGCAGGTAAGTCACGCGGGTTTGGAATCAAAACGTTGGCTTGACCTTTGTACATACCGTACATCGCACAGACCATGAACGCAAAAATATGATATAGCGGTAAGGCACAGAAAATGCGGTCATCAGGCTGACCATCTTGTGCACCAAATTTACTTTGGAAAATACCGTCACACTGCAACATGTTCGCCACAAGGTTGCGATGCGTCAGTTCTGCACCTTTAGATACCCCTGTAGTGCCGCCAGTATACTGAAGCACTGCTGTGTCACTTAATGTTAAGTTCGGGCGCTTATAGTTACTCGCACTAACTTTCGACATTGCCGCATTAAAGCGAATATGGCCAGGAATATTCCATGCTGGAATTTGCTTACGCACAGAACGTAATACAAAGTTCACCAGTGTGCCTTTTAATGCACCCAACATGTCACCTACAGAGGCAATCACAACATGTTTAACTGGGGTTTTACCATTAATCGCTTGATAAACAGAGGCAAAGTTTTCGATGATCACTAAAACTTCTGAACCCGAGTCATTTAACTGATGTTCAAGTTCACGCGCGGTATACAGTGGATTGACGTTAACCAGTACTAAACCTGCACGGAATACACCCAAAGCAACGATAGGATACTGAAGAACGTTCGGCATCATCACAGCGACACGTGAGCCTTTTGCTAGACCCAAACTTTGTAAATACGTTGCAAATTTACGGCTTGCTTCTTCTAACTCACTAAAAGTAAGCACTTTATCCATAAAGATAAAAGCATCACGAGAGCCAAATTTTTGGAAATTTCGTTCAAAAACATCTACTAATGACGTGTTTTCTGGTGGCAATTCTACAGTCTCTGGAATCCCCGTTTTTTGGTATTCTGCGAACCAAATTTTTTCCATATCGCCCGATTCTCCTATCAGTAATCCTTAAATTTCAACTATTGTTCTCAATATTAAGCGCTCTTTATTTAACTTGTGTTGCTTAATACTGCATCCATTTCCCGCATACATACCATATATAACGTATTTTGATCAATGGATGCTAGTTTTATCTCTGAACTAACAGTTTATTTGCTTTTTGATAACCACGTGGTAATAACTGGCCTTTTGATGCTCTTTTGCCTATGTATTTTTGCAAGTCATCACCCTTCAATTTTAATTGCTGCTGTCCTGCAACGACTTGCAGTATTTCATCTAGCGTTAATCTTGTCATGAATACAATTTGATCTTTCTCTTCAAGTTGTATCAATTTATTACCTTTACCTTTATTCAAAACAGGCAACTCTGACAACTCTAAAATCAACAAACGACCCGTTGAGGTCAGTAACGCCAAATGGGTGGCCTGATCAACACTGGTTAACGGCATAACTGTGGCTTTTTCAGGTAAAGTAAGGAAGGCTTTCCCTGCTTTTGCATTGGTATCTAACTGTTTTGCCTGTGTTTTAAAACCATACCCTTTGCTACTTAGCGCTATGACTTCGGCTTCATCATCAGCAATGAAGACTTGTTTAAAACCGATACCACTGGCTGGAGACAATTTTGAACTCAACGGTTCGCCTAGACCACGCGCGGAAGGTAGGCTATTAATGGCTAGTGCATAACTACGCCCTGACTCATCCAGCACATACACGCGCTGATTCGATTTGCCTTGCGCATTACTGAGGTATTGATCGCCTGCACGGAAGTTCAGGTTTTCGGCATCAACTTCATGACCTTTGGCTGAACGAATCCACCCCGCTTCAGACAAGACCACGGTCACAGGATCAGCAGGCATGAAGTCTTGCTCACTCATCGCCGTCGCTTCTGCACGATGCACGATTGGTGAACGACGGTCATCGCCGTATTTTTTTGCATCATCTTTGAGTTCATTGATGATCAAAGCTTTTAAAGACTCAGGATTGGCCAACTGTTCACGAATCAGTGCAGCTTTGGCTTCTAACTCTTCTTGCTCACGGCGCATTTCCATTTCTTCAAGTCGAGCCAAATGACGTAACTTGAGTTCTAAAATGGCTTCAGCCTGAATATCATCAATATTAAAACGTGACATCAACTCCGCTTTAGGCTGTTCTTCTTCACGAATAATACGAATCACTTCATCAATATTTAAATAGGCAATAATCAAACCGCCCAAAATATGTAAGCGTTTTTCAATTTTATTCAGGTGATATTGCAGACGACGGGTGACGGTTTCCTTTCGAATTTCAATCCACTCCAGCAAAATACGACGAATCGATTTCACTTGTGGACGACCATCCGCACCAATCATGTTCATATTGACCCGATAGCTCGACTCAAGATCGGTGGTGGCAAAAAGGTGACTCATCACCGCTTCAGCATCAATCCGATTTGAGCGCAGTACGATTACTAAACGGGTTGGGTTTTGATGATCTGATTCATCTCGTACATCGCTCACCAAAGGCAGTTTTTTCGCCTGCATTTGATCTGCAATTTGCGAAATAACTTTCGAGCCTGACACTTGATAAGGCAAGTCCGTGATCACAATTTCATTTTTTTCGATGCGATACACCGAACGCATACGATAACTACCACGCCCTGTGCTTTGAATTTTTAACAGCTCTTCAGGTGGCGTAATAATTTCTGCTTTGGTTGGCAAATCGGGTGCAGGAATATATTCTGCAACTTTTTCATCGCTTAAATTTGGATTGCGAATTAAGGCAATGGTGCCTTTTACGACTTCACGCAGGTTGTGTGGTGGAATGTCCGTAGCCATACCAACCGCAATGCCTGTGGTGCCATTTAACAAAATATTCGGAATACGTGCAGGTAAAGTCACAGGCTCTTTCATCGAACCATCAAAGTTATCCTGCCAGTCACAAGTCCCCTGTCCCAGTTCAGACAAAAGCACTTCACTATACTGAGATAATTTGGCTTCGGTATAACGCATCGCCGCGAATGATTTCGGATCATCGGGAGAACCCCAGTTACCTTGACCCTCAATAAACGGATAACGATAACTAAAAGGCTGCGCCATCAGCACCATCGCTTCATAGCAGGCCGAATCACCATGCGGGTGATACTTACCGAGCACATCACCGACGGTACGCGCAGATTTTTTGGGTTTACCGCTGTGTTTCAGCCCCAATTCACTCATGGCATACACAATACGGCGTTGTACAGGTTTTAAACCATCGCTGATATGCGGTAAGGCACGATCCATGATCACGTACATGGCGTAATTGAGATATGCTTGTTCAGTAAATTCTGCTACGGAACGGTTTTCTGTCGCTTGATGCGCAAGGTTCGTCATAACAACCTGTCATCCTAATTAATCGTTTTTTGTTTAAGTTCTTATGCTATGTCGCAGGCTCTGCCTATACAAGTGAAAGCGTACACCACTACGACAAATTGCGTCTTTAGATGTTCCTAGTGTCGTAAAATTATCCATTTTTTTTAAAATGAGCAACTAATTATTTTGAAGTTCGGTTCCTGTGTTCATCTCTGCTCGTCAATGAAAACAATCAAGCAACTTCAGCCCACTCAACTTGATCGATACGGTCGACAAAAAATCGGGGCATCCTCGCCCAAAATGCGACACAACCAATTGGGTAGATCACATCAATCAAGCAGTGATTATTTAAAAGGTCTCATCATGCACGGGGCTAACTTTTATCAAAATGCAGCTTTGAGAGGCCACATGTTGGTCGAGCAGATTCAATTTTTTATTGCTGAGTAGGATCTTATTATCGGTTATTTTCAGATCCATCATCTAGATTTTATCTTGATCTTTACTGAAGACTGCGAGTCTCAGCACATCTGACGCTCAATCTTCAGTGCGGACTAAATTACAGTCCAATTTCTTCCAATGTTTTGCCTTTGGTCTCTTCACCCAAAATTAAAATTACCGCTGCAACCGCAAGCAATACTGCGGTAAACATCATAAAGATCGCACTAAATCCATTACTCTGTACCATCATATGTGTCACCACCATCGGCGCGACAATACCACCCATACGACCAATGGCCGATGCCCAGCCCGAACCAAAAGCCCGGATATTGGTTGGATATTGTTCTGGGGTATAGGTATACAACACCCCCCATGCGCCAAGGTTAAAGAATGACATCAGACAGCCCCAGAACATGATCATGCTCACAGTGTCAGCTTGACCAAAGAAATACGCTGAAACTGCACACATACCAATAAAACCTGCCAAGGTTGCTTTGCGTCCCAGCTTTTCGACCAGCCATGCTGCGGCCACATAGCCCGGAAGCTGTGCCAAAATCATCACCAAGACATATTCAAAAGACTGAACAATGCTATACCCCTGCTTCACCAGCAAACTGGGTAACCATGTAAAAATGCCATAATACGAGTAGACAATACCAAACCAAATCAACCATAACATCAAGGTTCTACGCGCAAATGCCCCCGACCAGAGCTGGGTAAAAGACACGGTCTTTTTCTCTGCCACTGGTTTAACGATGATATGTTCAACGACTTCCACACCGCATTGACGTTCAATCTGCTGCACTAAAGCATGGGCTTCCACAATGCGACCACGGTTGATGAGATAAGGAATTGACTCAGGCACTTTGAACCAAATTACAATGGCATATAGTGCAGGAATCCCACCGATTAAGAAGGCCATATGCCAGCCAAACTTTGGAATCACAAAATACGCCACCAATGCAGCGCAGAGCCAACCTAAGCCCCAAAAACTTTCTAGCAGCACGATAAAACGCCCACGCACTTGCGCAGGAATGTATTCACTGACCAAGGTCACCGCTACTGGCAACTGTCCACCTAAGCCTAAACCCACAATAAAACGAAACACCAACAACCACGTTAAGTTCGGGGCAAAGGCACAGGCTGCCGTCGCTAAACTGTAAATCACGAGGGTCGCGGCAAAAACTGTTTTACGTCCGATGCGGTCGGCCAGACCACCTGAGCACACCGCACCAATCGCCATTCCGACAAAGCCAATGGAGACCACCCAACCTTTCTCGGTTGGGCTCATGTGCCAATCTTCGGCCATTTTTGCCAAAATAAAAGAAATCAGCCCCGTGTCCATGGCATCGAACATCCAGCCCAAGCCAATGACCCACAACAAGGTGTAGTGAAATTTACCGATCGGTAAGCGTTGTATGCGAGAAACTAAATCCATAGCTCGGCCTCTAAAGCGGGAAAAGATAGCAGGCTGCTTTCTCAACAGGCTTTATCATTATGTGCTTTTTTTATACAAATAAGGCAGTCAAATCACTGCTATTTTAGCTGACATCTTTCGAGGAAGCAGATTGCTCATCATCGTCTTGATAAATGAATTTTGGCATTTCTAAGCCAAAGTAAATCGCAATTAGACGTAAGCTAAAACCAAAGATCAAAGTCGAAATCACGGTCAGCTCAAGTGATAAACCGAGCTGAATGCAGCCCCAATAGAAAATCACCGCGACAAAAGAAATACTGGCATACAGTTCACGGCGGAAGACCAAAGGGACGTCATTACACAAAATATCACGTAAGATACCGCCCGATACCCCTGTCAGAACTCCTGCGACCGCAGACACCACAAAACCATGTCCCATTTCTAAGGCAATTTGACAGCCGATGATGGTAAAACCGATCAGGCCCAGAGCATCGAGCACCAAGAAGATATTACGTAAATGGCGCATCCACTTGGCAATCAAAATCGTCATAAAAGCGGCAAAACAGGTCAGCATCAAATATTCAGGATGCTTGACCCAAGTCAGCGGATAATGTCCCAATAACACATCGCGGACAGAACCGCCGCCCAGCGCTGTGACACAAGCAATAATCACCACACCAAACCAATCCATACTACGCCGACCCGCCGACAGTGCACCTGTCATTGCCTCTGCTGTGATCGCTATAATATAAATAATAGTGAGTAACATCGCCTGGATTCCATATAGGCTAATTGATGCGCGCTATTCTAAGCCAAATTTGCTTAAAATTATAAAAATTGTGCACAACATTGTTTAAATTTTTTCCCTGAACCGCAGATGCACGCTTGTTTCATGGTGATATGCATTTCAGTGGTTGGATCTAAAAAATACCATGCTTCTGCATGTTTCACAAAATGTGAAATTTCATGATGTATCTGTGGCGATGTGCCATCATGATAATAGGCTTTGAATTCGACCATGGCATGGTTTTTATCGAGTTTTTCATTGGCCTGTACGACGTCTAACTTCAACCATTGGTTGCTTCGACTCCACTCCGCTATTGCTGCAACATCTAGAGCCTGTTGCTGCCCCAACGCTGTGGTTTGCACAATGTAATCGATTTGCTGTTTGGCAAAAGCACTATAACGTGAGCGCATAAGTTGAGTAGCACTCTGCGCACGGCTTTGTCCCAAGTGTAATGGCTGACAGCACTGCTTATATTCGCCCTGTCCACACGGACACTCAACATTACTCATGATTTTTCCATAAAAAATAGCTCGACATTGCGAGCTATTTTAACCTGTTCAAACCAGATTAAGGTTTGTTTTAAGAGGATTCCTTGTGCAGATCCGACTTGGGAATCACATGCACTTTTTCAATTTTGTGCCCATCCATCGTCACCACTTCAAAAATACAACCATCTGCTTCAAGGCTAGAGCCATTTTCGGGTAAACGACCTAAATGAAAGAGGATATAGCCTGACAAGGTTGAGTACTGATCAGACTCGTCGACCAAATCACGATCCAACAATAACGACACATGGCGAATATCGGTTGAACCATCGAGCATCAAGCTACCATCTTCTAAGCTTTCAGCCACATTATCTTCAGCATCTTCATCGGGGAACTCCCCTGCAATCGCCTCTAATACGTCAATCGGCGTGGCAATCCCTTCAATCGAGCCGTATTCGTTCAAGACCAAAGCCATTTGCAACGGTGCTTGACGCAATTGTTCCATCACCATCAGGACTTGCGCATTTTCATGCACAATCACAGGTTCACGTAAATGTTTATCAAAATCGAGGACACCGGTTTCGATATATTCATTCAAAACTTTATGGGTCAGCACCACACCTGCGATGTTGTCTAACTCGCCCCGTGCCACGATTAAACGTGAATGCGTAATACTGAGTAGTTGTGATTTGATTGAGGCTTCTTCATCCTCTAAATCAATCCACTCCAACTCTGGACGTGGGGTCATCACGGACTTCACTGGACGTTCAGACAAACCCAGCACCCCTTGTACCAAGACACTATGATAGACCCCATTTTCAGGATCAAACACTTCATCCGCATAAGCGCGAGTTGCCAGGACATCTTCAGGCTCAGAGGTATGATCACTACTTTTACCGCCCAACATTCGCAGCACCGCAGATGCAGTTTTATAGCGAAGGTCTGTGGTAGTGACCATTTTTTCTTGATTACGGCGCATGGTTTGGTTGATGAATTCAACAATTACCGAGAAACCAATCGCGGCATATAAATAGCCTTTTGGAATATGGAAACCAAAGCCTTCTACAATCAATGAGAAACCGATCATCATCAAGAAGCCGAGACACAAAATCACCACGGTCGGATGTTTGTTGACAAATTCCATCAAGGCTTTCGATGCCCACAGCATAATGCCCACGGCGATAACCACCGCAATCATCATCACAGACAGGTGCTTAACCATACCGACTGCGGTAATCACCGAGTCTAAGGAAAACACAGCATCCAATACCACAATCTGAACGATCACCATCCAAAACACAGCATTGGCTGGACTTTCTTCTTTCTGAACCACTTTGGCGTCAATACGTTCATGCAGTTCCATGGTGCCTTTAAACAATAAGAACACCCCACCAAACAGAAGAATCAAATCCCGTCCTGAGAAGGGATGGTCGAAGATATGGAACAGCGGCTCGGTCAGTGTCACCACCCAAGCAATTGAGGCCAACAGCACCAAACGCATTAAGAGCGCAAGGATCAAACCAACAACACGGGCCGTATTACGTTGTTCTGGTGGAAGTTTCTCCGCCAAAATCGCAATAAAAACCAAGTTATCAATCCCCAGCACAATTTCCAGCACCACTAAGGTGAGTAACCCCACCCACGCAGAAGGATCAGACATCCATTCAAATATCATGTGATCTGCTCCTGTCGAGGGGAAATATATGGTGCATAACGCAACTTAAGCGGATGAAAAGGAAGATTCAGCACCAATGGCTGTAATTTTTTTTCGGAAAACTGAAGATGTCTTGAGCGACAACTACCACTACCCATGTTCGTTCTTGTGTTGTAAAACAGGAAATAAGTATAGGCAAGATCTACATGAAATTCATCTTTTTTTCAAAAGCGCCTGTTTTAAAAGATTTAACAAATTATTACCCGATTGTTAGATTAAATACAGCTTGCCGTCACATTTCTTGCTTAAACTAAGAGAGAAAAAGTAGATAAAGCAAAAGGTAAAAACATACGCCATGAATAGTGAATTAAAAATATCCTCTCTCAACACTGAAGTAAATGTTCAAACCACTCAACCTCTGATCGCACTTTATTGCGGTTCTCGTTCAGGCAATAAACCGATTTATCAAGAAAAAGCGATTGCACTGGCACAAGGTTTAGCTAAACAGGGTTTTGGTCTGGTTTATGGGGGGGCCAGCATTGGCCTCATGGGACAAGTGGCCGATGCCATGATTAGCCACGGCGGTGAAGCAGTCGGCGTCATTCCAGAATTTATGCTGGATTATGAAATTGCGCATCACCAACTGACCGAATTACATGTTGTACAAACCATGCATGAGCGCAAAGCCTTAATGGCCGAACGCGCAAGCGCCTTTGTCGCACTACCCGGCGGTTTAGGCACTTTTGAAGAAATTTTAGAAGTGGCAACCTGGGGACAACTGAACCAACATCAAAAACCGATGATGATTTATAACGTCAATGGTTTCTATGACGCACTGATTACCCAGTTGGATCATGCAGTAGAAGAAGGTTTTCTACCGCCACAGCACCGCGCAAAACTGATTGTGTGCAACCATGCTGAACAGATTTATTCAGCGATTGCCAACCTCGGCAGTCCAGCACACTTTGCCATTTAAACCCTGTTCTTAATGCCATAAAAAAGCGAGCCTAGAGCTCGCTTTTTTAACATGTGCGGTTATTGCCCATAATGGGTGACAAAGTTGTAGAACCACGGCAGTGTGGTCGCCAAAATCACCGACATGGCTAAACCAAACATCAATTTCATCGCATCTTTACTGACGTTACGCGAAGTGCGATGTTTGTTCACTTCATCAAAAATCATCGACATTGCAAACTCACGACCTGCAAGTAAACCTAAGAATACCCATGTGGTACTCATTGGAATGTTACTCCACTCTTTGAAGACCAACAAAATCAGGGCATACATAAAGTCAATAATGGTTGCTGCACGAATATCGGTAACACCTGTTTTGGTATCGACAATCTTCTGAATCGCACCACCACGTTGGTACAAAATTACCGCCAACAACACCACAAAGACCGTGATGGCAAACAGTAAAAATGAAAACGGCACTTGACGGGGTACATAGACGAAAATATTGGCCAAATCTTGAATCAGCCACTGACTCCACAGAAAAGCCGTAGAGACCCACTGTAGCCCAATCCAAATATGCGACGGTTCTTGATTACGGGTTTTCGCAAAATACTTCGCGACTTGGCGCATCACAAAACGATAGACAATAATCGCAACCACAAAGGCCACCGCGTAGCCCATCATCGATTTCACCATCATCGAGCCTAAACTTGCAGGCGAGAAAATGGTTAAAACCAAGAAAGTGGTACTGACGGGAATTCCGTATTTGGTTAAAAATAACAGTAAAATCGGTGGCACAATATAGAGCCACGTGACCCCACCCTCAGGAAAAGGGATCGTTTCTAAACGGCCATATGATGCATCCCCCACACCGGATGCATACCAACCATAAATCAACACCACCACCAAAATGGTGCTGATAAAGAGCCAAAGCACCCACCATGGACGATGTGCATTGGATGAAATAAACGTACCTAATGTCTGTGGCACATCATTTCCGACGATAGAATAAGCGGCTAAACAGAAGCCTATCACCATCAAAATTTCGATTGTCATAAAACCAACCTTTTGAATAATTTATTCCAAGACAGTGCCCTTGGACGTTTGCCAAAGATTATGACGGTTTTATTTCATTTTCATGACATCCTTGTCATATATTTTTTGTAGCGCCATAAAAAAGAACACCGCAGTGCTCTTTTTTCGAAGTCAAAACTCAGTTTTTTTAATTGAGTTTGACTTCATAAACCGCTGTACTACCACTGACTTCATTTCCCACCACCAACAGCGGGCGACCATTGGGTGAATTCTTCGCCGCGATGAAAATCAAACCTTCTGGGCCTAAGTCACCTTGTTTCGTGACTTCGGTTTCATTGGTATTGCGATGGTTCAGATACTGAACAAATTTAGCCTGATTCGGGTTGCTAATGTCATAGACCATGATGCCACTGGCACGCTCAAGTCCAATAAAGGCAAAGGTCTTTTCACCAATTTTACCCAGAGTCACTCCTTCAGGTTCAGGGCCTTTGTTGTCACTACGGTCATCAAATTTAAATGCTTCATGATTGCTATTAAATTGATGTGGAAACAACTCCGCAATTTTTCGCTCAAACTCACTGCCCGAATCCCACACAATCTGCTTGGTTTCTGGGTCGACAATACTTACCGAACGACCACCATAAGCATATAATTTGTCATACGTCAGACGACCATTTTCATCCAACTTCGGCAGACCTGTTAGTGGATCTTTTTGATAACCTTGAGTCCAACTAATGGTCAAACGTCCAATTTGTGCGTCTTTAATTAAATTGTCCGCACAGACTTCTGTTGCGTCAGCCGTTTGACAAGGTTTAAACACCTCTGGGTTTAATTTCGCCCCTTTCACACCCGGTGCAAGCTGACGTAAATGTGCTGCATAATCGCCTTTGGCATCAAAACCTGCTTTTTTAAACAAGTGTTTGATACGTATCTCTTCTGCATAACCAGCATTTAAGTCCGCGCCTTCAAAGTATTTGGCTTCATCCTTTAACCATTCACGGGCATCCCCTTCATTGGCCGTGACCAAATAGGTTTTACCCTTGGCTTGATATTGTGCAATGGCATCGGGCATATACATGCCATATAGTCCCGGCCAAGAGCGGATATTGATCATGCCAGCATCTTTTGCACATTCTGTAATACTACGCCCCAACGAGTCTTGACCAATAGCACAGTCACGGTCACTGCCATCTAAGGCATTTTCAGGCAAGCTATGGTCTTTGTAGCCCATCGGGAAAAGATCAACAAATTGATTTTTTTCTAGGTCTAAAACCCCAATCGCATTATTTTCCTGCAAACTGACCCATGCTTTTTTTCCATCAGCACTCACCGCGATGTACTCAGGCTCCAAATCCTGTGCTACAGAGGTGGTTTGAATACCTACGGTCGCGACATTTGAGTATTGGCTGATGTCTGGACCAAAAATACGAATCCCTGCATCCAATAATTCTTGTTTACGGTCATTCCATGCTTGGAAACCTGCTATGTTTGCTGTTGGTTTTTGAATGTCAGAAACATCAATAATACTAACCGAACCCTCAGGATCAATTTGATAACCCTCATTCGGTTCCGCTTCATTCGCTACCAGTACTTTTCGACCATCAGGCGTGAAGGTCAACATATCTGGCAAAGCCCCCACGTTGACTTGACTGATAAAAGAGAGATCCTGTGCTTTAAAAAAAGCCACAATACCAGTTAGGGTTTTATCCTCAGCCTGAACCGCCAGTGCCACGATGCCATTATGCACCGCGACACTATTCACTTCGGAATAGGCTAAATAAGTTTTGGCATCCAAAGATTGGATATATGTCGGCTGCGCTGGTTGGGAGAAATCTAAAACATCGACCATGCCTTTTTGTGCATTCACCACGAACAGACGCTTACTCGCAGCATCATAGGCGGGGATTTCAGCTGCACTCTGTCCAAATATTCCCGACTCATAACTTGCAAGATGAACCAGTTCAATACTATTCGGCGTGGCTTCCTCTACCACAGGCGGTGATGTGATGGTTTGCGCATCATCACTGTCATTACATCCTACTAAGCCCAACCCCATGCATGCTAAAAAGACAGCACTATATGTTTTATTCATCATGATCTAAATATCGATTCAAATTTGACCAATGTATGACGCACGCGTTGCAAACACATGACGTAGAGATGTCAATTTGATGGCATGTGATAAATGCACATTCGCAACAACAGTCCAACTTAAATTAAGCTAAACTGTTTAAAAATTTCACTTTGTTGTATCTATGAACCAAACGCCGACCCATCAAGCACTCGCTCCTGAGTACCGTCTTTTGGTACTTCTGGTTTCGATTGGCTTTTTTATGCAAGGCTTAGATACCACCATTGTGAATACCGCTCTACCGGCTATGGCAGCCAGTCTGAATGAAGACCCGCTCCAAATGCATAGCGTGGTGGTGGCCTATGTGCTTGCCGTTGCTGCCTGTATTCCCTTGAGTGGCTGGCTCGCCGACCGTTTTGGAGTGCGCAATACCTATTTCAGTGCCATTATCATTTTTACCCTTGCCTCGCTGGGCTGTGGCTTTTCTGAAAGTTTAAATGAATTATTGTTCTATCGCGTGCTACAAGGCATCGGTGGTGCATTATTACTCCCTGTTGGCCGTTTAGCCATGCTCAAAGTCATTCCACGGACGCAGTTCTTATCAGCCATGAGTTTAATGAGTCTCGCGGGACTGATTGGCCCACTGATCGGTCCAACACTCGGGGGCTGGTTGGTCGAAGTCAGTACATGGCATTGGATTTTCCTGATTAACCTCCCCATGGGACTGTTAGGTGTCCTGATTAGCTTTAAAGCCATGCCGAATGTCACCGAGCAGAATGTACCGCGTTTTGACTTTTGGGGTTTTATCCTGTTGGTGATCACCATGGCAGGACTATCTCTAGGGATTGAAAATTTTGCCAGTCCGCACCTGACTTTATGGTGGAGTATGGGGCTGATTGTACTGAGCTTAGTAGCTGCGCTTTGGTATGCCTATCATGCACATACCCATCAAAATGCGCTATTTCGCAGTAAACTGTTTCGTAACCGCATTTATGCCGTGGGTATTTTAGGTAACTTCTTTGCTCGCCTCGGTGGCAATGCTATGCCCTTTTTGATGCCACTCATGTTACAAGTGGCTTTCGGTTTTGAACCCTTTGTGACGGGACTCTTAATGATTCCGACCGTGCTCGGTTCACTGGCATCCAAACCCATCATTCGTCACTTGATTCAGCGCTTTGGTTATCGCCACGTGCTTTTGGTTAACACCTTATTGGTCGGCGCATGTATCGCCAGTTTTGCCCTCAATACCGCAGATACCCCAACTTGGCTGCGCGCGCTGCATTTCTTTGTTTTTGGTATGCTGAACTCCCTGCAATTTGTGTCTATGAATACCCTCACGCTGAAAGATTTACCGCAACAAGATGCCAGTAGTGGCAACAGTTTCTTGTCGATGATCATGATGGTGTCGATGAGTATTGGCGTGGCTTTGGCAGGTACTTTAGTCAATGTCTTTACCGCATATTTGGGTACAGATCACATCGTCATGGCATTCCATAACACTTTAATTGTATTGGGCTGTATTAACCTGATTACCGCAGCTATTTTCTGGCATATCCCCAAAGATACCGTGGATGAATAACAGATACAAAGTGCTGCCATTCACTGACCATAATCATCATGGTCAGTTCCGCAAATTCGAGCTATGATGATGAGCTAAAAACCAATACCTGCAAAAGCATGTCCGCAAGAAAGAAAGTTTCCACGTCGTCAAAAACCTCATACCCCTATTACATACTTGCCTGTGTAGTGATGCTATGTATCGGACTCGGGATCACCTATTTTTTCTTGCAGAACAATGTCGCATCTGCCCAAGAGTATCCGGTAAAAGGCTTTGATGTGTCTCATCATCAGGGTGACATCCAATGGCAATCCATTTCTCCCCAAGAGTTTAAATTCGTCTATTTAAAAGCCACTGAAGGCGGCGATTTCAAAGACCGTAAATTTCAGGACAATTGGCTCAAAGCTCGTGAACAAGGCTTTTTGGTCGGGGCTTATCATTTTTATCGTTTATGCCGTGATGGCCAGATTCAGGCGCAGAACTTTATCGAAACTGTGCCGAAGAAAACCGATAGTTTGCCGCCTGTGATTGATTTGGAATATGACAACACCTGTATCAACACTTATACCAAAGAACAGCTGCTCAAAGAAATTCAGGTCATGCACGACCAACTGTATCAACACTATGGCTTGCAACCCATTTTTTATACTTCTAAAGCATTTTATAATATTGTTTTGGTCGATGAATTTAAACAAACTCCCCTTTGGATTCGTGAATATCAGGGCAAGCCTGAGCTCAAAGGCAATCCGAAATGGACCTTTTGGCAACACACCAGCCAAGGTCAAATCAAAGGCATACCAACCTTGGTGGATCTCAATGTATTTCAGGGTTCAGAACAAGATTGGATCAGCTTTTTAGAGCGCCACGGACTTTATCAACTGCCGCAAAACTTACCAATCAAGTAAGCAGTTCCAAGCTCATCGTTGAAGTTCAAATACTAAAATACCAAGTCAAACTATGTCGCTTATGCCGCATGTAGAACTACGCAATCGATCTGAATAGTGCAATACTGACTTAGCTTTCAATATTAAAATTCAGCATGCGAAAAATCATTCACATCGACATGGATGCCTTCTATGCCTCTGTGGAGTTACTTGATCGTCCCGACTTAAAGCATTTACCTGTGGTGATCTCTTCACACCATCCCCGTGCTGTCATTGCCGCCGCATCCTACCCTGCACGTCGCTACGGACTCCGCTCTGCCATGTCGATGACTCAAGCCAAAAAACGCTGCCCTCAAGTGGTGGTGATTGAACCTAATTTCTCTAAATATCGTGCAGTCTCGGAGCAAATTCATACAATTTTTCAGCGTTATACCACACTCATTGAACCGCTTTCCTTAGATGAAGCTTATTTAGATGTGACGGAAAATTTACAACAACTGACCAGCGCCACAGAAGTGGCTGAACGCATCCGTGCTGATATTTTTCAGAGCACAGGACTGACCGCCTCTGCGGGTGTTGCACCGAATAAGTTTCTAGCCAAAGTTGCGTCGGACTGGAATAAACCCAATGGTATCTGCGTGATTAAACCCTCACAAGTTCAGCAGTTTATTCAGCACTTGCCGCTTAAAAAAATCCCCGGAGTCGGTAAAGTCATGCAAGAAAAATTACATGCGCTCAAACTTGAAACTTTAGGTGATTTACAGCATGTGGATGAAAATATCCTGATTCATCATTTTGGCAAGTATGGCAAACAGCTCTATCTATATGCACAAGGGATTGATGAGCGTCCTGTACAAGCGGAAAGAGAACGTCAGCAAATTTCAAAAGAAACCACTTTTGATGATGACTTAACCCTTGAACAATGTCTCCCATTTTGGCCCAAGTTGATTGCACAAGTCTGGCAAAGCTTAGAGAAAAAGCAACTGTATGCCCGCGGTGTCACCGTCAAACTGAAACTGAAAAACTTTCAAACCCTACAGCACAGTAAAAGCTTCAAAATGCCATTAAAGCATCAAACTGAACTGCAAATGACCTTAGATATCTTACTCAAAGAAATGCAAATCACACTGGATCAACAATTTCGTCTTATCGGTGTTGGGGTCTATGCACTTTCGACTCAAGAGCCTTTACCCCAGCTCTCTTTATGGTCTGACTGAATGCTCAATCAGTCACTTTTTAACCAAAAGAACAAAAATAATGCAATTTAGCATTCACAAACTGTGTTTTTAGAGTAATCTAATGACGCGCTGCATTTATCCATGTAACCGCTGAGATGCTAAAACTTACCTTTACTTTTAGCATACGTCCTGTGATTGGCGTGACGATCAAATCCGAAGATTACAGGACATCTCTGATATTTATCATGGGTAAAATACCTGCCTCAAAACACATTCAATATTTCTCACATCATTACAAAGTTCATTTCAATTTCACTTAAAATTCATTCGTCTAAAAAAAAGAAATTCAGTACACTCAAAATGATTTAACAATATTCAAAGACCAATGAATAATAAAAAACAGATTCTCTGTGTTGAAGATGATGCCGCCATTCTCATGCCCTTACGCTATGCACTCGAACGTGAAGAATGGCAAGTCACTTGGGCTAATACTGGCTCTCAAGCCATTACTTTTGTTCAACAGCAAACTTTTGATTTTATTATCTTAGATGTAGGTTTACCCGATATAAACGGCTTTGATGTGTGTAAAAAAATTCTTCAGTTTAACCATACTCCATTACTATTTTTAACTGCACGAGATGATGAAATTGATCGAATTGTAGGACTGGAAATTGGCGCAGATGATTACTGTACCAAGCCTTTTAGCTCACGCGAAATCGTATCTCGTATTAAAGCCATTTGGCGCAGAATGGACATACAAAGCCAATTACAACCTGCTCAAAGCACGATTGAGACACAAGCAATAACTGCAAAAACTTGGCAATGTATTGATGAGTCACTGCAAATTCATTATCAAGGCAGTGCCTTACAACTCACTCGTTATGAATACCGCTTATTAAAATTGTTAATCGATCATCCTGAGCAAGTCTTTAGTCGTCAACAATTGATGGATCATATTTGGGAGCATCCTGAACATAGCTTAGAACGTACTGTCGATACTCATATCAAAAGCTTAAGACAAAAGCTCAAACAAATTTCAGCTGAATATGACCCAATCACAACACATCGTGGTTTTGGTTATAGCCTAAAACGGATGTTATAGCACTATGTCGATCTTTATCCGTATTTGGTTTTTCTTTGGCTTAATTATCTTGCTTGGGTTGTGGTTTATGTCCTACACCTTCAACCAACAAGTAAAACCCAATGTTCGCCAAGTCGTTGAAGACACGCTCGCTGAAAATGCCAATATTATCGCCATGTTAGTGGCAGAAGATGTGTATGAGAATAAAGTCAACACAGTACAATTTGATGCAAAAATTCAAAATGCACTGAATCGAAAACTGAATGCCAATATTTGGCAACATAATAAAAAAGAAATTAACCAACAAATCTATATTACCGATGCAAAAGGCCTTGTGATTTATGATTCACAAGGCATCGCCACTGGACAGGATTATTCTCGTTGGAATGATGTTTATCTAACACTTCAAGGTAAATACGGCGTACGTTCAACCCGCAGTTATGAGGGGGATCCGAATAGCAGTACCATGTTTATCGCTGCACCAATCTATTATCAAACTGCTCAAAATCAGCAACAAAAATTGATTGGTGTGGTGAGTATTGGTAAACCGAATAGCTCTGTACAACCTTATATTCAACGTGCAGAAGATCAATTACTGCGCCAAGCTGCATGGATTACTTTACTCAGTTTATTTCTTGCCAGTTTGGTGGCCTATTGGCTCAAACACAGTATAGACCGAGTTCGAAAATACGCTCAGGCACTTGCTCCTGTGAATCAAACCCCTTATTTCCGTTCAGCGAAAGAACTGAATCAAGTTGCTCAAGCTGTTGAAAATATGCGTGAAAAACTCGAAGATCGAGCCTATGTAGAACATTATGTCAATACTTTAACCCATGAATTAAAAAGCCCACTCACGGCGATTCAAGCCAGTGCCGAGTTACTCAAAGAAGATTTGCCTTTAAATGATCAACAACAATTTGCACAGCACATTCATGCACAAAGCCAACGTTTAAAACTTTTGATTGATCGCATGTTATTGCTTACACGTTTAGAAAAATCCAAACATCAAATCGAACTTCAAAATTTTAACTTATCTGAGCTGATACAACAGGTTTTAGATCAACAAGCAAGCCAATTACAAAGTAAAAAAATTCAATGTTTATTGGATATCGAAGCGAATTGTATAATTCAAGCAGATCGTTTTTGGTTACAACAAACCATTGCCAATCTTTTAGACAATGCTTTAGATTTCTCGGCAGAATCTTCGAAAATCCTCATTCAATTGCATCGTCAAGCTCACCAAAGCATTCAATTACAGATTTTTAATGAAGGTGAATGGATACCTGAATATGCACTCTCACAAGTCTTTGATACTTATTTTTCATTACCCCGTCCTATTACTCAACAACGCAGTTCGGGCATTGGTTTAAGCATTGTCAAACAAGTGATTGAACAACATCATGGGCAAATTCAAATTCAAAATATTCAGGAAAATAACATTGCTATTATTCAACCGCATCAGCAAGGCGTATTGGTCAGTATTGTTTTACCTTAACGAAGTTCTATAAGTTTTTTAATAAAACCTTAGCATGAATGACTCCAATAAACTCGTAAAGCTTCACCTAAACTTCACATAAAAATCAAAACCAACTCAAACAAAAACCATCTCACTTTCACATACTCAATCCTGAAAAAAACAAATCATCAGGAATCATTATGCGCTCTCATTTCCTTAGTCTTAAAATCATTGCAATCATCATACTGGTCGCCATTTTCTGGATCGGCTTATTTTTTATTACCAGTCTTGTTTCAGAACGCCAAGCTTACCAACAAGCATTTCTCAAAGAAATTTCGCAAAATAATATCAGCCCACAAACCGTCGTCGCACCTTATATACAAGTTCCGTATCAAGAACAGAAAACCTGTTTGGATGAACAGAAAAAATCCTATCCATGCACAGAAAAAAACTGGATGTATATCGGCGCTGATAGTACTCAATGGACATCAAACTTTAATGTTTCAGACGATACCTACAAACGCACAATTTATCGCGCAATTAGTTATCAAGCCAATTTAACAGCGAAAGGAATCTTCCAAAAAACTCAGCTAGAAAATAAAACCTATCTTTGGGATCGTGCAGAAATTATTTTCCCTGTACATGACCCGCGTGGTTTAGATCAGCAACCTATACTTAAAATACTCAATAAAAATTATGCTTTTGAAATGAGTGCGCAAGGTAGTGATCGTTCAAGTTTTGATTTTATGCATATCTCTGCCAAGAAATATCCTGAATTGATAAGTGTAATTCAAAATGGCTTCCACTTTAATTTAACAGCAAATCTAACGGGTTTAAGTAAATTTACCTTAATTCCAACCAGTCGTAGCGTCACTTATCAGGCTAAAGGCAATTGGGCAGATATTAAATACGATGGTCAAAACTTACCTTATGACAAAACCAGTACTCAACAACAATTCAATGCACAATGGAAAAACATTGCCATTGGCCATCACAACCTGAATAAATTCATCCATTGTGAAAGCGATGATTGTACTCGCCAATTTGTTCAAGGCAATTATTTACAAAAAGAAAGTTATGCTGAAACAGTAGGTTATACGCCAATAAATCACGAGAAAGTTGGTCTATCTGCTGAATTTTTAGAGTCCGTAAATGTTTATACTCAAACAGATCGTGCGATTAAATATGGCATTGTGATTATCATCATCACCTTTGGTTGCTTCTTCTTATTCGAAGTGCTTAAAGGCTTGAGAATCCACCCTATCCAATATTCATTGGTGGCAATGGCGCAAGGTATATTCTTTGTTCTACTTCTTTCGATCAGTGAATATTATGCTTTTGCATGGGCATATATCGTAGCAGCGATGGCCTGTATCGGCTTAATGACATGGTACCTATACTTTGTGATGAAAGGATTTAAAGCTGCTGCTTTGTTTAGCATCATCTTAATGACCTTATACAGCATCATGTATATGTTACTGCAATCTTCAGGTAAGACCTTCTTAATAGGCTCAGTGATCTCGTTCATTATCCTCGCAGTCGTCATGTTTATTACGCGTCATATTGATTGGTACAGCATTGGGAATAAACCTACACCAACACTCAAACCTTATACCCCTTCTAATTCAGAATAGATTTAATTTTAACTAGATAAGTGGTTTAAAACTTAGGCATTTGCGGATGGTGACATGCCATCCGTAATTGAACGAAAACAATGAAATAACAATCGAATATCGAGATTGATCATGCGAACCCAAACTACCTATATTGCGACCTATATTCAAAAAGTGATACAGCTCCAACAATACTGTCCTTTGCAAAGTTCGATTGCATATTGTTTAAATCGGCTCAGAATGGCTCAAATTCGTTTCTTAAACCTAGGTAACCTTATTGTCTGTCCCGAATACAATTGTGTATTGATCTTCCAAAATAAGTCTCTGATTCGTATTGACCCACTGGCAAGATCAGCACAAACTTAACTGTTGATAACAAACTAGGTTTGCAGAATATTCTCGATCACGTAAACTTTAGATAATGAATCATGTTAGAGAAATATTATGGCTGTACAACGTTTGCATGTCTCAAATCGCTTTTCTGAAATTGCAATTGCTGGAAATCTCGTTCATTTAGCAGGGCAACTGGCATCTGACTTCGATTTAGACATTAAAGGGCAGACGCAGCAAACATTGGACATAATCGACCAATTTCTTGCTGATGCAGGCACAGATAAAAGTCATATTTTATCGGTGACGATTTATTTAAAAGACATTGAAAATGACTATGCAGCGTTCAATGAAGTATGGGATGCTTGGGTTGTAGATATTGATGCATTACCCCGTACCTGTGTTGAAGCTAAACTTTATGATCCACGAGTATTGGTAGAGTTAACCGTTGTTGCAGTGAAACCTGCATAAAAATACATGCATCATAAAAACATGATTTTTATGTTTTTATGATGCGCGCTGAGATTCAGTTAGCCGATCAGACGTAATTTTCGAGTTTGTGCTGCATTATAGTAATCATATTTTTTGGCCACACGCGTATCTTTAGTCAAACGCGATGAGGCATAGAGATCGCCATAAAAATCTTCACGTAACTGATGATAGTCAGGCACTTCTTCATAACGAATCACTTTATAGCCAGCCATATCAAGGATCGCATCCTGAAACTGTGCCTTTTGTGGACGTTTCAGTGAAAGCGGATCTTCTAAAGCAACCACTGCCAAAACTTGTTGTGCACTATCCACAATGACAAAATCAGCCACCAAATTGCGGTATTTATTTCGTGTACGCGAAAACTTTGTTGTGAGTAAGGCATCATAAGATACATGTGCCAGCACAGTATGATGCGGTAAAATTTCTTGCAAACGAGTATAAGTCAGTTGTTCATGCATACTAAAAATAGCACGTTGTCTTAATGCACTATCTTGCTGCTTGGTCTTAGGGATCAACGCTTTACTCGCTAAAATCATGACCAGTATCAACAACACGCTACCAATTACTATATAAGTTGTCATATTTGTATCCTTTTCATCTTTATTATAATTTTCGGTATCACACCGATTTTTATCCGATCAGTATAACCTACTGACCATTTACCCAAACCACGCAATAAAAAAACTAAAGCTAAAATCAAACAAACGCTGATAAAACTAAACAATTTTTTGCAATGTCATCCGTTGTAACACGTTTTGTTTTAATCCGAATGAAATTTTGGCTCTTTAGCCTATCTACACTGTAATAGAGTGATTCATTCACGTGCAATATGATTCTTCGGATTGACCCAATTTTCCCGACGGATGGCAGAAAAGCCAATCTTTGAGCTATTTTGCTAACGCAATAAAAAGATCGATCCTAAAAAAGGATGCCGTAGCATCCTTTTTTATATTCAATTGCGATTAAGCACGTGACTTAGACTTCGGTTTTGATTTTGAATGTCCAAATGGCTTCTTGGTATCACCTGTTTCACGCGGCGGCAAACCTGTATGCTGCGTTAAAATCTGACCGCGCTCAGGACGCTTTTTGGTATTTGATGGACGCGATTGATTTTTCGCTTGTTGGTTACGGCTATCACCATTACGTTTTTGCGAATCGCCATCCACGGTTGAGTTTTTCTTCCGAGCAGACTGATACTGACCTTCTGTCCCTTGCGGTTGATAGGTTGGAATCAAATGCTGTTTCGAATTACCAATCAAGTCTTGGCGGCCCATCTCTTTTAAAGCTTCACGTAATAATGGCCAGTTGTTTGGATCATGATAACGCAAGAAGGCTTTATGCAGACGACGACGCTTCTCACCTTTCACAATATCCACATCTTCAGTATATCGCGCCACTTTGGCTAATGGGTTTTTACCCGTGTGATACATGGTGGTCGCGGTTGCCATTGGCGATGGATAGAAAGTCTGTACCTGATCGGCACGGAAACCATTTTTCTTCAACCAAATCGCCAAATTCATCATGTCATATTCAGTCGTACCTGGATGTGCTGCGATAAAGTACGGAATTAAATACTGCTCTTTACCTGCCTCTTTACTGAAACGATCAAACATTTGCTTGAAACGATCATAGGTCCCGATGCCTGGTTTCATCATCTTAGACAATGGACCTTTTTCGGTATGTTCAGGCGCAATTTTTAAATAACCACCGACATGATGCTGTACCAATTCCTTGACATATTCAGGGTTTAACACCGCTAGATCATAACGCAGACCCGAACCAATCAGAATCTTTTTGATGCCTTTAATGGCGCGTGCTTTACGATATAGCTGCGTTAAAGGTGCATGATCGGTATGTAAATTTTGACAAACACCCGGATAAACACAGGATGGTTTACGACAGTTCTTTTCAATTTCAGGGTCTTTACAGTGCAAACGATACATGTTTGCTGTAGGCCCACCCAAGTCAGAAATGATGCCAGTAAAGCCGGGTGCAGTATCACGAATCTTTTCAACTTCACGTAAAATTGATTCTTCTGAACGGTTTTGAATAATACGCCCTTCATGTTCTGTAATCGAACAAAAGGTACAGCCCCCAAAACAACCACGCATGATATTGACAGAGAACTTGATCATGTCAAATGCTGGGAAACGAGCATCCCCATACACAGGATGGGGTAGACGTGCATAAGGTAAATCAAACACATAGTCCATTTCTTCCGTGGTTAACGGAATTGGCGGTGCATTTAACCAAACATCACGTTCGCCATGCTTTTGTACCAAAGCACGTGCATTTCCCGGATTGGTTTCAAGGTGCAAAATACGGTTGGCATGTGCATATAAAACGGGATCATCTGCCACTGCTTCAAATGCAGGCAAACGAATCACAGCCAGTTCACGCGGCGGTAATTTATGTTTAATTGCCTTTGAAGACGGCTGTAATTGCACAATTTGTGTATCAGGATCGAGTTGATCCCCTTCACGAACAATTTGATTCGTCACAATTTCTTTTTGGAAATTTTGGTATTGGGTTAAAGAATTACCCTTATCTTTTTCAATTTCACAGCCATCTAAATCTTCAGTCATCACATAAGGATTGATGATCGGATCAACACGGCCAATGGCATCCACATCATTCGATGCGATTTCCACAAACTTGGCTTTAGATGGACGGTTTAATTTATTCACGATAAATGCCGTGCCACGAACATCTGTAATTTCGTGAATTTTTTCGCCTTTGGCTAAGCGATGCATTACTTCAGTAATTGAACGCTCACCATTACCATACATCAAAAGATCGGCTTTTGAGTCCATCAACACTGAACGACGGACTTTATCTGACCAATAATCATAATGCGCAATACGACGTAAAGACGCTTCAATTCCACCTAACAATACAGGTACATCTGGAAATGCTTCACGTACACGTTGGCAATATACGGTTGCTGCACGGTCTGGACGTTTATTGGGTAAATTATCTGGCGAATAGGCATCATCAGAACGAATTTTACGATCAGCCGTATAACGGTTGATCATCGAATCCATATTCCCAGCGGTCACACCCCAAGCGATATTGGGCTTACCCAAAACTCGAAATGCTTCAACATTAGTCCAATCAGGTTGTGCAATAATCCCGACACGGAAGCCTTGTGCTTCTAAAGTACGGCCAATAATGCCCGAACAAAATGATGGATGATCGATATACGCATCACCACAGACCAAAATAAAGTCACAACTATCCCAACCGAGTTGGTCCATTTCCTCGCGCGACATCGGCAAAAATGGCGCAGGTTCAAAACATGACGCCCAATATTTGTCGTAATCAAACAACGCTTTAGGCGCGGTCTGCATAGTATAAGCAGTAGACATGGCTAGCAATTCTCGGCTGGCAGATGAAAGATCTCAAATAAAGATCAAAGATGAAAGCCGATCATTTTACCATGAATTACATTCAGCTTGCTTGGTTAAAAAATCATCATATACAGCACGTTATCATTTATTTTTTTGTGCAAACGTAATTTCGAAGTTTTCATTTAAAAAGAAACAATTTGACAGCTAAGAGCGAAAAAGCTAGCCCTTCATTCCTTAAAGAATAAAGACCCATGTCCAATCATTTGGGACAGTAAACACTATACCGAGACCCAACAGATTCAGCTGAATTATGCAGCAAAGAATGAAAAAGTAATATCAACTATAGCTATGCCAATCTCTCAGAATATCCCTCACTTTATATAGTTTTTATTTAAGATCTCATCCATTTCCTTAAAAGATTCTTATAGTTAAATTAACGAAAGATGCTGCTAAAAATAAACACCATCTTTCATGATGTAAAAACTCAAATCAGTTGAGTTCTTTCATACCAACTTTATTCTTTTTGAGCGGTCGATAAATCCATAATCAACTTTGTCGCTAAATATAAACGCGGCACAATACTTTCGACCAAAATATATTCAGCATTATTCGAATGTGCACCATCACCAGATAAGCCCATTCCTTCTAAAATCGCTGCTTTCGAATTTAAGCCAGCAAATGCGGCATCTGTACCACCACCTGTTGCTTCAGCTAAGACCTTCATTGGTAAGTTAAAATCAGTTTTGTAAATAAGCTGTGCTTGTTCAGCCAATTTTTTTGCCTGTGGATTTGCCATTAAAGGTGGGCGACGCATTTCAAACTTTAACTTAACTTCACTATCAGCTAACTTTTTACGTTTAATCCTTTCCTGTAATACACGTTCCACTTGCTGAAAATCTTTAACTTGCAAAGCACGAACATCTGCTTGTGCAGTCGCAAGGTCTGGAATCACGTTACGCACTTTACCTGCACTCGCTACAGTCCAGTTTAATTTCAACCCTGTTTTAGGATTCGATAAATCTTGTAACTGTAAGATTTGATGTGATAATTCTGTCAGTGCATTTATGCCTGCTTCAGGCTTAACCCCTGCATGTGCAGATTTCCCGTGAACCTCTAAATACGCTGCACCAATCCCACTGGTGGCTAAACGTAAACTGCCGTCTTTACCACCACCTTCAAATGACAAAACCACATCTTGGTCTTGTGCAGTTTCAGTAATCAGTTTGCGTGAACCTGGCGAACTGATCTCCTCATCGGAGTTAAGTAAGACTGTGATCGTGCCATAATCTTGATAATTCAACTTTTTCAAAAGATCAAGCGTATGAATAATCGCAGCAACCCCCTGTTTATCATCTAAAATTCCGAGACCAAAAACTTTATCCCCTTCCATTTTAAAAGGTTGGTCTTTCAACATCCCTGTTAAATACACCGTATCCATATGAGCAATTAGCATAATTTTACTGCTGCCTTTACCCTTCAAAACAGCTTTTACCATTGGACCAGTCTGTTGGGGTGTATCATCCATACGATATATATCTTTAGCTTCTACAATACTGACCTCAGCACCTGTCATTTTTAATTGTTCGGCGACATATTTAGCGATCTTATTCACGCCGACAAAATCTTTACTCCCCGACTCAATATTGACTAAAGCCTCTAGAGTATTTAAATAATTCTTTTTTTCTGATTCAACCAGTTGTTTGACCTGATCATTAGATACAGCATGTACTTGCCCAAAAGCCAAACAGCTCAACAACGCACATGAGATTAAAGGAAGTTTTTTCAGTTGATATTGAATTTTATTAGACATACTCATTATTCCATTTAAAGATATTATTAACAAACTATGAACATTTGATCGACTATCCAATATTTTTAAAATCTTAAAACAAAAATGTTGGGTAGATTAAATGTCATGATCGATAAATAAGTAAATCAGTATGTATAAAGCAATCCTAAATATAAATTAGACGATTGATTCGTATATTATTTAATATTTTCAGCATAAAAAAATCCCCCTCAGCGATTAGCGGAGGGGGATTTGAATTAATGAGCTGGCGATGA
>NZ_LSOD01000022.1:0-33353 GCF_001592855.1 Acinetobacter sp. BMW17
ACATGTTGAGCAGTCCAAAATGACCGCTATATTAACCAAGGGGGTCAGTTTTTAAATGCCGTTAGGGGGTTATTTTTACACTGCCGCTAACACTGGTTTTAACCAAGATGAGCTCACGATTGACTTAGAGAATCAGGTACTTAATATTTCAGGTCAACATGCTGATCAGACCAAAGACAATCATGCTGAGTTCTTGCATAAAGGCATCACACAGCGTTCATTTA
This sequence comes from Acinetobacter sp. BMW17, assembly GCF_001592855.1. Lineage (NCBI taxonomy): Bacteria > Pseudomonadati > Pseudomonadota > Gammaproteobacteria > Moraxellales > Moraxellaceae > Acinetobacter > Acinetobacter sp. BMW17. Next base: position 225 of record NZ_LSOD01000022.1, read on the forward strand.
AATTATCTTTACGTTTAGATGAACACATTGAAGTACAAGAGGCCAATTATGAAAATGGTTTACTCACCATCCAGCTACAACGGATTGTTCCAGAAGAAAAAGCGCCATGCCGAATTCCAATCGGACAGAAGAAATTAACAACTGAAAACACTTCGGCATAGTCAATCAACAAAATAAAAAAAGCACTGCATAGGCAGTGCTTTTTTTAAGATCAATGAATCATTACTTTTTCTTTTTAGGACCAAGCAACATACCCATTTGACGACCTTCCATTTTTGGTGATTGCTCAACAACACCAATTTCAGCCACATCTGCTTCAACTTTTTGAAGTTGAGCCAAACCAAGCTGTTGGTGCGCCATTTCACGACCACGGAAACGAAGAGTAATTTTTACTTTGTTGCCTTCTTCAAGGAACTTAGTGATTGCACGTAGTTTTACGTTGTAATCACCAACATCAGTACCCGGGCGGAGTTTGATTTCTTTCACCTGTACTTGATGCTGTTTTTTCTTCGCTTCTTTCTGCTTTTGCTTTAGATCAAACAAATGCTTGTTGAAGTCCATGATTTTACAAACAGGCGGTTCAGCGTTTGCTACGATCTCAACAAGATCAAGCTCAACACTTTCAGCAGCGCGTAATGCTTCTGCCAAGCTAACAATACCTTTTTGCTCACCATTTTCGTCTACAAGACGGACTTCTTTCGCACGAATTTCATCATTCAAAGCAGGACGGTTTGATTTGTTACCGCCCTGTTGATTACGGTCAGGCTGTTTAATCGCTGTTACTCCACAATGTACCGGCCGCGTTCGGCAACGGCTGCTTTTACTAGGTCAACGAAAGCGTCGATTGACATAGTACCCAAATTTGTTCCAGAGCGGGTACGCACGTTCACTGTACCTTCCTCTACCTCACGGTCCCCAAGTACCAGTAAGTAAGGAATACGCTCTAATGTACGTTCACGAATCTTAAAGCCGATTTTCTCATTTCTCAAGTCTGAAATCGCACGGAGACCGTTTTCTTTAAGTTTAGCGACGACTGACTCACATGCTTCCGCTTGTGAATCGGTAATGTTCATCACACATGCTTGGATTGGTGTTAACCAAGGTGGCATAAAGCCCGCATAGTGTTCGATTAGTATACCAATAAAACGTTCAAAACTGCCAAGTATTGCACGGTGCAACATTACAGGTTGATCACGATCATTGTCTTCAGTGACATATGACGCATCTAAACGTTCTGGCAAATTGAAGTCACATTGGATTGTACCACATTGCCATACACGGCCTAAGCAGTCTTTCAGTGAGAATTCAATTTTCGGACCATAGAATGCGCCTTCACCTGGTTGAAGTTCCCACTCCAAACCAGCAGCATCTAAAGCATCTGCTAAAGATTTTTCAGCCATATCCCAAAGTGCATCATCACCCACACGTTTTTCTGGACGTGTAGACAACTTCATTTGTACTTCTTCGAAACCAAAGTCTTTATATACATCTAAAGTCAGTTGAATGAAGTCAGCCACTTCTTGACCAATTTGCTCTTTGGTACAGAAAATGTGTGCATCATCTTGAGTAAAGCCACGAACACGCATAATGCCATGCAATGAACCCGATGGTTCGTTACGGTGACACGAACCGAACTCAGCCAAACGAATTGGCAAATCACGGTATGATTTTAAACCTTGGTTGAACACTTGTACGTGACAAGGACAGTTCATCGGTTTAATTGCATAGTTACGGCTTTCTGAATGCGTCGTGAACATGCCATCAGCATAGTTAGCAGCATGGCCTGATTTTTCCCAAAGCGTGAAATCAACCACTTGTGGGGTACGAATTTCGAGGTAGCCATTATCTTGTTGTACTTTGCGCATGTATTGTTCAAGTACTTGATAAATGGTCCAACCGTTTGGATGCCAGAACACCATACCTGGTGCTTCTTCTTGCATATGGAACAGGTCTAAAGCTTTACCAATTTTACGGTGGTCACGCTTTTCAGCTTCTTCAATACGTTTGATATAAGCTGCAAGCTGTTTTTTGTCTGCCCACGCTGTACCATAAATACGTTGTAACTGTTCATTCTTCGCATCACCACGCCAGTAAGCGCCTGACATTTTAGTCAACTTGAATGCTTTTAAAAATTTAGTATTTGGCACGTGTGGACCACGGCACATATCCAAATAATCTTGATGGTAGTACAAGCCCATTTCTGTTTCTTCAGGCATGTCTGCAATCAAGCGTAATTTATAATCTTCACCACGCGCTGTGAATTCTGCAATCACCTCATCACGTGGTGTCATTTTTTTGATGACATCATAGTCTTGATCGATGAGCTTTTTCATACGCTCTTCAATGGCTACCATGTCTTCTGGCGTAAATGGCTTTGCGCTAAAAATATCGTAATAGAAGCCATCTTCAATGACAGGACCAATCACCATTTTCGCTTCAGGGAACAATTGCTTCACCGCATGTCCCACCAAGTGAGCGCAAGAGTGACGAATGATTTCGACACCTTCTTCGTCTTTAGGCGTAATAATTTGAAGGCTGGCATCCGTGGTAATCAAGTCAGATGCATCGACTAAACGACCATCGACTTTTCCTGCAACTGTATTTTTCGCAAGACCAGGACCGATGCTCAGTGCAACGTCCATCACAGATACAGCTTGATCAAATTGTTTTTGATCGCCATTTGGCAAAGTGATAATTGGCATAAAAAATCCTTAAGGAGTGATGCCCCGTACCATGGAGCATGTCACCGCGAGATTATGATCGAGGTAAAACCTCAAAAGATAAAAACGGTGGATAAATAAAATCAGTCGAATTTTACACGTGTTATCCACAGGATTAAACCTTTTCCCCTAGAAAATTCACGTTTCGGCGCATTTTGAATTCATTTGCCAGTCCCACAGCATCACTAAAATGAGGGAATTGATGTGCCGCAATCCTCATAGCTACATTTTATAATGACCGTATCGGTCACTTTTTATTGAACAATGCAGTAACACAAGCATACACATTTTGCTTAAAAAGCAGGCTAAAATCTAACTAAAAGGGTTTATATCACACAGAATTCACAGATTCAGTTTAGATAAACTAAACAAAAAAATTCAATAAATTCATCTAAAAAGCGCAACTCGACTAAAGCATAAATGCAAGATGGCTGAAAAATGCATATCTTTTAAGCAATGGAAAAATAATACTGAATTTGGAGTGATAAACATGGTCAGCGCTTATGACGAACTACCAAGAACCCCAGCAAACTTTGTGGCTTTGTCACCACTACGTTATTTAGAACGAGCTGCCTATATTTATCCCCATCAAGATGCCATCATTCATGGCCACCGTCATATTTCATGGCGTGAAACTTACCTTCGCTGTCGCCAATTTGCCTCACAGTTACAAAAATTGGGAATCACAAAAAACGATACTGTCTCTGTTTTGCTGCCCAATGTCCCTGCAATGATCGAAGCACATTTTGCAGTCCCAATGGCAGGTGCTGTGCTCAACACATTGAACACGCGCTTAGATGCCAAAACCATCGCATTTATGCTTGATCATGCAGAAACCAAAGTCCTTTTGGTCGATCCTGAGTTTGCATCGGTTGCACAAGAAGCCTTGGCTTTGGTCGGACGCGATATTTTCGTGATTGATGTAGATGATGCTGAGTACGAAAACTGTTTTGCAGCTCCCATTGGTCAAATCGAGTATGAAGACTGGTTAACCGAAGGCGATGAAAACTTTGAGTGGCATTTACCTCAAGATGAATGGGATGCCATTAGCCTAAATTACACCTCGGGAACAACAGGTAACCCAAAAGGGGTGGTCTATCATCACCGCGGGGCTTATATCAATGCAGCCAGTAACATCATTGCTTGTGGCATGACACCTCGTGCGACCTACTTGTGGACCTTACCACTGTTTCACTGTAACGGCTGGTGCTTTGCATGGACCATGGCAGCCAATGGGGGCACCAATATCTGTTTACGTAAAATTGACCCTGAACTCATTTTCAAAGTCATCGCTGAGCATAAAGTCGATTATTTCTGTGGTGCGCCAATTGTGCTATCCATGCTGATCAACACCCCTGAAGAGCAACGGATCCACTTTGAGCATCGCGTTGAAGTGATGGTGGCAGGTGCTGCACCTCCTGCTGCAATCATTGAAGGCATGCGCCATATTGGTATAAATGTCACCCATGTTTATGGACTGACTGAAACCTATGGACCTTCTGCGCTTTGTGCCTCTCAAGCGGGTTGGTCTGACTTATCTATTCAGGAACAAGCGCAGTTGCACTCACGCCAAGGTGTACCTTACCCACTGCAAGATGGTATGAAAGTGCTGGATCCAGACACGATGCAACCTGTACCGCATGACGGTCAAACTATGGGTGAAATTATGTTCCGAGGTAACATTGTGATGAAAGGTTATCTCAAAAACCCTGAAGCCACGGCAGAAGCCTTTGCTGGTGGTTGGTTCCATACAGGCGATCTTGCCGTTTGCCAACCTGATGGCTATGCCAAAATTACTGACCGCTCTAAAGATGTCATTATTTCTGGAGGTGAGAATATTTCATCACTAGAAGTTGAAGAAATTCTCTATCAACATCCTGCTATTTTAACGGCTGCGGTGGTCGCAAAACCCGATCCTCGCTGGCAAGAAGTGCCCTGTGCATTTATTGAGCTCAAAGCAGGTAAAGAAATCACACCTGAGGAAATCATTGAATTCTGTAAGCAACATCTGGCACGTTTTAAAGTCCCGAAAGATGTAGTGATTACAGAAATTCCAAAAACGTCGACAGGCAAGTTACAGAAATTTGTTCTACGCGATTGGGCCAAAGAGCGTGCAACGGGCGAGTTTAGCTAAATATTCAGCAGTCTATACAAGCAAATATTCTCAAAAAAAAGCGACCGTTAAGGTCGCTTTTTTATGTCTAAATGACTTAATTATCTGAAATTAAAGCCACTTGCTGGATGTAGTTAAACAACTTCAAACGTGAAGCTTTAAGTTGTTCTTCATCAGCCTGCTGTTTCATATCACGGTGAATACGCAATACATGCTGACGAATGGTATGACGTTCCGCAGCATTATAAGTTTTGGAAAACTCATTAATGACCACATCACCATCTTTGATCATACGATCAACCCAACGCTGCAATTGAGCAGTTTTTTTCGCGCCTTGTTGCGGTGTCAAATAAGACAAAATCACCGTTTCATCTTCATTACGCAACAACTTACCAATGCGTAAAAATTGGCGACGACGAGCTTCATTTGATGTAATCAGTTTCACATCCAAAAGGGCTTCAATCAAACGTTCTTCAACAGGTAAGTTTTGAATTTGTTTAGTGTTCAACTCTGCAAGTTGAGAACCTAAAGATGCCATACGTTGTACGGCTTTTTTCTGTTCAGTTTTACTTGCACGTCCTTCTAAAGATTCAAAGTCTTCTTCAGTAAAACTATGCGGTCGACGTGCCACGATTAATCTGCCTCGTAAAATTTTGCTGCAAATAGTGCCTGAATCTCAGATAAAGCTTGTTCTTCATCTGCGCCTTCAAGCACCAAGCGTAAAGTGGTGCCCTTTCCTGCGCCTAGCATCAGGAGGGACATAATATTTTTGGCATCCACCAATTTGTCTCCTTTTCCAATTTGAATTGAAGAACGGAATTTGGTGGTCACTTCAATGAGCTTGCCAGATGCACGCGCATGTAACCCTAGTTTATTAATTACGTCAACAGTTGTGTCAATCATGCCCAGTGCTTCATTTCTCGATGGAGGACCTGAATAGACCATTTTGCCTCAAGGGCTTTTTTTAGTCTATCCACAATATATACAGAGCGATGCTGCCCACCCGTACAACCAATTGACACGGTCATATAGTGACGATGCCCTTCAGCAAAAGCTGGTAACCATTTATCTAAAAACTTATAAATATCTTGGAACATTTCGTGCGTTTGCTCACTTTGTTCCAAAAATTTTTGCACAGGGGCATCCAGTCCTGAATACTTCCGCAGTTCTAAATCCCAATGCGGATTCGGTAAATGTCGAACATCAAACACATAGTCAGCATCCAACGGAATACCGTGTTTAAAGCCAAAAGACTGCAAAATCAAAATCAGGTTATCTGACTGCCCCAATTTTGACAGCAAGGTATGCTTTAAATCGTGCACACTTTTATCGGTGGTATCAATATGCACAGTTGAGCGCAAATTAATCGGTAATAAAAGGGTTTTCTCTTCTTGAATACACTGATTCAAACTTTGAAAGCGTGTCGCCAACGGATGCGGACGACGTGAAGCACTAAAGCGCGCAATCAGCTCTTGGTCACGCGTGGTCAAATAAATAATATCGACCGTACCATGCCTTTGCAATTGTTCAAACACCAAGTCGAACTCTTGCAAATCTGCACGTGTACTGCGTACATCCACACCAAGCGCCAACTGCTCAAGGTTATTTTCCCGATCCAGTTTAGCCACAATCTCTGGGAGTAAGGCCAAAGGCAAATTATCAATACAGTAATAACCGAGGTCTTCCAATACTTGTAATGCAGAGGATTTACCCGAACCAGACTGTCCTGTAACAATTAAAATGCGCTTCATCTTAATCCTTTGAGAGGTGAGCTTGCCTAAATATGTTTCACTTTCAAGTTATCAATTAAACGAGTTGCCCCGAGTTTTGCCGCAACAAAAAGCACCACATCTTGGTCAAACGCATCCAATTTCTGCAATGCAGGTGTGCGTGCTTCCACATAATCCACAACAAAACCAGCCTGTGTCAATGTCGCCTTTATATTTGCTAACACATCCGCTAAAGCGGTACCAGTTTGTAGCGACTGTTCTGCCGCTTTTAAACTTTGATAAATGGTCGGTGCCTTTTGACGGTTTTCTTCGCTTAAATAACCATTACGTGAACTTAAAGCCAAACCATCTTCTGCACGTGCAATTGCCACACCCATCACTTCAAGCGGCATATTCAAATCACGAACAAACTGACGAATCACAGCCAACTGTTGATAGTCTTTTTCACCAAAGAAAGCAAAATTAGGTTGCACAATATTGAACAGTTTCGTCACCACAACGGCGACACCATCAAAATGACCTGGGCGTTGTAGACCACACAAATCATTGGTGATATCTGAAACAGTAATATTGGTCAAACGTGGGCTGTTGCCATACATTTGCTCAACCGATGGTGCAAACACGATGTCACAACCAACCTCGGCCAACAAGCGCTGATCTTGTTCCAAGGTGCGTGGGTAACTGTCAAAATCTTCATTGGGTCCAAATTGAATAGGATTCACAAAAATACTAACTACAACCACATCACAGAGTTTTTTCGCTTCGCGCACAAGGTTCAAGTGCCCCTGATGCAAGTTCCCCATGGTCGGGACGAAACCAATACTTTTTCGAGCTGTTCGCGCAGGGTTCAATGATGCTGATAGGCCTTGGATCGTGGTTTCAGTTTTCATGTTTTACAGCTCGACTTGGAATGTTTGTTCTTTCGCAGGGAATGAGCTATCTAGCACCGCTGCATGGTATGCCTTGAAGGCATCCAAAATCGCCGTTTCCCCTGCTTGTTCTTTCATAAAGTTACGCACAAATTTTGCAACACGACCAAAAGTCAGTCCAAGCATGTCTTGTACTACCAAGACTTGACCATCGGTATCCACACCTGCGCCAATACCAATGACAGGTACATGTGGGAACAACTCACTAATTTCTTTACCGAGCTGCGCAGGCACACACTCTAATAACAACACCGCAGCGCCTGCATCAACCACCGCTTGGCAGTCCGCAATCAGTTGGTCTGCCGCTTCACGTGTCCGTGCTTGTAATTTATAGCCACCAAACACATGTACAGACTGTGGAGTTAAACCTAAGTGTACACATACAGGAATACCGTTGCGTGTCAAAACCTGAACCGTTTCAGCCAGCCACGCACCGCCTTCGACTTTGACCATTTGCGCGCCCGCTTGCATCACTACTTTTGCACTTTGCAAAGCATCATTTAAGGTGGCATAACTCATAAACGGTAAGTCAGTCATGATCAAGGCATGCTGGTTACCACGGCGTACAGCTGCGGTATGGTAAGCCATATCTTCAACTGTAACAGGCAAAGTGGAATCACGACCTTGAATGGCCATACCGAGCGAATCGCCAATTAAAATGGTATCAATTTCAGCAAGTTCCATTGCCTTTGCCATACTTGCATCATAGCAAGTCAGGCAGGAAAATTTGCGACCTTCTGCTTTAAATTTTCTTAAGTCATTTAAACTAATCATCAAACTATTCCTTTCAACATCTTTAGCTCGGCTAAATTAAATCTCTGCCCAATTGCCTGCATCCAGTACGCTCAACGTGGGTTGTTGTACAACAGGCAACTGTTTCAACGCAATACCATCAATGTGTAAATTGGGGTCTAAATCCAGCAATGGAATCAACACAAAATCACGCTCCATCACACCGACATGTGGCACAGTTAAGCGTTCATGCTGAATTTTCTCTTCTGCATAGATCAGTAAATCTAAATCTAAAGTACGTTCACCCCAATGGCGTAAACGTACACGTCCCGACTCTTGTTCAAAACGTTGCAGCTCATCCAGCAAAGCCAACGGTGCCAAGTTTGTGCTGAGTTGCACCACGGCATTTAAATAATTGGGTTGGTCTTGCGGCCCCATCGGTGGGCTTTGATACAGCTTGGAGATCTTCACATCGCCAAGACTAGCCAACTTGTGCACCGCTTCAGTCAAAATCACTTTAGAGTCGCCTAAGTTACTACCTAGACCAATGTACGTGACGATGCTCATTGTGTCGGCCCAAAAATCACGCTGCTTAAATCACGCTGAACACGTTTACGTTTTAAAATTGGGTGGTCTACACCAATCTCGGTTGAGCTGTGACCTGTTCCCTTACCAGTCGGGGTACGGGCTTCAGCGTGTTGCTTCGGTTTACGTGCACGGCGACTGCGTGATTCTTGCTCTTGCACCAAAGGCTCAATTTCATGACTTACCGTTTTGGCAATCGCCGCTTCTTCAGCACTTGCTTTACCACTGCGACGTGATTTTGCACGTTGGCGGTTATATTGGCTGATGGCACGTTCTTTTTCATCGGTGCTCATCAACTGATAGGCGTCCCACCACTGTCCCATGCCGAGCGTACCCTCATCACCGGATTTTTCGCGAAGCAACAAGAAGTCAAAGCCTGCACGGAAACGTGCATGGCTAGATAAGGCTTGAATTTGCTGTGCTTTCGGGTTGAGTAAACGCGTTTGCATTTCCCACACTTCACGAATAAAGGTTTCGGCAAAGCGCGGAATAATAGTCCGCGTGGCTTGGCGTTTTAATACATCAAGTCCTGCTTGTGCACGCGCTTCAGCCGCAACCACACCTTTACTGCTATAAAACTCACAACGCTCTAAGAACGGCTTCCATAACAACACCGCATAGAAAAATGCAGGGTTAATGGTTTTGCCCACTTGAATACGCTGATCGGTATTTTTAGCAGCACGTTCAATAAATGGGGTGATATTCGGTTGGATATCTGCAAATAACTGCTTCCAAATGCCGAAATCGATCAACATTGGCAGCACACGATTTAAATGCCCCATCGTGAACAGCTTCTGAGATTCATCATATAAACGGTGCGGCGATACATCACGCAGCAACTGTGTCATTTCCAAGGTGAAAACGTCGAGAATTTGCTGATCGATTGAGAAGCCTAATTTTGCGGCAAAACGTAAAGTCCGAAGCATTCGCACAGGATCTTCTTCAAAACGCGTTTGTGCATCGCCTAGTAGACGTAAGGTTTTATTTTTAATGTCATCCACAGCATGACAGAAATCTAAGACAACACCCTTGCGTGGCTGATAGTACATTGCATTAATTGAAAAGTCGCGGCGGGCAAAGTCTTGCTCAATCGTACCCCAATTGTTATCACGCAAAATCATGCCTTGTGCAGAGGTGACTTCTTTCTTCGGTGGTGCACGGAAAGTTGCAACTTCAACCAACTCACGACCTGAATAGACATGAGCCAGCTCAAAACGGCGCCCGATAATACGGCAACGTCGTCCGAAAACTTCTTTTACCTGTGACGGTGTTGCATTCGTCACTGCATCAAAATCTTTGGGATTTAGGCCAAGCATCATGTCGCGGACACCGCCACCGACGATATACGCTTCATAGCCTGCCTTAGTTAATGCATCGATCACATCTAAAATGTAAGAAGGTAATTGAGCGGTTGATAAACCACATTTTGACGCGCGCAAAGTTTGCAAAAGCCGCTGTCTCCTACGCCTAAACGTAAAATTCTAAGATGACGCTAATCATATATCTAACACAATCAAAGGGCAATTTGATTATCGAAAGCAAAGCAGGATTCTGATCAATTCACCAATAAATGACACTGCTTTTTTCACAAGCCTAAACGGGCTTTATTTTTTGCAAAAATCGCTGGTCCAATACCGCGCACCTGTTGTAACTCATCTATGGTCTTAAATGGCCCTTGTTTCTGGCGATAGGCCACGATTGCCTGGGCCTTTTTTAAACCCACACCCTGAAGTTGCTGCAATTGATCAACACTGGCTTGATTTAAACTAATTTTATTTGCGTTCGACACAGGTTGGGCCTGAACAGGCGACACAGCACGTTTCACGCTCTTGGGGGCTTGAGTACGATCATCCCACGCCTGCTGCTCTGCTTTCCAGTTCAGATAGTTCTGATCAAAAGACTGTGCATAACCACTGGGCACCCAAGCCAATAAACTCAGTAATAACAACGCAATGATCAACAAACTTACTTTTATTTTTATCAATTCAAGCCACCATTTTTATTATTTCAGTTGTAATTTGGCTTGCTCCCACAGTTGATCCATTTCTTCTAAAGACATCTGCTCAATCTTTTTTTGTTGTTGCAAAGCTTGATCTTCAATGAAAGCAAAACGAGTGCGAAATTTATGAATCGTACTCAAAAGCGACATTTCGCTTGAGACACCCAGTTTACGTCCAACATTGATCATTGAAAATAAACAATCGCCAAATTCATCTGCTATTTCATCGGAATTTTGCTGTTGAACCGCATGTTTCAATTCAGCTAATTCTTCTTCAAGCTTGGTATAAGCACCTGCTACATCTGGAAAGTCAAAACCGATCCGTGCTGCATTTTTTTGAATCTGTTCCGCTTGTTGTAAGGCTGGGCCATGCTTGATGCTGTCTAATCGTGACTGTGCCTTACCTTGTTTTTCCTGTTGTTTAATTTGCTTCCAAAGCTCGCCTACATCTTCGGCAGACAAAGCTGAAAACTGCTGTGCTTGAAAAACATGGGGATGACGACGAATCAGTTTTTCTGTGATGGCATGGACCACATCTTGAAAATTAAAAGCCCCTTGCTCGGTATACATCTGTGACTGGAACACCACCTGTAGCAGTAAATCACCCAACTCATCACGCACCTCATCAGCTTTACCTGAACGCACGGCTGCTTCAACTTCATAAGCCTCCTCAATGGCATAGCGGGTTAAACTTTCTGGGGTTTGCTGTTGATCCCATGGACACTTTTCACGTAATTCACGCATCACGTTCAGCAATTGTTCCATGTTTATCTCTCTTCAAAAATCAAATTGATAAAAATTACATTATGACGGCATTCATTTGTTATGCTCAATCCAATCACAACAATAAGATCAAGAAAAAGAGCAACAAGGAGCAGTTTCAATGCGCAGTATTTTGATTAGCGGTGCAGCCCAAGGTATTGGTGCGGCCATCGCCCGCTTATTTTATGCACATCACTACAAAGTCGGGATTTATGACATCAATAGCGCGCAAGCCGAACAGCTGGCAGCTAGCCTCGGCCCAAATGCCAAAGCAGGACAGCTCGATGTTTCCAACTATCAAGATTGGCAAACTGCTTTAGCCGAGTTTGTCGCATGGGCGGGCGAGCTCAATGTTTTGGTCAATAATGCAGGAATTCTATTCTCAGGGCCTTTTGAACACACAGAGATCAGCGCACATCACAAAACCATCTCGATCAATGTTAATGGTGTACTGAATGGCTGCCATGCTGCATTGCCCTATCTCAAACAAGCGAATTTTGCCCGCATCATCAACCTTTCATCGGCTTCAGCCATCTATGGTCAAGCTGATTTGGTCTCGTACTCTGCCAGTAAGTTTGCAGTACGCGGTATCACCGAAGGCTTAGATACCGAATGGCAGAAATATGGCATTCGCGTATTAGATGTTATGCCGCTATTCGTACAAACTGCCATGGTGCAAGATATGCAAGCGAAGAGTATTCAAAACATGGGGGTACACTTAACTGCAGAAGATGTAGCGCAACACGTTTTTCAACGTGCTGTTGCAAAAGATACGGCACTCACTGCAACCCATCAAGCCGTGGGTGCCAAAGCCAAGCTTTTATTTCAACTGAGTAAAATCAGTCCCCAATTTCTGAATCGCCTAACCAACTTGTACCTTTCTAAATAAAAAAAGAGCCTGCAATTGCAGGCTTTTTTTTCAATTCGCTTAGTTACCTTGTACCAAACGACGCGCACTAATAATGCCTGGTTGTTGCTCCAATCGTGCCAACAGTTTTGATAGTTGCGATAAACCTTTAACTTCAATCAACAATTTCATATTGGCAATACCGTCTGCTTCAGAGATGGTGTTGACCTGACGAATATTGATTTGATCGGAGAAAATCACTTGGGTCAAATCTTTGAGCAAACCACGGCGATCATAAGCTTCCACCACAATCTGTACACTCTGACCACGCGTTGGCTGCATTTCCCAATCAGCTTCTACTGCACGCTCAGGTTCATTTTGAATCATGCGTAAGTAGTCAGGACATGCCACTTTGTGAATGCTCACCCCACGGTTCAAGGTGATATAACCCGCAATTGACTCACCATGTACAGGCTGACAACACTGCGCCACATGCAGCTCAACGTTATCTAAACCATCAATCAGAATGCCATGTGCTGACAAGGTATGACTAGCACGTGGATTCAACGTCGGCTTCAGTACCAGTTCAGGTTCGTCCTGATCCAAATGCATATGGCGGTTCACCTGATTGATCAAGGCATGCAGACTAATGTCACCATTGACCAGTGCAATCAGAATATCTTCACCCGCTTTAACATTGAAATGATTGCAGTAATCATTCAAATCAATACTTTTTGGGTGAATTGCTAAACGTGAAAGTTCTTTGTTGAGCAGGTCACGGCCCACTTCCAAGTTTTTGCTGCGGTCTTGTTGTCTAAACCAATGGCGCAGCTTGTCACGCGCACGTGCCGTCTTGATATAACCTAAAGAGTTCACCAACCAATCACGGTTTGGCTCACGGTCTTTCTTGGTTAAAATCTCAACTTGCTCACCCGTTTTTAAGGTATAAGTCAGCGGAACATAGCGCTGATTCACTCGCGCGGCATAACACTTATTACCGACTTGAGTATGCACATGATAAGCAAAGTCGAGTACGGTCGAACCACGTGGGAGCTCTTTAATATCGCCATCACGGCTAAAGACATAAATCTTTTCAAAGTCTTCAAAATCCTGAATTTGCTCAAAATTTTCAGAGTCTTCATCCGACTTATGTACATTCGCATCATTGCGCTCTTGATAGTGTTCAAGTACTGCACGCAATGAATGTAAACGATGGTTAAAAGAGCGATCGGTATTCTTACCGCCCTCTTTATAGTTAAAGTGCGAACACACCCCAAGCTCTGCTTCTTCATGCATGCTCTTGGTACGAATCTGAACTTCCAGTGATTTGTTTTCCGCAATCACAGCCGTATGCAGTGAGCGGTAACCATTGGCTTTCGGATTGGTAATATAGTCATCAAACTGATGCGGTATATGCCGCCAAATTTGATGCACAATCCCCAGCGAGTGATAGCACTCAGGTACGGTTTTAACCAAGACTCGAACGGCACGAATGTCATAGAGCTGATCGAAGCTCAGGTTCTTACTTTTCATTTTTCGATAAATCGAATAAATGTGTTTTACCCTGCCGCTAATTTCAGCTTCAATACCATGCTCAGTCAAGGATGCACGCAATGTATCAATCACAAACTGAATATATTGCTCACGCTCCAGTCGCTTTTCATTCAGTAGCGTCGCAATTTCTTTATAGCGATCAGGTGCTAAATAGCGAAAGGCTAAATCTTCCAGTTCCCACTTTAACTGTGCAATCCCTAAACGATGTGCCAGAGGTGAGTAAATGGTTAAGATTTCTCGTGCTACACGCTCTTGACGCTCTTTGGACGATGTCGCCAATTCACGCAGTGCGTAGGTACGTTCGGCCAGTTTAATTAATACAACACGCACATCTTCCGTCACCGAAATCAACATTTTATAAATGCCGTTTAAGTGCTCGCGCTGATTGTTATTAAAATGATCTTCGAGGCGTTTATTCTGCTCAATGAGGTCGGACAACTTACCCATGGCCAAAGTGCCTTTGACCAGTGCATGCACTTGTTCGCCAAAATGCTCGTGTACTTCTGCCAAAGGAATCACGCCTTCACGTACACCACGATAGAGCATCGCAGCAGCCAAGGTGTCTTCATCGACATGTAGATGGGCCAGAATATCCGCCATTTCAATACCGGTATAAAAGGTATTGGAACGATGATTAACCGTGGTTTCTAACTCTTTTTGTAAAGTCAAATTGGCAACTTCTTCGAGTTGCTCAAGCTTCGCACCATCTAATATGCTTCGAACACGATCTAACCATTCAGCCAAATCATGTTGAGCTTGTTCGGCATGCTCTACAGTCGCCTCCTGAGACAACTCATTGAGTCGCCCAGGTAGTTGCTCACGTACTGTGACCATACCCTTCTCCTACACTTTTACGCTTCATATTCTTTAATCGTTTATCTCATTATCTTTTTCAAACAATGCTATCGACTCAACGTGGCCTGTGTGGGTAAACATGTCCATCACACCGGCTTTGACTAATCGATAACCCTGCTGTACCAACAGCCCCGCATCCCTTGCGAGTGTCGCTGGATTACACGACACGTAAACGATTCTTTTTGCACCAAAGTTAGGCATATAATGCATTATTTCCTCTGCGCCTGCACGCGGAGGATCTATCAATAATGCATCAAATCCTTGATTTGCCCAAGAATGATGCGAGAAATCTTTTGTTAAATCTTGTGAAAAGAACTTCAACTGGCGAAGAGCATTACGTTCCGCATTTTCTGCACCACGTTGAACCATTTCTTCACTGCCTTCAACACCAACCACTTGTCCTGTTGCGCCCACGCATCGAGCCAAAGGCAAAGAGAAATTTCCTAGACCACAGAACAAATCGAGAACACGTTCTCCTTGTTTTAAATCTAGCAAGTCACATGCCAATTTCACCATTTGCGGGTTAATGGTTGAGTTTACTTGAGTAAAGTCGTGTGGGTTAAATCCAAATGCCACATCAAAATCATTTAAACGATAATGTAAACGCATCTCTGCATGTTCATCATCCATACGCTTTAGACTGTCTGGGCCAGCAGCTTGTAAATACAATTGCCACCCTCTGTCTAACGCAAATTGTTTTAATCGGTTGACATCCTCTGTGTTTAATTTTTCAGTATGTCGCACCGTGAGGGCGATGTCACAATCCCCCATGGCCAATTCTATATGACCAATGGCTGCTTTGGCTGTTAGACTTTGGAGTAACTGCTTCAAGCGTGTGATTGAACCAAACTCTTGATCTAAGACCATACAACGATCAATTGAAGTCAGTTTATTGGTTTGACGCTCTCGAAAACCCACGACCAATTGGTCTTTATGTGGCAAATAACGCACCCCAATGCGTGCTTTACGACGGTAGTCTTCACGTAAAGAGCGCAAAGGCGGCAACCACTCTTCAGGTTGAATCCCCGCAAAATGCTGCAAATGTGATTTAAGCACATCTTGCTTTAAGCGAATTTGTTCATCGGGATGAATATGCTGCATATTACAGCCACCACAGCTTTTAAAATGCGGGCACTTCGGTTCAACCCGAAAAGTAGAGGCTTCACTGAGGAGTTGAATAGCATCGGCTTCCTCTAAACGCTTTACTACATGGGTAATCTGCGCTTTAACCGTTTCACCCGGCAACGCATAGCTAATAAAGACTTTTTTACCCTGCTTGTCCACAGGATGGTCTGGATGCGAACCATAGTGCGCTATGCCGCGTCCTTCATGCGAAAGTGACTCAACCTGAAAAATATAACTGGGCTGTTGAGTTGGACGAGGTTTGGCTCTATGTTTCATGTGTACCTAAAGATGGGAAGGGGAAAAATCGGCAGCGGTAAAAGCCGTCTGCTGTGAGGTCTCACGCCACACCGACAAAAAGTCTTGATGCTGCGGTTGAGCCTGTAAAAACTGGATGGTTTGATGAATAAAATGACGGTGGTCTTGAGCTAGCAATTGCCCTTTGAGTAAGAGCCAACGCAAATACACCAGCCATGTATTTAGTACATCACCTTCACAATAACTGGTGAGTTTGCGCCATTCCTGTGCCCGAACATATTCAGGTACATGATAAGCTCCATCGCCTCGTTTACCGGGATACCCCAATAAATGGGCAACATCATCTAGCTTTTGGAAATGACGTCCATTAAACATTGCCATCACATCCATCAGGTCAATGTGACGCTGATGATAACGGTTCTGATAGTTATTATAGCGCTTTTGTGTGTCAATTTCGCCCTGATCGAACAAAGCAGGTGCAGTTAAACCATGATACATAGCACGAAGCATAATTACAGGTAAGTCAAACTGAGCGCCATTCCAGCTCACTAAAGTCGGTAAACGCTTATCAAATATAGATAAAAACTTACTGAGGATTTCTGCTTCCGAATATTGCTCACGGCTAAAAGAAAAAAGTTTCATCTGGCCTTGGTCATCCAGCCACAAGCCTGAAATACACACAATTTCATGCAATGCTAAACGCTGAAAATCCATGCCTGACTCTTGGCGACGCAACTTGGTCAGTGCCGCCTCCAAATCAGCCTCAGGCAAATCTAAACCATATAAATGCGCCCCCGATCTCAAGTCAGTCATTGTTTCAATATCAAAGGTGAGAACAGGTAAACGCATAGCAGGACTCTCTTTTATTGTTTTATTCAGGATCGACCACAGAGAAAAGACCCGTCGATAAATAACGGTCACCACGGTCACAAATAATGCACGCAATGACGGCACCAGGGTTTTCTTCAGCAATTTTAATTGATGCCCACACAGCACCACCTGAAGAAGTTCCTGCGCTAATCCCTTCTTTTTGCGCCAATTTACGCATAGTTTTTTCAGCTTCAATTTGTGGAATATCAATAATTTGATCAATCCGACTGCGATCAAAAATCGTTGGTAAATATTCTTCCGGCCAACGGCGAATCCCAGCGATACTTGAACCATCTGATGGCTGTAGACCAATAATTTGAATGTCGGGGTTCATTTCTTTGAGATATTTAGAGACCCCCATAATGGTACCTGTAGTGCCCATTGAACTCACAAAGTGAGTGATTTTGCCACCTGTTTGCTGCCAAAGTTCAGGCCCAGTCGTTAAATAATGTGCTTCAACATTATCAGGATTACCAAACTGGTTGAGTACATGCCCTTTGCCTTCTTCTTGCATTTGCAAAGCCAAATCACGTGCACCTTCCATGCCCTGTTCTTTGGTCACTTCAATCAGTTCCGCGCCATAAGCACGCATTGCATCTTTACGTTCTTGGCTCATGTTGTTGGGCATAATCAGTTTCATCTGATAGCCACGCATCGCAGCAACCATCGCCAGTGCAATGCCGGTATTTCCACTGGTCGCTTCAATCAAGGTATCGCCCGGCTGGATTTGCCCTCGCTTTTCCGCTTGCATAATCATGTTATACGCGGGACGGTCTTTGACAGAACCTGCGGGGTTGTTGCCTTCTAACTTTGCCAATACTGTTGCTTGAGTGTGACTAGCCAGACGCTGTAAACGCACCAGTGGAGTTTTTCCAACATAGTGATCTAACAAAAATTCGTCTGCTTGAAAATCAGTGGATGTAGTACTCATTCTTTGCACCTTGATCGAGGTGCGCCTATTGTATGGAAAAATGCCAGTCCCTGCACCCATTTAGCGTGCTTTTTCGCGAAAGTGATTAAAGCACCATCGATTTTTTATAAAGCGTGCTACACTTCAAAGCATAGGGAATAAATCACTTGCACCATGTCAAATATCAATAAAAAGTTATTTAATCGTCTGCACTTAAACCATGCTTATGGACAGCTCATTGCACTTATTTTCGTGCCGATTATGATTTTGGCCTGTGTAGGTGCATTACTGGTTATTACCGAAACTTCAAATGCAGCCAAAGCCCAGCAGCGACAAATGGCGATTGCGATTTTAACGCGCTACCAGCTGGATGCAGAAGCGGCGATCAATTTGGTGAATGCCTCCCCTTGGCAGTATGAAAATGCACGTTATTTGATGCAAAAGATGTTAGATGAAAAACATCTGATTCGTGCCGCAATTATTGATGAAAAAGGCAATAACAAACTTAGCATTGGCTACCAAGACCAAGCGCCGTGGCCTGCGTTGAAAAAAAATACTGATTTTTTTGGCCCGATGAATTTTAAAGGTAATACAGTATATGGTTTGCCCATCAACCAATTTACAGGCACGCCTGCGCAGTTGGTGGTTGAATTAGATAACCAGCCTTTACAAATTGCCCGTTATCGCGTGTTGATTGTGTTGATTGCGACAGGTCTGTTGACACTATTACTACTTTTACTCTGTTTAAATTTCTACTCGCGTCGCTGGATTGCGCCGATGTATGAAATTCGCATGCAGCTGCAACGTTTAAATGCCGACACCCTCGATCAACACATGCTGATTAACAGTACTGGTGAATTACGCTTACTACAGCGCGATATTGCCAATGTGGTGAAACGCCTGCATTTTAGTTTTTTAGAATTGAAAGAACACACTGAGCAGACGGAAGACGATTTACGTCGAACCCTTGACACTTTAGAAGTGCAAAACATTACCTATCGTCAAGCGCGTGACCAAGCCATTTCAGCAAGTCAGTCCAAGTCTGTATTCTTGGCCAATATCAGCCATGAACTGCGCACGCCACTGAACAGTATTGATGGTTTTATTCACCTGTTACTGCGTCAAGACAACCTCAACAATGATCAAAACCTGTATTTACAAACCATCCGTAAATCATCTGCACACTTACTGGCACTGATCAATGATGTTTTAGATTTTTCAAAAATTGATGCCGGTAAACTAGAACTCGATACTGCAACTTTTGATTTAGAAGAAGCAATTTTTGATGTTATGGATATGCTGTCTCCTCTTGCTGCACAAAAGCATATCGATATGGCCTTTTACTATGCCGACAATGTGCCAAAGCATGTGGTTGGAGATGCCCTACGCTTTAAACAAATTTTAACCAACCTGATTTCCAATGCCATTAAGTTTACTCCTGATGGCGAGATCATCGTCCGCGCAAGAGTGGAACAAGATGATATTGGACAGTGCCTATTGCACTTTAGTGTACAAGACAGCGGTATCGGACTCAGTGGAACCGACCGTAAAAAACTGTTTGAGTCTTTCTCGCAAGGCGATGCTTCGGTCACGCGTCAATTTGGCGGCACAGGTCTAGGCTTAGCGATTTCCAAACAGCTGGTGCATTTGATGCAGGGGCAAATTGGATTTGAGGACAACCAAGAACGCGCGCCAACCGAAAAAGGTTCCACTTTCTGGTTTACAGCCATGTTTATGGTCAATGAAGAAGATGAGTACGTTGAGCATCCTCAGTTTAGCGATATGCAAGTGGTCTCGTATTTGGCACATCCTGCAACAGCCAATATTCTACGTCATTATCTTGAAGACTATGCTGTGGAGCACATCGAATCGAGTTCAATTTTAGACTTGTTCAGTCACCTCAACAGACTGCCTCAAGATGTGGAAAACACATGGTTAATTGTTGACCATAGTGGTGATACCGAAGCCTTATTAAAAGAAATTCGTCAGCGTTATAGCGGTAACCTTGCGGTTTATGGCTACCAGATGTCACTCGATTTGACCACGCTGAATGAGTATCGCGCACGACCATTATACCAACCACTCAGTCGGAGTGCTTTGATTCAATTACTCAGCAATCAACCGCTATTTGAAGAAGATGAAATGGAGTCCTTCAATGGTCAAGGCTTACATATTTTAGCGGTGGATGACCATCTCCCTAACCTGATTGTCCTTGAAGCCCTACTAGGCGAGTTGAATGTCACCACAACAAAAGCTTTAAGCGGTCAACAAGCCTTAGAGATTTTACAAGAGCGCGCTGAACACGACAGCAAAGCTTTTGATTTGGTATTTATGGATATTCAAATGCCTGTCATGTCGGGGGTCGATACTACACGTGCCATTCGTGCGCTGGAGTCAACCATTGAAAACCATAAGCGCTTGCCCATTATTGCCCTCACTGCACATGCATTGGCTGATGAAAAACAAAAACTACTGCAAGTCGGCATGGATGACTATGTCACCAAACCAATTCAAATTGATCAGATTATTCAAATCCTGACCCATTGGACCACTGATCGTTTCAACAAAGGCTCACCCGTTGAAAAAGCCATCGTGATTGAAGCACTCGATCCGAAGGTGCTCGACTGGCAGCAAAGCTTACAGTTAGCTGCCAACAAAGAAGACTTAGCAGTCGACTTATTGCGTATGTTAATGGATAGTTTTGATACTGAGTTGCATGAAATGAAGCAGTTGATTGAAATGGAAGATTTCCCACAATTGGAGCATGTGTTACACCGTCTGTATGGTGCAACACGCTATGTCGGTGTACCCAACTTACAAGAAGCAACAGGGGCATTTGAACAGTTTGTTTCAACTTTACGTAAAGAGCGTCGTAAAGCAGATGAACAGTTTGTTCAAGAAACTATAAAACGTTTCAATGAACTCAAAGTCGTGATTGAACAAGTACAACATGCGGCACAGCAAATTTTAATCAAACATAGCTCATAAAACTTTCAAAAGAGCATGGCACCAAAGACAAGTTGCGACGTGACTCTTGGTATCATTTATCCGCACGGGAGCTATGCTATGCTCCGTGCGAGCAAAAAATAAGAGTTATCATCATGGCTTTACTTCGCATTGAAAACAAAAACGGCATTGCCACTGTTTCACTTAACCGTCCAGACAAACGCAATGCGATGAGTTTCGACCTGTTGCGCGAATTGGTTAAAACTGCTGAAAAAATTAAAAAAGACCGCAGCATTCGCTGTGTCATCCTTACTGGTGAAGCGCAAGTCTTTAGTGCAGGCATTGATCTTGCCGATTTGAACAATCCGAAGAATCGCGCCTATGCCGCGTGGGAACTGATCAAACCTGGACAAAGCCTCTTTCAAAAAGCCTTCCTAATTTGGCAAGAACTGCCTGTTCCTGTGATTGCCGCGATTGAAGGGTTTTGCTTTGGCGCTGGCATGCAATTGGCTTTAGCGGCGGACATTCGTGTGGCACACCCTGCAAGCCAAATGTCGATTATGGAAAGCCGTTGGGGACTGGTTCCGGATATGGGACTGACGCGTTCTTTGAAAGGTTTGATCGGACTAGATCTTGCCAAAGAATTAACGCTTACGGCACGTATTTTCGATGCAACTTATGCCAAAGAAATTGGCTTAGTCACACATCTTGATGAATCACCGCTTGCTAAAGCTCAAGCCATTGCAGAAGAAATGTTACAACGCTCACCAGATGCACTCATGGCCTCTAAATATGTGTTGGATGCTATGCAGCATGAGCCTAAAAAATCCTTACGTTTGGAAAAAATTTGGCAGCTCAAATTACTGTTAGGTAAAAATAGCCAAATCGCCCGTAAGAAAGATAAACAACCCGACGTGCAGTATCTACCACGCCAATACAAATAACAGTATTTAACCACTGACAATCAAAGAGGGTCCCATGAGTTTCGATCGACACACTAAAATTGCATTTCTCGGCATGGGACTCATGGGCAGCCGTATGGCCACCCGCTTACTTCAAGCAGGTTTCGAAGTCGCTGTATGGAACCGTACCCGCAGTGCCTGCGATGCACTCATTGATTTGGGGGCGACAGACTTAGCGTTACAGAACATTGCTGAATATCCTATAGTCCTGACCTGTTTAGCTGATGATAAAGCTGCACTCAGCGTTTATGAACAAATCGAACCGTTTTTGACGGCGAAGCAAGTGATCATCGACTTTTCCAGTCTTTCGGTGGAGCAAACCCTGAACCTTGCAGCACGTGCCGAACAAAAACAGGTGCAATGGATCGACTCACCTGTTTCAGGGGGAACTGTCGGTGCAGAACAAGGGACGCTGGTCATCTTTGCTGGTGGCGATGCACAGACGATTCAAGATTTGTCTTTGATTTATAATATCTTGTCGCAACGTGTCACCTGTATGGGCAACACTGGAACAGGACAAGCCACCAAAATTTGTAATCAACTGATTGTGGCAGCCAATAGCACTCTGATTGCAGAAGCGGTTGCTTTAGCAGCCAAAGCTGGTGTGGATACTCGCTTACTCGCACCTGCGCTTGCAGGCGGTTTTGCCGATTCGAAACCCTTTCAAATTTTAAGTCCACGTATGGCGACTCACCTGTTTGAGCCCGTACAGTGGAAAGTTCAAACCCTGTCCAAAGACTTGAACAATGCTGTGCAACTTGCTGCGCAGCACCAACTCGACATTCCTGTTGCAGCGCGAGCACTTCAGCAATTGCAAGCACACCAACAACAAGGCTATGCTGAAGCTGATCTTGCCTCAGTCATCTTACAAGTAGAACAAAAAGCCAAATAAAATTAGGAGAAAATCATGACCAAACTTGCTGTAAATTTATCCATGATTTTTACCGAAGTGCCGCTACTTGAGCGTTTTGCTTTGGCTCAAACCGCTGGCTTTAAACATGTGGAAATCCAATTTCCCTATGAACTCAGCATTGAACAAATTCAAACTCAGCTTACGCTTCATAACTTAAGCCTCTGCCTCATTAACGTTCCTGCGGGCGACTTAATGACTGGTGGCAATGGACTCGCAGGTGTCCCCGGCAAAGAGCTAGAGTTTCATCACGCTCTTCAGTTAGCCGTGCAATATGCCAGCGCACTCAAAGTGCCAAGTGTGAATATCCTTGCTGGCAAACAACCCCTAGATGCCGACCTACTGCCCTGTTTAAATACCTTATCCAAAAACCTGAAACTGGCCTGCCACATATTCAGTGAACATGACATTCAACCTGTCTTTGAAATGATCAACGGCACGGATATGCCACGCTTCTTAGTACAAAATATTGCCCAAGCACAGGAAATGCTAGAAGCAGTACAACACCCTGCACTTAAAATGCAATACGACTGCTATCACATGGCCATGATGGGTGAGGATGTGTTGCAAGGGCTACAAGAAAATATTCAAGATATTGGTCACATCCAATTTGCAGACTGTCCGGGGCGGCATGAACCAGATACTGCACAAATTATGTATGCAAATATTTTTGAATGGCTACAACACAGCAGTTATGACGGTTTTATTGCGGCTGAATATCGACCAAAAACTGTTTCAACTCAGTCCTTTGCATGGAAGGCAAAATACTTTGCTGCACATCCTCAAAGTTGAACTATTGCGGATTTGAAATTTTCGCCTAAAAACGCTATATTATAAGATGAGTTATTGTCCGGAAAAATTCCCTTTATGAATTTAGAACCATCGCCCAGCGCTTCTAATTCTCACGATTTCGCAATGAATACCCAAGCTGCCGACGTACAAGCTTGCTTAAAAGTTGTACATGAAGCCCTTGAAGATGTAAAAGCAAAAGATATTTTAGCGATTGATGTCAGCCTAATCAGCAACGTCGCTGATGCAATTGTGATTGCAAGCGGTACATCAACGCGTCACATCAAAGCACTTGCTGATAACGTTGCTGAAGAAGCACGTAAAGCAGGTTTTCGCCCTCTCGGTGTCGAAGGCGAACGTGATGCAGAATGGATCTTGATTGATCTTGGCTTTGTTGTTGTGCACGTGATGTTGCCAACAGCGCGTCGTTTCTACGACTTAGAAAGCCTTTGGCGTGCAGCCCCAGAAGAAACTGTAGCCTAATATGAAAAGAGCGACCTGAAGGTCGCTTTTTTTATGTCTAATTTTATTTAAATTAAGCGATGCATATCGACCATTGGGTAGTGCTCTTTCACTTGGCGCTTCACATGGGCATAGAGCTGATCTGCTTTTGCTGGACCATAAAATTCACAATAATTTTCATAACAGACTGTCAAGACCTGCGCATATTGAGTCATGGGCAAAGTTTCGAGCACCGCTCGATCATTCAAGGCCTGATACCTCTCAATCACAATGGATACAACCTCTAGCTGCATTTTCACTGCACACTCAAACTCCTGCACATCAACGGCTTTGACTGCTTGACAGATATTTTGCATAAAAAACGTCAATGCATCGAGTAACACTGCTCCCCCTTGTTCGCTTTTCGATGCTTTTGCAGATGGGTTCAACAACACCTGTTTTTCAACTTCGGCCATCTCTGCCAAGACATTTTTAAGCATGTCTTTTCGAAAGTAACGTAATTCCTCTGTGGTACAGATTTCACTCAAAAAACGATTCAGGACAAAGGAGGGTTGATCACCATATTTCGCTTCCCAGTGATTCAATACTTGCTCTAAAAGTGTTCCTTGTAAGTACTGACTCAATCCACGTTCGATCGCTTGGCGTTTTTGTAAAATAGTTAATGTTTCGGTCGACATGAGCTATCCTCTTTCATTAATGACGTTTGGTCATATCATCAGTTTCAAACGTCACATCACGCTGAAACTCGGGATAAGACAGTTCTGCATGTTCGGTATAGTCCAAGCCACGTTGTTCATGTTGTTTACTCACCCGCAAACCACCAAGAACGAGGTCTAAGACTTTAAAGACGATCAACGCCACACCAAAACCCCACGCAAAAGCTGTCAAAATACCCAAGCCTTGTACCGCAATGATCCCCGCATTAAACATTTGGTTTTCAAAAAACAACCCTGCAGCCAATGTACCCCACGCCCCACAAAAACCATGTACAGTCACCGCATCGACCACATCATCCAAGCGGAGTTTTTCCATCACCAGCGGTAAAATACTGACTAACACACCTGCAACCGCACCACTGATAATGGCATACACTGGACTCATGGTTGCACAGCCCGCCGTAATTGCAACCAGTCCACCCAAAGAGGCATTAATGGTGCCGCGCATTAAAATTGCTTTACCACGTATTAGGATATAAACCATATAGGCAACTGCCGAAGCACACGCCGCCAAATGCGTATTCAAGGCAATCCGCCCAATACTCACATCCGCCTTCACAGTAGAGGCCGCATTAAAACCAAACCATGCCAACCATAGAACAAAACCGCCTAGCGCCACCAACGGTAAATTATGCCCTGCCAAATAATGGACCTGTCCATTGCGCCCAAACCGCCCTAAACGGGGTCCCAGCACGATAATTCCAGCTAAGGCCACCCATCCACCAATCGAATGCACCACTGTTGAACCAGCAAAGTCAATGAAACCCATGGCTTTTAGCCAACCTTCGCCATCAAATAAGCTCCCCCAAGCCCATGCACCAAAAATCGGGTAGATCAAACCACTGACCACCGCAGCACTCACAATATACGCCACAAAGTGAATCCGCTCAGCCATCGCCCCACTGGCAATCGTCGTGGCGGTGGCCGCAAACATCATTTGAAAGAACAAGAGGTTCCAGTGCCAGTCATCCATGGCATTAGGTGCAAAATGCGAAGTTCCTATCCAACCACTCGTATTGACACCAAACATCAAACCAAAGCCAATCAACCAAAACACCAAGCCCCCTAAACAGGCATCCATATAGTTTTTCATGAGTACATTAATGGTGTTTTTAGAGCGTACCGAACCACTTTCAATCAGGGCAAAACCTGCTTGCATGAAAAACACCAAGATGCCACCCAGCACCACCCAAACACTGTCAAGCGAGAGACGAATTTCTTGAATATTTTGAGTCTGTGTTGGTAGAGACTCTGCGGCAAAACTGGGTAAGGCAATACAGCACACGAAGAAGAGTAAGTATTTTATTTTTTTCATGAATAATCCCCCAAAGATTATTCATCTCAATTGCAAAATCAATGCCAGTGTTTCAACACCTTATAGATATTTAAAAATGATCCATGTCCGCCAATATAAATGGACAATTCAAACAAGGTGAAAAAGCGATACACCATAAAAGGGCCAAAGTGCATTTATCAGCTGATTGATAAAAAATAGCTTTTAGTTTTTATAGTACTCATCCACAGCATAATACTGGACCTTCTCTATCCAACGACCATGATTCAGCGTTCGCTCTGTCACTTTAACCTTTCCCGCTTGAACTGTTGCATCTTCAATAAATTCTTTGACTAAACTCAAGCCGTGTTTAGGAATCACGACATATTCCGAACGGATGTGATAACAACACCCACTTTTATTGAAGGTTAAGATTCTTTTCTGTTTTGGATCGACCTCAAACATGCCCAAATTTTCATGGGTTAAAGCAGATAACTCCTGACTCAAAACAAATTTATTTTTAGTCCGATGAAACACATAAACATCGTAAGTTGGTCCACCATAGGCACCATAGTTACCATTACGGATGGCCACATCTTCACTGCCGTCAAAGTTAAAGTCAGCAAAAATTAATGCGCTTTGCTCACCATAAAGCTGCACCACATTAACAGACGGTTTGTCAGTTTCGTCCAGATCCATCGTCAATTCAGCCGAGGAAAAATGCTGAAAGTGCTGTGTTGTCCCTTTTAGGTAAAGATCAATATTGGCTTGTCCATCGCAGCTCCTGTCCGTACAGTTCGTCGTCATTTTTACATCATAGTGCTTCGATGCATTTTTTATTTCGAAGACCTGAGCCTGAGTAGCTTGACTCAAAACGAACCCACCAAAGATTAGCAACACCTGAAACGAAATCTGATTTATGTTCATCTTGTTTTCTTGTTGAAAAGATACACATCATCTTAGCAAAAGCTGCAAACATAAAAAAACCACCCGAAGGTGGTCTTTATACACTCTAGGAGGAGGATTAGTGTCCACCACCATTGATTGCTTTGGTCATATCTTCAACCACTTTCTTCGCATCACCGAAGATCATCATGGTTTTTTCGTTATAGAACAAATCGTTGTCTAGACCTGCATAACCTGTCGCCATAGAGCGTTTGATGACCATAATGGTACGTGCTTTATGTGCTTCAAGAATTGGCATGCCATAGATTGGAGATGTTGGATCGTCTTTCGCCGCAGGGTTGACCACGTCATTCGCACCAATCACAAGCACCACATCTGTTGCTGGGAAGTCTGAGTTAATCTCATCCATCTCTAAGATGTCTTCATACGCCACGTCAGCTTCAGCCAAAAGTACGTTCATGTGACCTGGCATACGACCTGCCACTGGGTGAATGGCAAAGCGTACTTTTACACCTTGTTCTTTCAAGATTTCACACAGTTCTTTCACCGCATTTTGTGCACGGCCTTGTGCCATACCATAACCCGGTACAATCACAACACTGTCTGCATTTGACATCAAGAAGCCTGCGTCATCTGCTGAACCAGAACGATGGTTACGCTGTGCTTGTTCGCCTTTGTCTGCAGAAGCTACCGCTGTACCGCCCATTGCACCACCAAACAAAACGTTGATGATTGAACGGTTCATGGCTTTACACATGATGTAAGACAGAATCGCACCTGAAGAACCCACCAGAGAACCCGCAACGATTAACATATTGTTTTCAAGTGTGAAACCAATACCTGCTGCTGCCCAACCAGAGAAGGAGTTCAATAGCGATACCACCACTGGCATATCACCACCGCCGACTGGTGCAATCCACACCCAACCGAATGCAAGTGCCAGTGCAGTCATAGCCCAGAATGCATTCATGTTGCCTGTCGTGAAGAAGTACACACCACACGCCAACATTGCAAGGAAAATCAGCGCTTGTACAGGTTTAACCCATGCACCAGAAATGGTTTTTGCCCATTTTTTCGCAGCCAATTTACCATAAGCGAATACAGACGCTGTAAAGGTAATCGCACCGACGAAACAGCCCACGAACAATTCAAATAAATGAACCTTGCTCATGTGTGCATGTTGCACACCCGCAGCAGTTAATGCAGCTTCATTTTGTGCAAATAACGCAGTCAGTTGGTTATTATGTAGAATTGCCGCAATCGCAATCAATACCGCAGCCAAACCCACCAACGAGTGCATTAAAGCAACAGTTTCAGGCATTTGCGTCATAGGTACAGTACGCGCACGGGCAATACCCACTATCGCACCCAGCACCATCGCACCGCCAATCATCCAAATCACAGGATGATCTGCCACAAAGAAGGTGGTCACTACAGCAATCGCCATTGCGATCATGCCGTAACGGTTACCTTGAATTGCCGTCTTCGGGCCAGACAAACCACGTAAAGTTAAGATAAAGAGGACAGCACCAATCAGGTAGAACCAATCCGCATAGTCTCGAATGAATTCCATATATTAGCCCTCTTTTTTCTTTTGCTTTGGCTTGAACATTTCAAGCATACGCGCTGTTACTGCGAAGCCACCGAAAATATTGATACTTGCTAAGAACACCGCAATTGCACCTAAGATGCTCACCACATTCACACTTTGGAATGCAACATTCGCATCAACACCAATTGCAGGAATTCCCACCGTTTGAATCATTGCACCCACCACGATGATCGATGACAACGCATTGGTAACTGCCATAAGCGGTGTATGTAGTGCTGGCGTAACGCCCCACACGACGTAGTAGCCTACAAAGATGGCAAGGACGAAAATTGTAATTGTTTCAACCATGATCTATCTCCTTAACCACGCTTCAGCAGTACTTGACCGCCATGAGTTACTAGAAGGGCTTTTTGAATTTCTTCTTCAGGATTGATAGCAAAGTTTTTCTCTGCATCAAATAAAGTATCTAAGAAGTTCAAGACATTTCGTGCATACAAAGCAGAAGCTTCAGTTGAAACTGTAGACGGAATGTTTGGAATACCTAAAATGGTTACGCCGTTGTCAGTCACAACATTTTCACCATTTTTAGAGCCTTCAACGTTACCGCCTGTTTCAACCGCCATATCAAGGATGATTGAACCTGGTTTCATTTTGGCAACCGTTTCCGCCTTAATCAGACGTGGCGCATTACGACCTGGTAAAAGTGCAGTGGTAATCACGATGTCAGCATTCGATACGGCTTTATCCACAATAATCGCTTGATCGCGGATATAGTCTTCACCCGGCATCCAGCCATAACCATTTTTCGCAGCATCGGCTGCTTTTTGCTGTTCTTCCGCTGACATAGGTACGTCTAACCATTTGCCACCCAAAGACTCCACCTGATCTTTAGCCGTCGGACGTAAATCCGTTGCTTCAACCACAGCACCCAAACGTTTTGCTGTCGCAATCGCTTGTAGACCTGCAACACCGACCCCCATGATCACGACACGTGCAGGTTTTACAGTACCCGCAGCCGTCATCAACATTGGGAACATGCGCTGGTACTCTGCCGCAGCAAGAAGCACTGACTTGTAACCCGACAAATTGGCTTGTGAAGATAATACGTCCATGTTCTGCGCACGAGATAAAGTCCGTGGCAGTAGCTCCAAAGCAAATGCAGACACGTGTTGTGATGCAAATTGATCAAGCTCCGTATTACGGTACGGGTCAAACATGGCAATAACCGATGTATTTGGCGCAAGCTTTTGAATTTCAGCACCCTGAGGGGCACGTACTTTTAAAATCATTTGGCTACCGGTATAGGCATCATCTGTCAGCGTAGCACCGACTTGCTCATAGGCACTGTCGATATAAGCAGCTTTCACACCCGCTCTACGTTCAATCACTACACTATGACCAGCACTGATCAACTTTTTTACCGTTTCTGGCGTTGCGGCTACACGATTTTCACCGACGACAGTTTCGGCTGGAATTCCGATCTGCATGAGCGTCCCTCAAGCTAGTTTTTCTTAAAGTAAACATCACCCATTAGGCAATGTTTTCTCACAGGATGTTCTTATGAATTTTTGGATTCTAATGAAACTTTTTTAAAATACCACCCACTATTTATTTAATAAATACCCATATACTGAACTGGTGATTCATAAAAAATATTGGGTGATATTGCGTTTATTTGCTTTGAATCCGCTTAAAAATTGATTTATTTCTATTCAAATTCTGAACCACAGATCTTTACACACTAAAATCTGCACTTTTTTTGCACAAAACCAAGTCATTTAATTCCGCAGTATTGATCTTTTTGACCAATCCAAGAATATGAACCACCACATTGACATTAACCCGAACCCGTCATTCATCGAGCTTTACCATCTGCTGTCAAGCAAACTTTGCAGACATTGACTTAAATGACAGTTTTGCCCCATTTGCAAAAGCTTCGAATTGGCCTGTCCCTATTTTTCATCGATCAAAAATGCCAATGCTCAAAATTTAGCTCAACTAAAATGCGTATTTGAAATGGATCATCTAAAAATACAAGGAGGGGTTGATCGCGTTTAACTAGATCTGAAACGAGAAATAACCAACAAAAATGTTTTTTTCATATTTTATCGGATGATAATGGCGCGCATTGACATACTAACCTCAAGCAAAAATGCACCACAATTGAGCAAAAACACCCTAAATAGATGAATATTTCAGTAATTTGTCCCAAATCTTTGATGTGCAAGATGAGTAAAAATGATCGAATGCAACAATTTCATACAAAATAGACGGCCATGTTCAGAATTTTTTAAAGATTTTTATTATTTTTTGACAGGAAATTCGAAATATCATCATTTTTTGATTGTATTAGATGAAAACACCATCCTCAGAACAGGTCATACTATTTGCTATGTCTTCATCTTCGACTCATTTTTTTATGCAGCCTTTTCTCGCTTGTTTTAGGCTTTTGAATCAGCTTCGTATACAATTTCTGAAACGATGCATCTATTTAGCTCAAAGCACGATGTAAACGTCATTCTAAAAAATACTCCCTCATCAAAGGCTCATTATGAATACTTCTTTCGACATCAGTCGAGACAAATCTCTGCTCTGGCTGATGGCAATTGTCTGCGGCTTATGTGCAGGGGCAAACTATTATTGCCAGCCTTTGATTTCCTCTATTCAGCAAAGCTTTCAAGCACCAGAAGAACAAGTGGCTTTGACCGTGACCTTTGCTCAAGTCTCCTATGCTTTAGGTTTACTGTTCATTGTGCCCTTAGGCGACATGCTGAACAAAGCCAAACTAATTCCATTCCTGATGTTTGGCACATCTGCTGGGCTGTTTATCTGTGCGACATCTACCAACTTATCGATGCTCTGGTTAGGCACCATTATTACAGGACTCTTTTCAGTTGCAGCACAAGTGCTGATTCCTCTGGCTACGATGGCAGTCAAACCTGAAAAAACGGGAGAAGTCGTCGGTTTCCTCATGAGTGGCTTATTGGTCGGGATTTTACTGTCGACCAGTGTGGCTGGATTACTCTCAGACTTATGGCACTGGAAAATGATTTATGTGCTGAGTGGCATCGCCATGTTTGCTTTGGCCCTTCTGATGAAAGGAAAACTCCCCCAACTACCAAAACTTAAAATCACCTATTTCGACATTTTTAAGTCCATGGGGAGTCTGCTGCAACAAGAGCCTCGTTTGGTGTTTCGCTCAATCACGGGTGGATTTGCTTTTGCTGCCATGAGTATGCTGTTTTCAACAATTGCCTTACTTTTAACCTCTGAGCCATTTCAACTTTCGGATGTTTTAGTCGGCGTAGTGACTTTGGTCGGCGTATTTGGCGCACTCTCCACCCAGTGGATTGGTAAATGGGCCGATCGCGGTTATACCTTGCTTTTGACTTGGGTCGGCTGTGGGACGTTAGCCCTCAGTTGGGTGTTCCTATATTTAGGCGGGAGTTCACTCATCAGCTACATCATCGGTTATGCACTGATTAATTTAGGACTTGCAACCACACACAGTTGTAACCAAAACGTGATTTTCCGTTTACGCCCCGATGCGAAGTCGCGGGTGAACTCCATCTATATGACCTTATATTTTATTGGTGGCGCGTGTGGCTCGGCACTGGGTGTCTATGCATGGCATCACGGTGGCTGGACTAGTACATGTTTGGTCGGTATTACACTGGTGATGATGGCGGGTGTCTTTGCTCTGCTGGATACCTTATATAGCAAAAAACATGGTATTGCTTAACCCTCAAAAAAGACAGTTTACTCAGTAAACTGTCTTTTTGTTTGGGCACTTCATTTTGAGTGCTAACTGACCTGAGCCACTGGGTAAAAAGGTTTACCCAAATCGAGACTATCGGCATTCTCCAAAGCAATGTACAAAAATGCGGGCAGCAAAGCCGATAAAATTTGACAGCCATCTTGCAACTGCTTGCGGTTCAATGAACTCTTATAGGTTGAACCGCCATGCATCAACTGATTTCTCAAGGTATATAAACGGTTAAACAGTACCAATAAAATATCGACCGAATGTTTCTGCTGTAGCGCTTTCGCCACTTTCTTCTTTTCCTGTTCAAGCTGAGCCTTACAGACCTCTAAACCAATTTTCTTATTTTGATAGTCCCAATAGCCTTGATAGGTGTATTGGTTGTCTAAGAGCATACGAATGGCTTGACTAAACTTGTCCCATAAAATGCTATAAATTCTATGATCGACATCATGCTGGCAAATTAAATGTAAGAACTGACGTAAACTCTGTTTGTCCTGACTTTGCCCCAAGTCTTGTGCATATATAGCATTGAAAGAAATCCAGAGGCTGATAAATTGCAAATCGGGATCATGATCGAGCAGGAATGCTTGCTTTAACCAACTCAGCCCACGATGTATTCTCAGATTAAACTCATCACTCTGTTGTATTTTTTTAGTTTTAAAAATTTCTTCTAAAAGCAACATCGGCTTTTCCTATACTTTATTCTTCTATATATTCAACATACTGAATGATTAAGCTAAATTCAATTTAATCCTGCTAGGACATAATAGACCTCTTTCATAAATCATTTTTTACTCAGTTCCAAATTATAGATCCCAGCAATTAGATTGAACCTCAATCCCAATCTTTTTCCTCGATTGC
>NZ_LSOD01000023.1:0-35472 GCF_001592855.1 Acinetobacter sp. BMW17
CAAGACTTCCAGATTTTGACTCTTGAGCTAAATCCTTGTTTCTCAACAAGTTTTAATCAACATCACCGCCGATGGATGTGCATTCTACAGTATTTCACACCCAACACAACCCCCTTTCTTCAATTATTTATAAAAAAACTCCCGCTTGTTTATTTATTCAGCAAAATGTCGCTTTTTTACTAACATTTCTTAAAATTTGATTTAACAATGAGCAATAAAGAGCTGTTAAGATAGTTAAAAGATTATTTTTTTAATTCACCTGCTGATTATAAAGTTCCGGAACTCTTTTATATGCAACACATTCGCCACTTATGTGCTGGTCTACTCTTTGTAGGCTTTACAACATTTGCATTTGCTGAAGATGTAGCGCCTACAGCTGCCAGCGAAATAGATACCAGTGCTGATCCGCAAACAGCTCAATCTTCTTCGCTTAAAGAATTAAAGAATATTAAAGCAAAAGATTTAAAAGTAGATGCCAATGCAGCACAACCTGATAATGTAAAAGATCCGCTTCAACCTTTAAATAGACAAATTTTTGCCGTCAATGATGCTTTAGACCGTGCGATCGTTCGCCCAATTGCTGTGGAATATAAAGAAAAGATCCCTTCTCCGATTCGTGACTCTTATAGTGGCTTTCGTAAAAACCTGGGTGAACCTTGGAATGCGGTGAACCAACTTATACAAGGTCGTCCCGGCCGTGCCGCAAAAACTTTAGGTCGATTTACCATTAATACGGTAACTACTTTAGGTTTTGCAGATCCTGCTTCGCGCTTGGGTTTAGAAACTGAAGATGAAAACTTTGGTACGACTCTTGGCTATTGGGGGGTTCCATCTGGCCCATACCTAGTACTTCCTGTTTTTGGGCCAAGTACTTTCCGTGATGGCTTTGGCTTGGTTGTTGACGGCTATGCGCGCCCACAAAGATACATATTAGAAGATGAAGAAGGCCTGTATTGGGCGGAACAGACTTTACGTGGTATTGATGTGCGATCACAACTGATTGATATTGAGGGTGCGATTCAAGGCGACAAATATTCCTCAATTCGTGATATTTATTTACAACGTAAAAACTTCATTATTGCTGAGAAAAAAGGCCAAGAAGCTGAAGGAATGTTCATTGATGAGGTCGGTGATGATGATTCCTCTAACTCTCCATCAACCAATGAATCGCATCAAATGTTAGATACGGAATAACAATGTATTGCAGCTAGAGTTGAATTTTTTTTCTCTAGCTGTAATTTGCTTGTTATAGTAAAGCAATAGCTTAATGCTAAGGATAAGCCATTTTTTTTATGTATTTCATTCAACCTTCTCGCCATATTCCATATTTAGAACAGGTGCTAGACACACTACCAAGTGTGCAAATGATTCGCATAGAAGACATTGATCTTTATGACCCGACTATTATTGCTATTGCCGATATCCAAGATTATTTAGATTATAAATGGACACTGCCCACCATTGTCCTTGCCTTTGAAAATGAAGGTAGTGCTTTAGCCCAAGCTTGGGAACTCGGTGCTTTAGCAGGTTGGATGTGGAATAAACTGCCCAGTAACCCACAGCAATCCTTACTCAAAATTGATGCTCAATATAAGCGTAATCAAGACAGTCGAGATTTACCTTCTGCAGCAGAGTTACAAAAGCGACTTTTACCAAACGCTATAGAACTCCAAAACTACACCGTTGAAACGTTTTTTCAGCCTTCTGCTTATTTGTCTGGAGACTGGTTTGATTATTGGAAAATTAGCGATAAAGAAGTGATGTTCTATTTAGCTGATGTATCTGGTCATGGGGTCACCAGTAGCTTATTAACCTCTTGGATGGCGGCTTTTCATGGTCGTGCCAAAACACCGCGTGGGTTAATTAAGAAACTCAATGGCATGTTGGTTCAAGAGAATATTGAAAAGCACATCACCATGATTGCAGGGATTTTAAACCTCGAAACACATCAACTTCGTTGGTCGAGTGCAGGACATTACCCCCCCGCAATTATCTTTGAGCCAAATCAAGCTCCTAAAATCTTACATACCAGTAGTTTTCCTTTAGGCCTTACTGAAGAACTGGAAGTTGAAGAGCATGAATGTGTACTCAACCGTCATGCCCGCTTCATTATTTGTTCCGATGGCGCACTCGAACCCTTCAATGGCGGACTGAATGATCAGTTCACACAATTGGTCTATCATTTGCAAAATCAATCCTTTGAAGCACCAGAGCATGTTGCAGACGATATTGCTATTTTAAGTTTACGTCGAATGAATTAATCAAATTATCAATAACTTATTACAATATCCTATTTTCTAAGACTGTTAGATACTTGAGTAAGTATTTGCCCTATGGGATAATTTCCTATCCTTCTCTGCAAATGGCATTTATATGTCAACAGGTCATGTTGAATATGCAAGCTTGAATGGAACGCATATTTTTAAGCTTATTGGCGAAGTGCGTGCCCAATCTTGTATCAGTCTAGACAAACTTTTAAACCGTATTGAACAACAGTCAAATGTTGTTGGTGCAATCGTAGATTTAACCCAAACTACATTCATCGACAGCACTGTGTTAGGCATTTTGGCAAAGTTAGGCTTAAAGCTTAAACAGATCCATAATATCCAAGCTGTCATGTTGTCCACCAACTCTGATATCACTACCTTAGCCAACAGTATGGGGCTAGGGCAGGTTTTTGTGATTTTAAACTACTGTGGCGATCCAAACGTTTGTACCCTCGAACTGATGGAAGAACACATTACACATCGTAATATGTTAAACACCGTACTAGATGCGCATAAGACTTTGATGGAACTGAATCAAAGTAATCAAAATATGTTTGAACCGCTGGTCAAACAGTTGCAAAAAGAACAAGACAGCCTCGATCAAGTGTCACAGCAACAAAACGCATAACAACAAATTTTATAGGCCCATTTATGACTTTACTTTCTGTTGTACAGATGAACTCTCAAAATGACATCGAAGCAAACTTCCTTGTCATTGAGTCTCTCATTCAACAAAGTAAAGCAAATGGTGCTGAACTTATTGTATTCCCCGAAAACTTCGTTTGTTTTGCCGCAGGCAAACAACGTGAGACCGCTGCACAGTTTGAAGACATTCAAAAGCGTTTAGAAAATCTTGCTCATCAATATCAGATCTGGATCGTCGCAGGTACTCTCCCATGCCCGTTCCGTCCAGATGGTTCTGTTATTGAAGATGGTCGTGTTCGTACAGTCAGTCTTTGCATTAGCCCTGAACGTACTGAAGCACGTTATGACAAAATTCATTTGTTTGACGTACAAGTTGGCGATGCTGTGGGTGACTACCAAGAATCTAAGTTTTTTGAACCTGGTACAGATGTCGTTGTGTCAAAAACACCTTTTGGTAATATTGGCTTAATGGTTTGCTATGACTTACGCTTTCCTGAACTGGCTTTAACTTTACGCGCGCGTGGTGCAAATATTTTAACTGCTCCTGCTGCATTTACCTACACTACGGGGCAAATGCACTGGCAGTTATTATTACAAGCCCGTGCGATGGATAGCCAAAGCATCGTGTTAGGCGCAGCGCAACAAGGCTGGCATGGTGAAAAAAGACAGACTTGGGGACATGCAGCAGCAACCAATAGCCGTGGTCAAGTTTTGGATTTAATTCTTAACCCGGGTGCACAGTTGATTACTGTACCTTTTGACTTGGCAGAACAAGCTCAAATCCGTGAAAGCATGCCGTTAATGCAACACCGAAAATTAGTGCAGTTTTAATCACGCTGCGATCGTTTAAGACAAGGTTATTCTTCGCACAAAAACTTCATATTGATTCACTGCTGCTCTTTCATTGAGTAGCTCTAGCACTCATAAAATGCATGACTCTATTTACCTTTAAA
This sequence comes from Acinetobacter sp. BMW17, assembly GCF_001592855.1. Taxonomy (NCBI): domain Bacteria; kingdom Pseudomonadati; phylum Pseudomonadota; class Gammaproteobacteria; order Moraxellales; family Moraxellaceae; genus Acinetobacter; species Acinetobacter sp. BMW17. Next base: position 3,866 of record NZ_LSOD01000023.1, read on the forward strand.
AATTAATAATATCCCGAATCGCTCTCAGTTTTCATTCACATCGACAAGCCCCGATCGCGAATGTTAAAAAACAATAATAGACATCCATATCATTGATATTTAATAGACTAAACCTTCAACCTAATCGTAAGCACACTCTGTATAAATTTACAAAAACACTGCTTATTCTTTCTGCAATTTAGGACAGGATAAGGACTCAAATACAATATTCAGGGAATCACAATGTCTTTAGAAAAAGTAGTTTATACAGCACATGCTAAAGCGACAGGTGGCCGTGATGGTCGCGCAACCTCTTCTGATGGAATTTTAGATGTAAAACTCACCGTTCCTAAAGAAATGGGCGGCGCAGGTGGTGGAACGAACCCTGAACAGCTTTTTGCCGCAGGTTATTCTGCATGTTTTCTAGGTGCAATGAAGTTTGTTGCTAACCGTGACCAGTTAAAAATTACACCTGATGTTTATATCGAAGGTGATGTTGGGATTGGCCCTATTCCAACAGGTTTTGGTATTCAAGTGACCTTGAACATTCACTTAGAAGGTTTAGAGCAAGCAGAAGCCCAAAAATTAGTGGATGCAGCACATATCGTTTGCCCTTATTCAAATGCAACGCGTGGTAATATTGATGTGACATTGAATGTAATTGTTTAAGTCATCTCTTCTATCCCAAAGTCATAGCTTTGGGATAGAGATTTTATAACTTACAAGGGTTTAGAAATATCTTTTTAAATTTCTTTTGATCATCGATTTCATCTGCCAGCAAAATCAAATTTCCTTTTTGATCAAAATAAGAAGTGCCTTGGAACACAGTATATTGGGCAATATCAAAAATAGGGACGTTTTGAAAAATAGGGTGCTGAGTACTGATCAAAATATGTCTTTTTTTCGAATTTAATTGGCGAGCTGTGATTCTATTGTGCTCAGAATCAGTTTCAATTAAACAATTATTTTTCGTATCAATAGCGATAAATTCTTGAGTCACATCATCTTTTTGTTTATTTCTCGATAGAAAACTATGAGCCTGACATGGACTACCACATGACATTTGAACATGATAATAATTTTGATTTAAACGCTCAATGTTTGGTGATTTCATACCGCCATAAACTTTTTCTTTCTTGCCATTGGTGTTTCTAATGACATCACAAGACCACTCCATTTCATCATTGCATTGTTTATAAACATTAAAAGTTTCATCTTTTGCAAAACTGAGTGGAGTAAAAAATACCATACCACTCAACACACCAAACAAGGCTAAGGATTTATTCATCATTATAAAGTTCTTTATTTTCATTCTAAAAGTAAAACGAAATCTGTTATGAAACACATCAGGTAATTTCAGGATAATACAACTACACACATAATCCGTATCCACTACTCGATATTCTATTATTCAGCAGCGTCATTGGTCACACGCAATACTTCTTCCAGTGTAGTTTTCCCCGCCAATACTTTACGCAAACCATCATCACGAATAGAACCTGAGTGTTGTCTTGCATAACTTTCTAGCTCAAACTCAGCTGCATTGCCATGAACTAAACGGCGCATCTGATCGTCCACAGCAACAATTTCATAAATTGCCGTCCGCCCCGTAAAACCCGTATGTGAACAACGTTCACAGCCATTCGGTTGAGGTAACTGAAGTTCTACTTTTGGGTTCAAATGCTGAAACAGTTGTGTTTCAAAAGTATCGGCATCATGCCATGTCACACAGTGACTACATAAGGTTCGCACTAAACGCTGTGCAATGACACCAATCAAAGAACTCGATAGCAAAAACGGTTCAATGCCCATATCTTTTAAGCGGGTCACCGCACCAATGGCCGTATTGGTATGCAGTGTAGATAAAACCAAATGCCCTGTGAGCGATGCTTGTACCGCAATTTCAGCCGTTTCCAAGTCACGTATTTCACCCACCATGACTACATCAGGGTCTTGTCGTAGCATGGCCTTTAAGGCTCTCGCAAAAGTCATATCGACTTTGGTGTTGACTTGTGTCTGTCCAATCCCTTCCAGTTGATATTCAATCGGGTCTTCTGCGGTCAAAATATTTTTCGAACCATCATTGAGGTCTGAAAGCGCCGCATAAAGCGTTGTGGTTTTACCCGAACCTGTCGGACCTGTGATCAAAATAATCCCGTGTGGGCGATGCACCAATTGGGTTAAACGCTCATAGTCAGGTTTCAACAAGCCCAAATGTGTCATGTTCAAACGACCGGCTTGTTTATCTAATAAACGCATCACCACACGTTCGCCATGTGATGATGGCAAAGTCGATACACGCACATCCACTTCACGACCGGCTAAACGCAGTGAAATACGCCCATCTTGCGGAATCCGTTTTTCCGCAATATCCAGTTTTGCCATGACTTTAATACGAGACACCAACAGCGGTGCTAGTTCACGGCGTGGCTGCACAATTTCACGTAATTGCCCATCGACACGTAAACGCACCGATAGTTTCTTTTCAAAGGCTTCAATATGAATATCGGATGCGCCAACACGAATGGCTTCAGACAATAATGCATTAATCAAACGAACAATTGGGGCATCATCTTCTTGATCCATCAGATCTTCAGCTTCAGGCACTTGGTCAGCTAAACTAAGTAAATCGGGATGATCGTCTAAACCAGCGGCCACTTGTTGTGATTCGCCACTGTCCCCTGCATAGCTACTGCTTAAAAGCTGATGAAATTCTTCATCACTACACAGTTGATGTTGTGCTGCCACACCTAAAAAACGACGTGCCTCTTGCAAAGCCAACAACGGGGTACTTTCACGGCGCACAATAAAGGCTTGATCACCTTCATAACGCAACAGCACACCATGACGCTTCGCAAAACTATAGGGAATTTGTAATTGTTTAAGCACTTGCATCTTAAAATTATAATAATGATGAAAAATATTATTTTGAGTGTACTCTAAGCATATGACAGCGTGAAGTCTGTTTTTCACTGATTTGCAATATAAGGAAATGTGCTGTTGCCTAATATGAATGAACTGTTTGAATCGGATAGCCCCAATTTAAAATGGTGGGGGGAATACAACTTTGAGTTGAATCAAGCCCGTGCGTGGCAGTTCGGCTCATTACTTTTTCGCCTCACACGCGGTCTACAAGAGTGGCGTTTAGAGTTTCATCGCCCTCAAGTTCAGTACGACTATGAGCAAAAATGGCATGCGATAGAAGACCCTCATTTCGCCTTTCCACAACCCGTTGAAATTAAACGCTACATGTTTAAAAACACTCACCATACGATTCAACTGATGCCACGTTTGGCCGATCGTTCAGTGGTAATTAAACCTGTCGACCCGATTTATATTCCAGCTGGTCAGCGCGGGACGCTGTATATCAGCACTCCGTTATGGATTTCGGGTTTTATTGAAGGTCAGCGCGATCCCCTATTTGATATTCCTGTGATTTTACCCAAAGAAACTTGGTTTGGGCCAAACCAGCGTACAGGTGAAATTGCCTACGCTACAGCTGTCGATGGTCGAACTGAATTGCATCAACTCAAACCACGTGCATTTCGTGCAGTGACGCCCATTGAGTTCCACAACACCAGCCATTTACAACTGCGTTTTGACCGCATGAACGTGCCTGTTTCAGCCCTGCCTTTATTTTATAGTGAAAGTACGGATCGACTTTGGACATCGCAAATTAAAGTCTTACATGAAGGCGCCGATCGACCACCGCGAATCCGTATCGAGAACCGTACGCCGCCGCATGCAGGCAAAGTGATTTATGTGCATCCGCCACGCTCTTCGGCGAGCGCGTTATTTAATATGTTTGATTCATTCTTCTAAGGGGGACAGATGCCAAACTCAAATATTCCCCAAGAAATTACCAGTAGCCTAAAAGGCATTTTTACCAACATCAATACAGAACGACTAACGGAAATCTTAATTGCCTTAGTGCTGTGTTTTGTTGGGTTTCTCTTGGCACGTCTGGTTTCAAATACCTTTATCCGAACCATTGGCACCAAGTTTAACGCCCACCAACGGCTGGTCTGGCGTCGTGGTATTTTTTACTTTATTTTCCTAATTTTTGTGATGGCCAGCCTCAAAGAAGCTGGTTTTAAACTCAGTGTGTTTTTAGGCGCAGCAGGTATTTTGACGGTTGCTTTGGGTTTTGCCTCACAAACATCTGCATCCAACTTAATCAGTGGATTATTCCTGATTGGTGAAGGTTCTTTTGAAATTGGTGACACCATTTCAATCACCCTTATTCGCGGCAATACCATTGAAGGTGAAGTCATTTCAATTGACCTACTCTCGGTTAAGTTACTCACTCAGGACAACATTTATGTACGACTACCGAATGAACAACTGATTCGAGCCCCAGTTCATAACCTCTCTAAGTTTCCAATACGGCGTATTCCCATCACCCTAGCAATTAACTTTCATGAGAACATCATTAAAGTACGCGAGGTGCTGATTGATGTGGCTAATAAATATCCTTTGGTGCTGGCCGACCCTAAACCTGCCGTCACCGTCACCGCCTTTCGCGAGTCTTCGATTGAGTTATTGTTTGCCGTGTGGTGTCAGCAAGAACACTTTTTACAAGTGCGCGATGAAATGCAGGAACGTATTCGCAATGGTTTCTTAGATAACCAAATCGAAATTCCTGTGCCGAAAATGGGTTTTGTCGATCATCCGCTTTCACGTCCATTATCCAATGAAGAAATTGATCAATATGCCAATGCGCAAGCCTTAAAACGAGAACCGAACATCAAATAAATCTCTTCAGCTCCTTATGATCCATGCAGACATAAGGAGCTGAACTTGTTTAATTGGTCTTTTCCTCAAGTTCCGGCATCGGCGCAATATACGCAATCACTAACATCACTAAACCCGCACCTAAAAATGAAATCACGCGGGTGAGTGTCCCAATGTGAGATAAGTCAAACAAGACCAATTTCAGCGTCACCAGAACTAAAATACAGCCACCGAAAATCCACAATGAACGCAAGTTGCGTTTGGTTGCCGTCAGCATGCAAATGAAAGCCAAACTGACCCAAAGCAAAGTAAAGCTCAGTTGCACCAAGGCATTTTCCCACATTTCCCAGTCATTATAGGGTGTGAGGAAATAGACATGAAGCGCACGTAGCACCACATAACTACTGAGCCAAAGTAGACTCGACATCATCAAAATGGCACCCAGACTTTTTTCCAAACCCGATTTCATTTGTAAATTCAGCATCCAAATGAAACCGATCAGCATTGCAATACTGACCAAGTCAAATGGGTTGAAAATGGGTAACCAGTATCCTGCAAAAGCTTGTTGGCTAAAGATCTGAGAACACACGATCCAAAACAACATGAGCACTAAGGTGTTGCGTGCCCGCCAAAACTGTCTCCATCGCGTTTGAGTCGGTTGTGTATAGCACCATGCAGCAAAGGCCAGCGGTAAAATGACCATGCTCAAATACGGCATACTTGGAATGAGAGTTAAGCTGGTGAACGCCAAACTGAGTAAAGCACCCAAACTCACCCACTCCTGCTCATCCGCTACCCCCTGTAACGGGCGCAACCACAGCAACGTGAGTAATCCACTTGTTAAAGCAAACAAGAGGCGATCTAAACCAGTCGACCACATAATGATGCCATCATGGCTCAGGTCAACCAAGAAAATGAAGGCAACGGCATACAGCGGAATCAGGCCAATCCATTTGGGTAATAACCATGACCAACTGGCTTTACGGTAGAGCAACCATTCATTTAGTACTGTATATAAAAGCACGATGATCAGCAGTGCCATCATTACCTGACTTTTACTGTCGATTTCATCCAAAAGTAAAATAAACAACATGCTGGTTGCTGAAAGTAGTTGTAAGCAAAAAAAGGCAATGGTGGCAAAAGACAACTGTTGTCTAAAGCGCTCTACACTGTTGGCAACGGCAACCACAGCAAAATAACTCAGACACAGCGCCCAATAGACTTCCGTTGGAAAACGATTGAGCTCCACCACATAATACAGACTTGATAGTCCTGCCACGGCCAATAAGCCCATCGCCAAATAACGACTCAGGGCAGAGTTTCGATATAAGGCATACATAAAGATCAATGCACCCTCAACACTCCAACCCACTACGCCCCACTGATCAGGCAGTAAAATAGGGGGAATCAGTGCCAAGAAGACCAAAGTCAAACTGAGATAACTTTGCGCAATCAGCTCAACGCTATGGGCTCTTTTTAGCAGTTGATAAAGCACGGCATAGAGCGCTGCAAAGCCCAGACTAAAGCCTGCCTGCCAAGTCGTTTCTTCAAAATACATCACATACAAAAAAGCAAAAGCAACAATGGGTGCAGCAAAAATCAAAGCCACATCCAAGATCGGTTTTAACTTAAACTGCGTTAAATCCTCACGCGCCAACAGTTGACTATAACGAAAACTCAACCAAATAAAGACCGCACTATGTGCCAAAACCAACACGGCCAGCATGTCTCGCTCAGACGCTTTGCCTTGATAAAAGGCATACGCTCCGCCTACGACCACCGTCATTAAAAAAGCAATTTGGTTGAGGACTTTCCACGGTCTGAACGTGCTTAAAACAGCAACCGCAATATTAATGACCAAATAATAGACCACTAGCTCTATCGCAGTGGCATTCCGTACTGGCAAAGTAAAGGGTGCCAAATAAGCAATGATCATCGCCATCAACGCCAGCTCAATCGACTGCTGTTTTAAACTGAGCCAAAGTGTAACCGCCATCACCACCACAAAGCACAGACTTGCAATCGCTAAACTTGCAATCACGCCGTTGTAGTAAGCAAAAAATAAGGTCAAAAATAAGCCTGACAGTCCAAGTGCTTCTAAAGCCAAAGCAAAACTGCGGTTCTTTTGTAGGAGCACACAACCAAAGACCACAACACCTACACTTACCGCAGCAACGAGGCTCAGCTTAACCGCGAGACTCAACTGCCAATGTTCGGTGGCAAAGCGTAATAACAAAATAAGCCCAATCAGCAGTATCACAATCGCAACTTTTAAGACAGGATTGCCCTGCCAAAGCCAGCGTTTCACTTGCTCACTGAGACTTAAATCATCTGTGTTGTTTAGAGTAGTGGGTAAAGAGGGAGAATTTTCAGATTCTGTGAATCGGTCAGATATCACCTGATATGGCTGTGCTTGCACGGATAACAATAGATATTCTAGGCGACGTAACCATCGAAAGAAAAAGAACAACCAACCACTGATCCCCAATCCAATGAGTCCGCCCCATTGCCCCACCATACCGATCAAAATGACGAAAGCAGCAAGGTAAAGCGGCACTTTTGACGTTGGCTGAAAAGCAATGCCCCGTTGTTCCGCCAAGGTCATACTAGGGTTTTCAATGCTATCGACATAGTGCATAACACTCATGATCAACGCGATTCCACACAATGCACTCAACAGCGGCACGGCCAAAAACCATGCTGCAATCGCAACAATCGTCAGCCCCATTAACCACATCATGCGAATTTCACGCTGTCCAGTTTGCATCCGTTCTCAATCTCTTTTTCTCATCTTCAAATAATACATCAGCTTGTAGTACATCTTTAAGCGCATAACCGTAACCATCTATGCCAATCGGTACATCAATACACTTTGTTCTGTGCCAAAATCACGTACAATAAACGGGTTATTTGGATAAGGAATCTTGCAATGCCACCATTTGTCTTGGTCGATGGCTCATACTTTTTATTTCGTGCTTTTCATGCTTTGCCACCGCTCACCACGTCAACTGGCTTACATACCAATGCAATTCGTGGGGCAATTTCTGCCATCCAAAAACTGATGCGTCGTACCCAGCCAACACATATGGCAGTCATTTTTGATACACCAGAACCAACTTTTCGTCATGTGCTATCGCCGATTTATAAAGGTGACCGCCCGAGTATGCCTGAGGAGTTATCAGAGCAAATTCCATATTTGCATGCCTTAATTCGTGCTTTGGGTATCCCCTTGTACATGCTCCCAGGTGCCGAAGCAGATGACATCATCGGGACATTGGCCAAACGTGCGGAAGCCGCGGGACAGCAAGTGCTGATTTCCACAGGCGATAAAGACATGGCACAGTTGGTGACAGATAAAGTCACCTTAGAAGACAGCTTTAAAGACAAGCCGATGGATGTAAATGGCGTGTTTGAAAAGTTTGGGGTGTGGCCAAACCAAATTATTGACTATCTGACTTTAATGGGCGATGCCTCTGACGGCATTATGGGTGTTCCGGGTGTTGGTGCAAAAACTGCGGCAAAACTGTTAACAGAATACGGCTCGATTGGTGGCATTTTAGAAAATGTCGATAAAATCAAAGGCAAAGTCGGTCAAAACATCAAAGAACATGCTGATGGAATTGCTCTAGATCACCAACTGGCAAGTATTGTCTGTGACTTAGAGACAGGACTGACCTTTGACGATCTGAAACTCCAAGATCCGAATACCGAAGCCTTACGTTCACTGTATACCGAGCTTGAATTCCGTCAGCAGTTGCAATCGCTCGATCATCCAAACAATCCCAATAGTGCAACCTACAAACAAGCGACGCAACACATTGCTAAATCAGCGCAGTCTGAAACCGTTATCAATACAGAAGATCAGGCTGTTCAAAGCAGCGTCGATGACCAACTGGGTCAAGCGAACTACCATACTGTGCTCAGTGCAGAACAGTGGACACAATTATTCAAGCGTTTAACTACAGAAAAACGTTTTGCCTTTGATACTGAAACCACCAGTTTAGACTATCGCGTTGCGCAAATTGTCGGGTTTTCGGTCGCATTTGATGCGCAAGATGCCTATTACGTTCCACTTGCGCATGATTATGAAAATGCACCTGCGCAGTTAGATCGTGAACAGATCTTGGCGCAAATCAAGCCTATTTTAGAAGATGAGTCGGTTCAGAAAATTGGGCATCATTTGAAATATGATGCGCATGTCTTAGAAAATCATGGCATTGAGCTAAAAGGCTGGTATTTCGATACCATGTTGGCATCTTATGTACTCAATGCTGTGGCGACTCGTCACGGGATGGATGACGTTTCGCGTCTCTACCTCAGCCACTTAACCACGACCTTTGAACAAGTAGCAGGTAAAGGTGCAAAACAGAAAACCTTTAACCAAATTGAGATCGAAACCGCCGCGCACTATGCTGCGGAAGATGCCCATGTGACCTATCGCCTGTTTGAAGTGCTCGATGCCAAACTACAAAAGCATCCCGAACTGGTCAATATCTTGCACAATGTCGAAATGCCAGTTGCCCGTGTCCTCACCATCATGGAAGAAAACGGCATTGAGCTCGACTTAGGCTTCCTTGACCAACTCGGTATTGAGTTTGCCAATACCATGGCCAATCTTGAAAGCCAAATTACCGAACTAGCAGGACAAAGTTTCAATGTCAGCTCGCCGAAGCAAGTCGGTGAAATTCTGTTTGATAAACTCGGACTTAAGGGCGGCAAAAAAACCGCAACGGGTCAGTACAGTACCTCTGAAAGTGTTTTAGAAAAGATTGACCACCCAATTACCGAGCTAATCTTGGACTATCGTGGGTTATCCAAACTAAAAAGCACCTATACCGATGGCTTATTAAAACAAGCCAACAGTGATACCCATCGTGTGCATACTAGTTACCACCAAGCACTGACTGCAACAGGCCGTCTATCTTCGACCGATCCCAACTTACAAAACATTCCTGTGCGTGAGGAAATTGGACGTCAAATTCGTAAAGCCTTTATTGCTCCACAAGGTCGCGTGCTCTTGGCAGCCGATTATTCACAAATTGAACTGCGTTTAATGGCACATTTCTCACAAGATGAAGCCTTGGTCGATGCTTTTAATCATGGGCAAGATGTACACCGTCGTACAGCGGCTGAAGTATTAGGTGTCGCACTTGAAGATGTTACTTCAGACCAACGTCGTCAGGCCAAAGCCGTCAACTTCGGTCTACTCTACGGCATGTCTGAGTTTGGCTTAACCCGTCAACTCGGTTTTAGCCGTGAAGAATCGCGTGGCTATATTGCGAAATACTTCCAGCGTTATCCGGGCGTGCTCGACTATATGGAACGTACCCGCCAAATTGCACGTGAACAAGGTTTTGTCGAAACCATTTTAGGCCGTCGCTTGTATACGCCCGATATTATGGCAAGCAATAAAATGATCAAACAAGCGGCTGAACGTGCCGCAATTAATGCACCGCTGCAAGGTTCTGCTGCGGACATTATTAAAATGGCGATGATTGCAGTTGATCAAATGCTGCCTAAAGATCAAGCCAAAATGCTACTACAAGTACACGATGAATTGGTTTTTGAAGTCGATGAAAGTATTGCAGATGAACTAGCTTCGAAACTGGCAGACGTGATGCAGTCTGTTTTGCAGATTTCTGTGCCATTGTTGGTTGAAGTCGGCAAAGGTCGAAACTGGGATGAAGCCCACTAAAAAATTTGCACCTTCCTCCTCCTAGGAGGAAGGCTGGTATGGAGGTCATTTGCCTCCTAGAAGAAATATCAACGTCTTCACCTAAAAATTTCAACCACAAAAAAAGGACTCGCAATCGAGTCCTTTTTTATTCGCTACAATCTTATAAACCAGTGAGCAGGACAATCGCCACTTCATTCATAATCATTTCAGCAATATACAACGCCAAGAACGCTACGATTGGAGAAAGATCAATCATCCCCATATTGGGCAATAAACGGCGAAACGGTGCCAATAATGGTTCAGCAAGCTCTTGAATCACTTCGATATAAGGCGAGCGTGATTGCGTAAACATCACGACCCAACTTAATATAATTGTTGCAAAAATTAGGTAACGACAGAAACGAATCAAGTCCTGAATCATGGTCACAAAAGTTAAAATGACCAAATGCACAGGACTATTTGGCATCGCTCCAGAGAGATACATGACACCAAAAATTTTCAGCAAATACAATAGAACCAAAAGCACTAAAGCCGCTAAGTTAACGCGGCCTTTCGCTACATTTGGAAAAATACGACCAAACATATCCACAATTTTTGTGGCTTTTACGGTCGACATCACTACTGGGTTATAAAAGTTAACCGCTGCCAACTGCATGAGAAAGCGGAAGAACACCAGTAAAATTGCAACGTTAATAATGATGCCAAAAATTAGCGCAGAGTTTGCACCCATACTTGAACTTTCCTAAATAAAACGATTATTTGCTACTTTCACTCAGCTCTTGAGCAAGTTCCTGACTGCGCTTTTGAGCAGCAGCCAATGCAGCTTGGATATTTTGTGAAATTTGTGCACGATCAAACACTTCAAGTGCCGCTTGGGTTGTACCATTCGGTGAAGTGACATTTTTACGCAATTCAGCTGGTGTATTTGAGCTCGTGATTGCCATTTGTGCCGCACCCAATGCAGTTTGCAACGTCAACGCCGTTGCTACTTTTTCATCTAGACCGAGGTTTTTACCTGCACGGATCATGCTTTCCATCATATAGAAAAAATACGCAGGACCTGAACCGGACACCGCAGTCACAGCATCAATTTGCGCTTCATCGCCTACCCATAAAGTCAAACCTGTCGCAGCAAGTACTTGGCTCGCCAAATCACGGTCTTCTTTATTTACAGCCTCAGTGGCATATAAACCATGCGCACCTGTTTGTACTAAAGCAGGCGTATTTGGCATCACACGAACAATACGATTACTGCCAGCTAATGCAGCAATCGTTGCAATTTCAGCACCCGCAACAATCGAAATAATCAACTTACCGTCAAATAAACCGTTTAATGGCTTTAAAACATTGGCTAAAACTTGAGGTTTAACCGCTAAGACCACAACATCGGCTTCACGAATAGCAGATGCGTTGTCCTCAGTCACCACCAAGTCTTTTTCAGCCAATAAATGACGAACTTGTTCAACAGGATCAGAAACCGTAATGCGAGTTGAAGGTGAACCACGTGAAATCAAGCCACCAATGAGGGCTTGAGCCATGTTACCACCGCCGATAAAACAAATATTACGATTCAACACTGCGCTCATGATTATTTCTCTATCCTGAATTTTTTAACTAAGCGATTAAATTTGGTTGCCATCCACCCGCTTCACAATAAGCCGACTCGACCAACCAAAATCCTTTAGGCGTAAAAACACCAAGCATAACATTATCTATGCTTAATATTTGTATTGTATGACGTTGCCACGGAAAAATTTGTGCGCTCTGAATGGCTTTTTTCAACGGCCATGCCCCAACACGCCCATACAAATGCAATTTTTCTCCACCTAAACGTGGTTTTATCTGTAAAGGCTGCTCTAATAATGCAGAAGACAGTCCATATTTTTGTGTTTCTATGCGAAATTTCCCTGAAGCCAATGCATAAGCTTGATCTAAACTAAACCGTTGCTCAATTGACTCAATCGTCTGAAATTGTTCCGCCAAATACTCGGCTTTACTGACACGAAAGAGCTGTTGTTGATAGCGTACATAATAAAATTGGTTCCAATGCAATGCGGCTTGGGCATCCACTTTGGATTCAATCACTTCATCAAACAAGCGTTGCACCATATCAAAAGCAGGGCGATATAAATCCTCACCTTTCATCCAAGCAGAGAGCAACTGTCGCTGTCTCGGTGCAGATAACTGACGAAATGGGGTTAAGTTTAAAACCGCAGCATTCCCGCAACTGGCCCAATCTTGTGCCAACACATCAGCCAAAATCATTTCGGCATCTTGCATCAAATAACTGGTGCGTGCCAAAGCTTGCTGCATTTTCGGAAAGCGTTTTTCTAAGATTGGCCACAATTCAGCTCGGCACCATGCACGATCATAACTGGTATCAAAATTGGTTTGGTCTTGAATATTTCTCAGCTGCATCTCAGCGGCCCACAGCTCAATTTGCTGTCTGGACAAAGCCAATAGAGGGCGCCAAATTGTAAATTGCTCTCGTATGTCGATGCTCTGCATGGCGGCAAGTCCATGAATCCCCGCACCAGAGAGTAATCGGAGTAAAACGGTTTCGGCTTGATCTTGTTGATGATGGGCGAGAACTAAAATTTCATTGGCAAGAAGATGCTTCTGAAAAGCTGCATAACGTGCACTGCGGGCTTGGCTTTCTACATTGCCTGTATCAACATCCACCGCTTGAATCACACATGGGACATCAAGTACATAGCATTGTTCTTGAACAAAGCTGCCCCACTGCGGACTAACATCCTGCAATTGATGATCAACATAGATGGCGCGAATGCGCTTGGGAAATAAATGAGACATCAAATGGAGTAGCAGCATGGAATCCATGCCACCACTACATCCGATTAAAAAATGAGGCTGTTCAGGTGTATCCTGAAACTCAGTTAAGACGCTAGCCCTAAATTGTCGCTGCCAAACTTCATTAAACGTTGGTAACGTGCTTCGCATCGTTCATTCGCATCCATTGGTTGCAACTCAGCCAATGCATCTTTTAAAACGGTTTTTAAAGCATGCATGACTTGTTCCGGGTTGAGATGAGCGCCTTCACCTTCATCGACCACATATTCAACAATACCAATTTTCTGTAGTTTTTCAGCAGTCAATGCCAAAGCTTCGCTGGCTTGCTCTGCTTTTTCAGCTGTTTTCCATAAAATAGACGCACAGCCTTCAGGTGAAATGACTGAATAAATACTATGGGATAACATCACCACACGGTCAGCCACACCAATACCCAGTGCGCCGCCTGAACCGCCTTCACCGAGTACAGTTGCAATTACAGGCACTTTCAAGCTTGAAAGTTGTGCCAAAGACGTTGCAATTGCTTCAGCCTGACCACGTTCTTCTGCACCCACACCTGGATATGCACCCATGGTGTCAATAAATGTAAAGACGGGTAGATTAAAACGTTCAGCCATATCGAGTAAACGTTGTGATTTACGGTAACCTTCTGGGTTACTCATACCAAAGTTATGTTGTAACTTTTCACGCGTACTGCGACCACGGTGTTGACCCACAATCATGACTGGCTGACCATCAAAGCGAGCTAATCCACCGATCATTGCACCATCATCACCAAATAAGCGATCACCATGCAAAGCATCAAATTCGGTAAAAATTTCACTCACATAATCTAAAAATTGCGGACGCTCAGGATGACGTGCAATTTGAACCGTCGTCCATGCTTTGGATTGCGCAGCTTTATTCTTCATAGCTCAACCATAAATCCCTAATTGACCAATTTATTCATCGACAAATTGTTCTGATTGGATATCCAGCTCAACATCCCAATGCTTAAATTGCGCTTGCTCATCATGCAAGTCTGCAACCAGCAAAGGCCATTGCGCGGCATTACCAGAAACACTCAGCTGCCATTGTTGCGCATTGCCTACTGTTAATTCAATGGCAGGAAGCATCTGATCGCTACGACTATGATTCAGTAAAACTGCGAGGCGAAGTAACAAACAAAGATAGACTAATTTGTTGCCACCGACCTTCATCACATCAACACGTGCGTCACTGCGCAGCTTACGACGGTGATGGGCCACCAAATGCGATAGATGGTTTTGATCAATTTGCGAGAAGCCCGCAATGTCTGAATGTTGCAATAAATATGCACCATGACGATGGTAGCCCGCATGGCTAATTGCTAAACCAATTTCATGCAGATAAGCTGCACGACGCAGTAAATCACTGTCTTCTGTGGTTAATTTCAGTGAATCCGCCACACCATCGAACAAATGCTGAGCCATGTTCACGACTCGTTCAGCTTGTTTTGGATCGGCGTTATAACGGCCCATTAACGCTTGTACAGAACGATCTCGAATATCTTCATGTTGAAAACGTCCCAGCAAGTCATACATCACCCCTTCGCGTAGGGCACCATCTGAATACACCAGTTTATCCAGTTCGAGTACATCAAAAATGGCATACAAAATAGCGATTCCGGCTGGCAAAACTGCTCGACGGTCTTCTTTTAGACCATCAAACTCCATCTCAGCGACATGTTTGTATTTGAGCAATTTTTCTTTAAGCTTATCTAAGCCATCACGGGTGAGTTCTTCTTTTTCATTACTCCAACCCATATTCACAGTAATTTGACGACACGCTTTGATGGTTCCGCTCGAACCAACCACTGTATCCCAACCCGCTTCTTTATAGGTATTCGCAATACCAGACAGTTCCTTACGTGCTGCCACCACGGCTTTATCAAAACTTTTTTGGTTAATTTCACCATCGACAAAGAAAGCTTTGGTAAATGCTACACAGCCCATTTGTAAAGATTCAGTATGAATGGGCTCAAATTCTTCACCAATAATCAGCTCTGTTGAACCACCACCGATATCAATCACAAGGCGGCGCCCACTGTTCACCATGGTATGCGATACACCCAAATAAATCAGTCGAGCCTCTTCACGACCGGCAATAATTTCGATGTGCTTCGGCAAAATTTCTGCCGCTTTTTGAATAAATTCATGTCCATTTTTGGCTTGGCGTAGCGCATTGGTCGCCACAATTCTTAAACGATTCGGCTGAACCGAACCTAAACGTCCGACAAATCGAGATAAGCAGGCCAAACCACGTTGCTGTGCGGCTTCTGTTAAGTTTTTATTTTCATCTAAACCCGCTGCTAACTGTACTTTTTCTGACATTGACGCAACTTTTTTCACTTCGCCATGGTCCACTCGCGCAATCGCTAAGTGGAAGCTATTCGACCCCATATCGATGGCAGCAAGTAACTCTTCATCAATCAAAAAATCAGACATGATTTAATATAAACCTATACAGAATTGTGCTTAGATTAATTCACCTCCATGCAATTTAAAAGCCATTTGTGGTCAGAAATTGACGAGCTTTTAAAATTTCGGCATATATGACAATTGTGTTACACGATCAGTAACATCGTGAGCTTCAATTAGACAAATTCAAACTAAAGGTTGAAAATTTAGTAATCCATCTACTCAGTGATAGCAGGCTATGACATACTATTAGCCATAAAACTATCCAAAAATTGAAACTGGAGCTATCCATGTCTGGCAATATCGTAAATACAACTGATACAAACTTCGACGCTGATGTACTTCAATCAGACGTTCCTGTGCTTGTTGACTTCTGGGCAGGCTGGTGCGCGCCATGTAAAGCAATTGCACCTGTATTAGAAGTATTGGCGAACGAATACGAAGGTAAAGTGAAGATTGTTAAAGTTGACGTGACTTCTTGCGAAGCAACGGCTGTAAACTATAACATCCGTAACATCCCTGCATTACTTATGTTCAAAAATGGTGAAGTTGTTGCTCAACAAGTGGGCGCTGCACCAAAATCGAAATTGACTGCTTTCATTGAAGAAAACATTTAAGCATCCGTTTAGATTGAAAATGAAATACGCTGTCTAAACAACAGCGTATTTTTTTCGGCTATAAATTGACAAGTCTGACTTTCTCTCTTATATTGCATGATCAAGAGATAAAGGATTATTCAATCCTGTCATTTTCTTAAAAGACACAACACATAAGATCGCCGCTCGGCAATACAAATTGTTTTGACACGTTTCTCTTCAAACAATGAATCAGTCCTCTGAATTGTTATAGTTCAAATACAATTGCGTTACTTCATTGCATGTCTGCGGCTAAATGTTGCTTCCTTTTCATCCTGTAATTTAGAATTTTTGATTCTTATCTGACCTCCTATGAATTTAACCGAACTCAAGAAAAAACCGATTGGCGAACTCATCAAAATTGCTGAATTTATGGGCCTCGAAGGAATGGCTCGTAACCGTAAGCAAGACATTATTTTTGCCATCTTAAAGCGCCATGCGATGAATGGCGAAGAGATCTTTGGTGATGGCGTTTTGGAAATTCTGTCAGATGGCTTCGGCTTCTTACGCTCTGCAGCAGGTTCTTACCTTGCAGGCCCAGATGACATTTATGTTAGCCCATCTCAAATTCGTCGTTTCAATCTACGTACTGGTGACACCATTACGGGAACCATTCGCCCACCCAAAGAAGGCGAACGTTATTTTGCACTGTTAAAAGTGAACCAAATTAACTACGACACGCCAGAAAACTCACGTAACAAAATCTTGTTTGAAAACTTAACACCACTTTTCCCAACCGAGCAATTGGTGATGGAACTTGGTAACGGGACGACAGAAGATTTAACTGCACGTGTAGTTGACTTGGTTGCACCTATCGGTAAAGGCCAACGTTCAATTATCGTAGCGCCGCCAAAAGCGGGTAAAACCATGTTGTTACAAAACATCGCTCAGTCGATCGTGCGTAACAACCCTGAGTGCTTCCTGATCGTTCTTCTCATTGACGAACGTCCTGAAGAAGTGACCGAAATGGAACGTACTGTTCGTGGTGAAGTCATTGCGTCAACGTTTGATGAATCTCCTGCTCGTCACGTTCAAGTGGCTGAAATGGTGATTGAAAAAGCAAAACGTTTGGTTGAGCACAAGAAAGACGTTGTGATTCTTCTTGACTCCATTACCCGTTTAGCACGTGCTTACAACACGGTTGTGCCTTCATCTGGTAAGGTTTTAACTGGTGGTGTGGATGCACATGCGCTAGAACGCCCTAAGCGTTTCTTCGGTGCAGCACGTAATATTGAAGAAGGTGGCTCACTAACCATCATTTCTACAGCCCTGATTGAAACTGGCAGTAAAATGGATGAAGTGATCTACGAAGAATTTAAAGGTACTGGTAACCAAGAAATTACACTGGATCGCCGTATTGCAGAAAAACGTGTCTTCCCTGCGATGAACATCAAAAAGTCTGGCACCCGTCGCGAAGAGCGCTTAATGTCTGAAGATAATCTACGTAAAGTCTGGATTTTACGTAAGTTACTTCATACTCAAGATGAACTTGCAGCAATGGAATTCTTACTTGATCGCATGAAAGAAACCAAAACCAACGATGATTTCTTTGATCAAATGAAGCGTAAAGCAACCAGCTAATCCGACCTGCTTCATCTCAAAAGGCTGTCTTAACGACAGCCTTTTTATTTGGTTGACTTAGCTTACACAAAGCAACATTTCATCCGATTCTCTGTAAACTTATTTGCAAGTTTTTGATAAACAAAAATTTGAAATAAAAAACCTTCATCTTTTTAAATGTTTATTCAGCACTTCTCCAATACAAACCTCATCATTGATTGTTATTTTCTGTTAAAAAAGCCCTGTTTTTAGACCTTTTTTATCACTTTTTTCATCCCAGCTAGTAGCAATTCAAAATGCGCAGTGATAGCATATTTGCAGACCAGTTAGGCTGCTCCTGCATTGTTAGTCCCTAGCAAAATTAGGAACAATAAAAGCATACAACAGACTAACGTCGGTTTTTTTTAATCTCATATTTTAGAGAGTGATGCCATGTTATTCAAAAAAATCGCTATTGCTGCTGCAGTTGCTACTACTTTAGCTTTCGTTGGCTGTGCTAAGAAAGAAGAAGCTCCTGCTGCTGCATCTGAAGTTGCTGCTGCATCTGAAGCTGTTCAAGCTGCTTCTGAAGTTGCTGTAGATGCTGCTGCTGCTGCTTCTGAAGCTACTGTTGCTGCTTCTGAAGCTACTGCTGCTGCTTCTGAAGCTACTGTTGCTGCTGCTTCTGAAGCTAAAGCTCACTAATCTCTTAGAGATTAGTCAAAAAGAGAGCCCGTGGCTCTCTTTTTTTATGCTCAAATTTTATCAAAAAACAAAGCTCTACTATTTGGCAAGAATTGAATCAGCCAAATGATCATCAAAAATTCTAAGCAAAAAAAAAGCAGATCAATCGATCTGCTCATTTCCCACACGCTGGCGGAATTTCTGCCCTGCGCGGAAGGTCACTACACGGCGTGCAGAAATCGGAATTTCTTCACCCGTTTTCGGGTTACGACCTGGACGTTGACGTTTATCACGCAACTCAAAGTTACCGAAACCAGAAAGTTTAACTTGCTCGCCAGAGATTAGCGCTTGGCTAATCTCATCAAAGAACAACTCGACCATTTGCTTAGCTTCACGACGGTTTAAACTCGTGAGCTCACTTAGATGGTCAGCCATTTCCGCTTTTGTTAATGCTGTCATGAAGCCCTCAATGTCGCCTGATAAGTGTTTTCCAACACTTGTAAAATATGATCCATACCGGATTTAATTTCAGCATCTTCAAGCGTACGTGATGGGTGTTGCCAAAGAAGTGCAAATGCCAATGAGCGCTTACCGTCTTCAACGCCTTGCCCAGTGTACACATCGAACAACCAAGTTGAGTCTAAAAGCTCACCACCTGTTTTTTCGATAAGTTGCTGAATTTCACTTACATTTATCTTATCACTAATTAAAAGCGCAATATCACGTCTAACCGACGGAAAACGTGATAATTCTGTAAAATTAGATACATAAGTTTGCAAAACAGCCGATTGATCAAGTTCAGCCACCCAAGTCGTGCTCAAATCCAATGCATCTTCTAAAGATGGATGTAATCGACCAAAGTAACCAATAGATTGGCCATCGACTAAAACCTCAGCAGACTGCCCTGGATGCAACCAGCTACGTTCAGAGCGAACATATTCAACCTGCACACGACCTGCTGCCAATACTTCTTCAATTTCACCTTTGAAATCAAAGAAATCCATAGCTTGAGGTTTAGCATGCCAAGTTTCTGACGTTTTTGCACCTGTTGCAATCACTGCAAGGGTAGGAATTTGTTTCAAATCATGAATAGATTCAGCGTCTTGATAGTCAAAACGTAAGCCTAGTTCAAAGAAACGTACACGGCTTTGTTGGCGGTTTACGTTGTATTGCACGCACGGAATCAAACTAGAGAGCAATGTTGAACGCATCACTGCTAAATCGCTTGAAATCGGGTTAGCCAAAGCCAAAGGATTCACAGCCGTATTGAGTTGCTTCTCAAGCTTTAAGTCTGCAAAGCTAAAGCTAATCGCCTCTTGATAACCCAAAGTCACGAGGGTTTGACGAAGCTGAGTCATTTCAAATTGGTCTTGATATTGAGCCAATTGCGCTTCAATTTTTGGCAAACTGATTTGAATGTTGTCATAACCATGAATACGTGCGACTTCTTCAATCAGGTCTTGGTAGATTGCCATATCATAACGGTGTGAAGGCGGTACTACAGACCACTGATCTTCTGCTTTAACCGTCACAGCACAACCTAAGCGAGTTAATGCATCTGCAATAAATGCAGCATCTACACGATAACCTAGTAATTGATCCACTTGCGCTTGTTCTAGCTCAATCGCTTCACGCTTCGGTAAAACAGCCGCTTGTTCCGCTATCGTAATCGGACCGAACTCACCACCCGCCAAGTCTGCAATCAATTGTGATGCGCGGTGCATCGCTAGCATTGGCAGCTCAAAATCCACGCCACGCTCATAACGCTGTGATGCATCGGTATGTAAACCAAAGCTACGGGCACGACCTGCTATGGCTAATGGAGCAAAGAATGCAGACTCTAAGAAAATGTCCTGGGTTTCATCGGTAACAGATGAAGACAAGCCACCCATGATGCCTGCAATCGCTAATGCTTTTTCATCATCCGCAATCACCATGACTTTTTCATTGAGCTCAACTTCTTGTTCATTCAGTAGAACCAATTTCTCCGCCGTATTCGCTTGACGAACTTGGACTGAACCTTGAATTTTTGCTGCATCAAAAGCATGGAGCGGTTGACCCAACTCCATCAGTACATAATTGGTAATATCAACCAAAATACTGTGCTGACGAATCCCTGAGCGAACCAAAGCGCGTTCCATCCATTCTGGGGTTGCTGCTTTGGTATTCACGTTTTTAATCACACGACCTAAATAGCGCGGGCAGCCTTCAGTGCTCACCACAACTTTTTTCTCATCAGCAATGGTCGCGGCAACGGCATTAATTTCAGGTGCAGTCACAGTCAGTTGGTTAATTACCCCAATTTCACGGGCAATACCACGAATACTAAAACAGTCACCACGGTTTGGCGTGATGCTGATATCAATGACATGATCATCTAAATTTAAATATTCACGAATATCCACACCGACAGGTGCATCAACGGGCAGCTCTAAAAGGCCATCAATTTTGTCTTCTAGATCAATTTCAGATGCACCACACAACATCCCTTGTGATTCAATGCCACGAAGTTTGCCTTTCTTGATTTTGAAATCGCCTGGAAGCACAGCACCAATGGTTGCCACAGGGGCTTTCATACCAACCCGTACGTTTGGTGCACCACACACTATTTGTAACGGCTCGCCTGAACCAATATTCACAGTGGTCACACGTAAACGGTCTGCATCAGGATGTTGCTCTACCGTCAACACTTCACCAACAACCACGCCAGTGAACGGTTTTGCCGCAGGCGATAAATCATCGACCTCTAAACCCAACATGGTCAGTTGATCAGATAAAGTATTGCTATCAACGGCTGGGTTAACCCATGTACGCAACCAATTTTCGCTAATTTTCATTTTGTTAAAAACCTATAAATCTAAATTTTTGAATCCCCCTCTAACTCCCTCTTTTGGAAAAGAAGGAGAACCCCGAGTCATCACAAACAACTCCTCTCCTTCAAGGAGAGGCTGGGAGAGGTATAAATCTGTTTAAGCAAATTGGCGTAAGAAACGCACATCGTTTTGGTAGAACATACGTAAGTCATTGATGCCATAACGAAGCATCGCAAAACGTTCCACACCTAGACCGAAAGCAAAGCCTTTGTAT
Source organism: Acinetobacter sp. BMW17 (assembly GCF_001592855.1). Classification (NCBI taxonomy): domain Bacteria; kingdom Pseudomonadati; phylum Pseudomonadota; class Gammaproteobacteria; order Moraxellales; family Moraxellaceae; genus Acinetobacter; species Acinetobacter sp. BMW17. Next base: position 25,450 of record NZ_LSOD01000023.1, read on the forward strand.
TTTTCAGGATCAATCCCTGCTGCCTGTAAGACATTTGGATGTACCATGCCACAACCAAGCACTTCTAACCATTTACCACGCTCATCCATAATATCCACTTCAGCGCTTGGCTCTGTGAATGGGAAATAAGATGGACGGAAACGTACTTTTAAGTCTTTTTCAAAGAATTCGTTTAACAGATTGACCAATAAACCTTTCAGTTCTGCAAAGCTAGTATTTTCAGCTACATACAAACCTTCAATTTGATGGAACATTGGCGAATGCGTTTGGTCAGAGTCACAGCGGTATACACGACCTGGGCACACAATACGAATCGGGGGTTGCTGGGTTTCCATGGTACGAATCTGCACACCCGAAGTATGGGTACGTAACAAATGTGTCGCATCAAAATAGAATGTATCGTGCATTGCACGCGCAGGGTGATGCCCTGGAATATTTAAAGCTTCAAAGTTGTGGTAGTCATCTTCAACTTCTGGGCCAGTTTCAATCACAAAACCAGCTTTGGTAAAGAACTGACAAATGCGCTCTTGCACTTGAGTAACAGGGTGAATACTACCAATCGTTTGACCACGACCCGGTAAAGTAATATCCACCGTTTCACTTGCGAGTTTTTGCGCCAACGCCGCTTGTTGTAATTGTGTTTGGCGTTCAGTTAAAGCACCGGTAATCGCTTCGCGAACTGCATGAATTTGCGCACCAAAATTTTTACGCTCTTCAGGGTCCATCTTGCCTAAAGCTTTGGATTGCTCAGCGAGCTGGCTTTTCTTACCCGTAAACTGCACTCGTACTTGATCGAGTGTAGCAAGGTCCTCTGCTGCTGCAATCGCAGCAAGCGCTTCAGTGGTCAGGGCTTCCAGTGACATAGTAACTCTCAAAGCAACAATTTATAAAATTAATAAAACCCCATATTCTATCAGTTTTTAAGCACGTTGATGAAGCTCTACGATCAGGAAAATTTGTTTAGTACATGATTTTATAAACAGGTTAAGATAGTGTCATCACAGAAGAGAACAACAAACGATGTCGCTTGATCCTATTTGGCAACAACAACTTACTTTAGTTACTTATGGCAATGAATATTTACGCCACAACCTAAGTTTCCAACGTTGGTTAGAACATGCCATTTTTGACCGACATTGCTTTCAGTTTCGTGATCTGAATAGCCAACATTTACTGGCTCAGCATTTTCAGGTCTGGCTTGAAGCCTTAAAAAAACAAGGGGTCAAACAACTCAGTCTGCATAGTTCAACATTGCTAGCAGATGAAAAGAACCCTAACCCAAATGTTGAACTCCTCGCTACCCCCCATATTATTGTGAGCCATCAAGCACAGCAAAAAACTGCTTGGATTTTTGGTAAAGAACTGGCGGAGTGGTACAGCGCTGAACACGATTTTATAATTCCAAAAACACAACAAAGCTCAATCCGTAGTGAAAATTTATGGCGTTTTGAACTGAATCACAAACTCAGCAAACGCATTGAAGCAGACTTACAAACGCCGAAATGGGATGAAATCGAAAACTTTACCGAACAAGAACTGTTTAGTGCGCCATTTGCACAAGGTTTAGTAGAGCCTGAGACGGTAAACTTACCTTACTATGGACAACAAGATGCCTCAGATGAAGCCCATCATCTCGCTCTTTTACCAACAGACTATACTGCCGATTATGCACACCAAACGCTGTATCGTTTAGATGCACTATCAGCATTTATCCAAACTAAGATTCAACATCCTTACAATGCAGAAGGCCAAGTGCTCACGCCAGATGAGCAATTGAACCTACGTCATTTTGAACAAAAGATTGATGATTTAAGTACCAAGTTCATTGTGAAAGTGGCCAATCACTATCAAACCGCGCAGCTCACACCCAAAGATACGACCACACCACTGGATGCACGTAATCATCCAACACCTAAATTAAGTGCGATAGAGAGCAAGCCTCATGAAATACACCATAAATCGGGGAAAACTGGGGTGTTTGCTTTAATCATAATTACGATTTTGATTTGTGTAGTTGGCTATTATTTTGGCTTATAAGTTATTAGCGAGATATCAAAGCGCTCTTATCTAAGAGCGCTTTTTTACGGGCTCAACTTCTTCAGGCGGTAATAAGAAGGTTGAAAGGCCGGATTTTGATTTGCACCTTATGCTGATTGGCATGTTGATTAATATAATGATTAACCGAAACAACCTCCCCCTCTAGCTCCGCATCAGGTCCATACATAATTTTGACTGACTCACCTTTTCTGGGAATCATTTGTAATTCCACCGTGATACTTCCCTGTCCCATCCCAGTAATTTCTGCAAGCATATCCTGCTCCTTTTCTTTTTAATCTTTTTATTTATTAGGCATCGGCCACCTATGAGATTAAAGCAGATTTATGTAACTAAAGCTTAAAGGTTCGCCTTAATCGCTGAGTAGGCACTGATCTTTTTAATTTAAACGTTATGCTTTTCAACAGCCAACTGGTCTAAAAAACGACTCACCTGTTTTGGTGTCTTTAAATGAATCCACTGTATATGTTGATATTCAGACATCTGCATCATTTTTAAGTATTTCTGTCGGTTTTTAGCATGCGTTTTGATCATCCACCAAATAATCGAATCCCGACCAAACATCCGCAGCAAGCTTTCCCGATTATTCGAGTTTTCCCATAAATCCTGTTGTGCCCATGCCCGCTGAACCGCACGCTTCACAGAACGGTAAAGGTTGATTGGAAACGGTAAGTCCAACCAAATGACAGTATCAATTTCCGCCCATTTCACAGGAATGGCGCGGGTATAGTTACCATCGATCACATAGCCCTGTGTCGCCTTCTGTACTTCGGACTCAATCTTGGCAAAGAATACCTCATCGGGACATTCTTGCCAGTCATCCAACCAAAATAGATTATCCAACTCGATATAATGCAAATCTAACTTTTCGGCCAAAGCTCTGGAAAATGTAGATTTTCCCGTGGCAGAGGTTCCTACAACATTGATTCTTTTCATTGTACTGGCCTAACGCTGATGCGGTCTTTCTTATCATATGTAATTATGGTTGTATCACAGTCTCACCTTTGACCCATAAAAAATTTGATTCAAAAAATAATCGACCATAAAAAAGACCGCTAAAAAGCGGTCTTTCTTTAAGTCTTAAAGACTTATGCAGCTAATGCATCTTTAGCTTTAGAAGCTAAAGCAGCAAATGCAACTGCGTCATGCATAGCGATGTCAGCAAGTACGCGACGGTCGATAATCACTTGAGCTTTTTTCAAGCCAGCGATCATACGGCTGTACGATAAACCATTTAGACGAGCACCAGCATTAATACGCGCAATCCATAGAGCACGGAATTGACGTTTTTTCTGACGACGGTCACGGTAAGCGTATTGACCTGCTTTGATTACTGCTTGGAACGCTACGCGATATACGCGTGAACGAGCGCCGTAGTAACCTTTAGCACGAGCAAGAATTTTTTTATGACGGCGATGAGCCTGTACACCACGTTTTACACGAGCCATTTATAATCTCCTTAGATGTATGGGCACATACGACGAACTGAAGCAACGTCACTCACGTGAACCATTACACAGCCGCGTAATTGACGAATACGCTTAGCAGATTTTTTGGTCAAAATGTGGCGTTTGAACGCTTGTTTACGCTTGAAACCGTTAGCAGTAGCTTTAAAACGCTTAGCTGCACCACGGCGAGTTTTCATCTTAGGCATAACAACCTCTTTTGAACACCTGTTCGGAACGTTTGCACCATTGCAAAACGACCTGCAGGTAAGGGAGCGAATATTCTAATCGAACTTTGTCTAAAACAAAAGCAAATAATCAACAATAAAAGCAAGCTTAGTTTATTTCCCGATAAGCTTTAAGCGATGAATTTATAACCGAGGTTTAGTCCAAGTCGTATAATGCCTCATCCATTCCATACTGTACCCTTATGAACGCTACACAGGATGCTTTTGCCGCACTCCGATACCGAGACTTCTCTCTTGTTACACTCAATCAATTTTGCCTGACGCTTGCCATTTTAATCCAGGAAATTATTGTGGCGTATTCTTTGTATAAAATCACCAAAGACCCACTCACTCTAGGCTTGATTGGTCTGGCAGAAGCAATCCCCTTTATTGCGCTCTCCTTATGGGGCGGTTATTTTGCCGATCGCTTTAATAAGCAAACCATCATGAAAATCTGCTTATTCTTTGCCATTCCTCTGCCCCTAGTTTTATGGGGGTTATTTCATGCTTATGGCTTAAAGCACATTGAACTCTCCACCCTGTCATGGGGTGTTTATGCCGTGATCTTTGGCTTAGGAATAATTCGAGGTTTCTATAATCCATCTGCAACATCACTCAAACCCTTTTTAATTCCTCGGGAACTTTATGCCAATGGTGCCACATGGACCACCATTGGTTGGCAAAGCGGGGTGATTATTGGGCCAATGCTAGGTGGATTTATGCTGGCATTTTTAGGCCGTGAAACCAGTTTCATCAGTGTGGCGGTGCTGCTTAGTCTGTGCTTCTTACTCGTCAATCTTTTAAGCAAACGCACTTTTCCTAAAATTGAAACGGAACGTGTACTACAAAGTTTAGGTGAAGGTTTTCGCTTTATTGCTAAAACTAAAATCGTCCTCTGGGCTATCTCACTCGACTTAGTCTCGGTGCTGTTCGGCGGCGTGATCGCTTTACTCCCGATCTTTGCTGAAGATATTTTGAAAATTGGGCCTGAAGGATTGGGCTATTTACGGGCAGCACCTTCGATTGGTGCACTCATCACCATGATTGCGCTGACACGTTTTCCACCCACCCGACATGCATGGCGCAATATGCTGCTTGCTGTTGCAGGTTTTGGCCTATTCACCTTATTGTTCGCATACTCAAACTATCTCTGGCTATCTTTATTTGCTCTTGCTATGACGGGCGCATGTGACAGTATTTCAGTGGTAATTCGTCAGACTATTTTACAAATTTATCCTCCTGAAAATATGCGAGGCCGTGTTGCAGCGGTAAATGGCATGTTTGTGTCGAGTAGCAATGAACTAGGGGCATTTGAGTCAGGTCTTGCAGCAAAATATTTAGGCCCTGTGATTGCAACAGTTTTTGGCGGCAGCATGACGCTTTTAGTGGTCGCACTCAGTTGGGCTAAAACCAAAGACTTATTTGGTGTAGACATCACCCAAGCTGAGCAAAAATAGTTTTAATTTAACAATATAACTTGCGAGTCTTTCCAATTCAGGAAATACTCGCAACAATTATTTAAGTCATGCGCACTGGATGCGTTATAAAAGAAATCGACCATATGAAACCACTCTTCTTGCTCGCATTATCTACACTGCCCTTTCATCTCAGTCATGCAGCTCAGCCACCATTAGAACTCACCATTCAAAAAAGTTCAGCTCAATCAGCGCATTTGACTACGCGTATTCAATGGGTAGATTTTCCCAAACCCCAATATAAAAATAGTGATTTAAACCAACAAAACCGTGCAGCGATTATTCGCGTGTATGCAGATGAAACAGGTGAAGTAACCAAAGCGACAGTCCAAGAAACAACTGGAATCAAAGCTTTGGATGAAAAGCTGGTAAATGCCGTGCTTCAAGCCAAAGTAAAACCTTTTATGGAGGACGACACCGCTTTAGCTGTCATTGGTTATCAAGTTTTTAATTTAAACTTGACCCCAGATGATGTCGAAGCATGTAACTACACCTTCGACTCGAAGAATTGGCTTGCACAACAACAGCAGCAAAAAGTGCCTTTTCAATATCAGGCTCAACCTAAGCTTGCGCTAGATTCTACGCAGTTGAATGATCATGACCGTCAAGTTAAATTTAGCTTCAAAACAGATAAACAAGGCAACGTGAAAAAGCCCAAGATTACTAAAGGCTCTGGCATTTATGAGCTTGATCAGCAGGTTTTACAAGCCGTTGCCAATAGTAAAGTCAGTGTTAAACGCACAGCAAGTACACTGTGGCTCTATAAAAAATCTAAATTTAAAGATGTGATTGAATTTGACCTTGAGTCTTGTCACTAAAATCTAAAAGGACACGAGTTTTCGATAGCTCGTGTCCTGACTTCTTACAAATCTAAAAACCATTAAAAATCTTTTGGCCAATAACAGTATTTGAAGACCGATTAGAATTGACTAAACATCCAATACACAAAAAGATAACGTCCGATTTTCGCAATACTCACCATCACGACAAAACGAACAAAGTTTTCTTTGAGCAATCCTGCAATGAGGGTGATCGGATCACCAATAATGGGCACCCAACTGAGCAATAAAGACCAAAAACCATATTTTTGATAAATGCCCTGCGCCTGCAACATCTTTTGTTCTGAGACGGGAAACAATTTGTTGTTTTTGTATTGCTCAACTTTCAAGCCGAGCCACCAATTCACACAGCTACCTAAAATATTGCCTAGGCTGGCAACAGCTATCAATAACCACACTGGGTATTGAGTCTGAGCCAACAATCCCACCAAGACTGCTTCTGACTGTAACGGCAGCAGTGTCGCTGCTCCAAAGGCAGAAAGGAAAAGTAGTCCTAAGGCCCACATCATTTTATGATTTTAAACCCAGCTTTTTCTTGGTTGAGCTATAGGCAAAACTTGACCAGATCAATGCCAGAATCAACAAAGACCAACGTGACCATGAATATTTATCGGCAATCGGTTCAATTGCAGCACGCAGTACCGCCTGATCTTTAGTATTCAGCAGTTCAATGATTTTTTGGATGTGTACCGCTTCAGCTACAAATAGCACCAAACATCCTGCAATCCCCACAATAATACTGAGATAGATTTTTGGATTCGCTTCAATAATGCGGGTTAAATTGAGGAAAAACTCTTTTTTCATTACGTTGATGTCCAAACAACCTTTCAACAAAAAAGCCACCCATCGGTGGCTTTAAAGAATGGTTTATACCTTGAAGGCGCTAAGCTTAACACAGTTCAAGTCAGCGCTTCTGTAACTAATTCACTTGAAGCGCCAACGCACGCTGAACTGCAGGACGCGCTTGAATACGCTCCATATAAGCCTTCACATTTGGATAGTCATTTATATCAACTTGTTGCCATTCATAACGCAAAATCCATGGGAAAATTGCCATATCCGCTATCGAATACTCACCAGCCACATAGTTTTGACCAAAAAGCTGCTTGTCTAGTACAGCATACAAGCGCTTGGTTTCATTGACATAGCGTTCAGTTGCATACGCAATACGTTCGGGAGCAAATTTACTAAAGTGATGGTTCTGTCCAAGCATTGGACCAAAACCACCCATTTGCCACATCAACCACTGCTCAACTTCAACACGAGCCTGTTCATCGCTTGGATAAAACTGCCCTGTTTTACGCCCTAAATACTGCAAAATCGCCCCTGACTCAAACACAGAAATGGCTTCACCTTTAGGACCCTCTTGATCGACAATCGCAGGGATTTTATTGTTGGGTGAAATGCGCAGAAAGTCGGGTTGAAACTGATCATTTTCTAAAATATTGATGGGAAAAACTTGATACTCCAAACCCATCTCTTCTAATGCGATGCTAATTTTATGTCCGTTGGGTGTTCCCCAATAGTACAAATCGATCATGTGGTTATCCTGTTACTTTTCTCGTTTTAGTTCATATTGTCGGGGTTTGATACTGTTTATAACATGATTCCAGCCTAGAAACATTAGGTTGAACTGAAATTGAAATCTTAAAATATGCATGATTAACTTCATATAAATAGAATAATTATCAACCAAAGAGAATTTCTTAAAAATCTTATTTTTTAATCTTGAAATTTCATAGAGCATCCAAATATTAAAAGTACAGCAAACATCCACACCGATTATTGCTGTGACAACCATGCTAATCGAGTCGCATAGGTTGCTTATTTATATCACTTTTCCTAATAGTGGAGGTTTTATCAATGAGTAATTTAAGCTTAATGCCATTATTCCGTCGTAGTATCGGTTTTGACCGTTTAAACGATTTGTTTGATCATGCAATGCTCAGTGAAGCACCACATTATCCTGCGTACAATATTGAAAAAGTCGGTAATGATCACTACCGCATTGTCGTAGCTGCGACTGGTGTCAACGGCATTCTAAAATTGACCCCTTTTACCTTACAAATGGCAAAGTAAAATTGACCCCTTTGATCTCGTATTAAGTTTCAACCTGGGGCTGAATCCCAATTCTTTTTTTATCCTTCAAACGATAACTCTCACCCGATATCTGTACCACATGACAGTGATGTAATAGCCGATCTAACATCGCAGCGGTCAACGTAACATCATCCGCAAATGACTTAGACCATTGGCTAAAGGGTAAGTTACTCGTCAATATCGTACTGCCTTTTTCATAACGCTTGGCAATCACGTTAAAGAACAGATTCGCTTCTTCACGTCCAAACGGTAAATAACCAATTTCATCGATAATCAGTAACTTTGGTCCCAGTACCGCACGTTGCATATAGGTTTTCAGTTTACCTTGCTGATAGGCTGTACTCAGTTGCAGCATTAAATCCGCTGCGGTAATGAACTTGATCTTAATGTTGTTCATGATGGCCTTATAGCCTAATGCCATAGATAAGTGCGTTTTTCCTACTCCGCTAGCCCCGAGAAACACCACATTTTCTGCTCTAGCAATAAAGCTCAGATTGAACAGTTCAATCACCTGTGATTTAGGGGCCCCTAGGGCATAATTAAAATCATAGTCTTCCAGGGTTTTGACTTGAGGCAGGCCTGAGAGTTTCATCAGTACCTGCTGACTGCGCTGTTGCCTGGCAGCATATTCATGCGTCAAGATCGCTTCAACAAAGTCGGCATAACTTCCATCCTGACCTAATGTTTGTTGTGCATGATGTGACCATTGTGATGCGATGGCAGGCAGATTGAGCTTTTGGCAAAGCTGCTCTATACGGGCGTATTGCAGATTCATCAGGAAACTCCCAGCAACTGGTCATATATCGATAAGGGATGCTGCAAACTCTCGTAGGGCATGACATGCTGTGCTGCTGCAACAGGTACAGTGCTGGAACCTGTATCTGATTGCGGTAATGACGTAAATTTTTGCTGCTCCTGTTGCAGTCGAACAGCCGGTTTTTCTTGCGTGGTGGCATGAATCCGCTGATTGGCGGTTTCATGCAGCCACCGGCCAATGTGGGCATTGGCGACATCAACATCTAACAGTAAACCCGAAGTCTTCAGGCTTGCTTTCAATGGCACAATAAAGCTTGATTTGAGGTATCCATTAAAGCGTTCAACTTTGCCTTTGGTCTGTGCACGATAGGGCTTACATACGCGAGGACGAAAGCTGTATTTCTTGGCGCAATCGAGCAGTTTGGGGTTCCATTTATGCTGCCCCTCCTGATAGGCATCCCGTTCAATCATGATCGTTTTAGCGTTATCAAACAGGATTTCCTGAGGTACTCCTGCAAAGAACTGAAATGCATTTTCTAGACCATCGATCCATGCATCCGTACGTTCATGATCATAAAATTTCACGAAAGTCGCTCTGGAATACCCTAATGTTGCGACAAAAGCTTTTAAAGTCGTGTTGTTACGTCGAATCGTGGTGAAATCCACTTGCATTTGTTGGCCAGGTTGGGTTTCAAAACGAATGATCAGTTCCGGTTTAGCAACTGGTTTTAATGTTGCAAGATATTCCCTCAAGATCCTGATCTTTCCTGGATATCCCAACCCTAAAATTTCCTGGTAGAGCACAACAGCAGGAATCCATTCAGGATGAGCTGCGTTTACACGTTGGAGTAAATAGGGTTTATATGGGTCAAGGATACTTATTCTAGGCTGTATACGCTGATACTGAGGTGTGGTGTTTTGCCGTAAATATTTACGTACGGTATTTCTGGATACCCCCAGTTCACGACTAATGGCTTTAATAGATTTACCTTGTTGATGAAGTATTTGGATTGTCACTGCTTGCTCCAAAGTTAACATGTTGAGCAGTCCAAAATGACCGCTATATTAACCAAGGGGGTCAGTTTTTAAATGCCGTTAGGGGGTTATTTTTACACTGCCGCTAACA
>NZ_LSOD01000024.1:0-69269 GCF_001592855.1 Acinetobacter sp. BMW17
AAAGCTCGAAAATCATTTTAAAGCCTTTGATTTGACTTTCTTTTACCTTAATAACGGATTCGTTTAACGCCAGCATACTTTTTGAAACACCACCGAAAATTTTAGAGGTGTTCCCCATGGCGGCTACTAATGGAATGCTAGACCCTGATGATTCGATAATTTTATTGATTGATCATCAAAGTGGACTTTTTAATACCGTACGCGATGTACCTGTACCCGACTTACGCAATTATGTGATTGCAATTGCAAAAGCAGCAACTTTATTAAATATACCTGTAATTACCACGGCTTCTGTACCTGACGGCCCCAATGGTCCTTTAATTCCTGAAATTCACCATTTTGCCCCGCATGCAGTTTATGTACCGCGTACTGGACAAATTAATACTTGGGACAATCCCTTATTTGTAGATGAAGTTAAAAAAACGGGTAGGAAGACACTGATTATTGCGGGAACACTGACCAGTGTATGTATGACTTTCCCTGCTGTAAGCGCTCGTAAAGAAGGTTATAACGTCTATTGTGTTGTGGATGCATCAGGCAACTGGAGCAAATTAGCTACAGATACATCAATTGCTCGTGTGACCCAAGCGGGCGCAATTCCAACCGATACTTTTGCGATTGTGGCCGAGTTAATGCGTACTTGGAACCGTCCAGAAGGCTTCCGTTTTGCTGAAATTCTTTCAGATCATGTCTGCCCAGAATATAAATGCTTAATGGAGAGTTATGCAAAAGCACAAGCTGTGGTTAAAGATGGGCCAGAAACAAACTTAGATAAATATCAATAATCAGATCAAACCTATTTGAACTGATATTCATCCCTCATTTTTTCAAAGAAATAACCCAAATTCTAATGCGGAATTTGGGTTATTTCTTTGATCAGACTGAACTATTAAATATAAAAATAATTGAAATAAAATAGATGCTTAAGTGCCGATCAGTATTTTTATCCTAAAGCTGCTTTAATTGTTGTGAACCGACCCAGTGTTTAGAAAATTGATACGCGGCACGTCCAGAGCGTTGTCCACGTGCTTGACACCAACGAAGCGCTTCGGCTCGTACCATATCGTCCATGGAGATTTGAGCTTTTGCTAAGTAGTGCTGCACAATGTCCAAATATAAGTTTTGATCCATTGGATAAAAAGACAGCCATAATCCAAAACGATCGGAGAGTGAAATTTTTTCTTCAATCGCTTCTTGTGGATGTAGTTCAGTGTACTGCGGTACGTCGACTCGAGTCACAGGCGTGTTTTCATGCATAAACTCAGGCAGCAAATGACGACGGTTACTGGTGGCATAAATAATAAAATTACTTGAACCTGACTGCAAAGACCCATCCAGCACACTTTTTAAACTGCGATAGTTTTCATCTTCGGCGTTAAAAGCCAAGTCATCACAATACACAATAAACTTTTCAGGGCGCTCTGCAATTAGCTTTTGAATTTCAGGCAGTTCGGATAAATCATCACGTTCAATTTCAATCAGCCTTAAGCCTTGCTCTGCGTATTCCGTTAATAAGGCACGCACAATAGAGGATTTACCTGTACCGCGTGAGCCCGTAAGCAGGACGTCATTGGCAGGTAAACCATTGAGAAACTGTTCTGTATTTTGCAGTACTTTTTCTTTTTGACGCTCAATACCTTTTAAATCATTTAATTCGATTCGTTTGAGTTGATGAATCGCTTTTAATTCGCCATTTTCCCATTTAAAGGCAATCGCTGAAAAATCAGGTGCTTGTTTAACTTCTGGTAGGCTTTGCTGTAGTTGTTGGAGTACAGTCGATAGTGCTTCTAAGATATTGTTCGGTAGGTCAATGGTCGCCATGATTAATCAGCTTATAATTACACTTGTCGTCGATCTTAACATCCGATCTAGTCGTATCAAACCCTTAACGTGGTGCAGATTTGCCAATTTTAGGGTTGAAATGGCAATTGTAATGCTTACATAATTTGCACATAGTCAGTTAGACTGATGGTTGAACGTGTCAGTGAAATTTTAGGAAAACAAAAAAAGTGGGTGAGGATGAATATGTTGTTTAAAGATTTCACACGGGAAATCAACCCGCACCAAGCCTATCGAATCAAAAAACTGAAAAACCAATTGGCTCAGGCAGACAACTATGCTGAGTGGAAAAGCATTGCGCTTAAAATTGATGAAGAGTCAGGGGCGCAAGAGTGGAAGTATGACAACTGTTCACCTTATTTCGATGCAGAAGTCATTACTCATCGTTTGGGTTTGTTGAAGCGTTATCGCCAACAAAAGCGTACGACCGATTTAATGTACCTGCTACGTGAAGGTCTGAGTTATGACATTGCCAATATTGCTCACCCCATGCTGTTTACTGCAACCTATGTCGGCACCAAAAAAATTATTGAAGACTATATTGAAGAAGTCAGTCTAGGTTTAGCGTTTGTAGCATCTACGGATTGCCAGTGTCTCGATAAACAGCAAAAAATTGAATTTTTTCAGCACTGCCAAAAAGCTTTTGGGCAACCAGCCATGATGTTTTCAGGAGGGGCAACATTAGGGTTGTTTCACACAGGTGTGTGTAAGGCTTTGCTTGAGCAAGACCTGATGCCGAAAGTGCTGTCTGGTTCAAGTGCTGGTGCCATTATGACAGCGATGCTGGGGCGAGCAACGCCTGCAGAAATGCTAAGCATCTTAAATGGTGAAAACTTTTTCACCGACGCATTTCAGTTTCGTGGTTTTCGTGAGGTCTTAAAGGGCAATGGTGGTTTAGCGGATGTAAAGCATCTAAAAAACTTTTTAATTGCAAATTTAGGTGATGTCACCTTTGAAGAGGCATTTAAGCAGTCAGGCTTGTATAACAATGTCGCGGTTGCGCCTTATGACGCCTCACAAAATCCGCGCATTATGAATACCTTTACTTCACCTGACTTATTGGTATGGAGTGCGGTGCTCGCGTCTTGTGCAGTGCCGATTCTATTTCCGCCAGTCAAGCTCACCAGTAAACGACATGATGGCTTATATACCCCCTATATGTCTTCTACTCGCTGGGTTGATGGCAGCGTGCGTAGCGATTTTCCGCAGGAGAAAATGGCGCGTTTATACAACTTAAATTACACGATTGCCAGTCAAGTGAACCCGCATGTGGTGCCGTTTATGCAGTCGGATGAAGCGCGGTTTCGTAAAGACATGTTGAGCTGGCCTGAACGGATTGTACGCCGACAAGGCAAAGTGATTAGTAAAGGGGTGATGGACTTTGCCCGTGAGCGTGTGGGGATGATTCCACCGATCCGCCGCTTACTGGATCATGGTTATGGTGTGGTCGATCAGCGTTATTATGGCGATGTGAACATTGTAGGGAAATATGGCCTGCGCCATTATAGTTATATGCTGCAAAATCCAAGACCACACTTGTTTAAGCTCTTACAACGTGAAGGTGAACGTGCAACTTGGCCAAAAATCTCAATGATTGAAACACATGCCCGTGTTGGGAAAACCATTCAACATTGTTTAGAGGTCTTAACTGCATTGGATACGGCAGAGATGAATGAATCCGAATTCTTGGCAGTTTAATCGTCAAGAATTAAATGCTCTCGCGATGTCGCTTCATACTCCGACTCAGCGTTTGGGCTGGGGGCGAAGGCTTTATCGCTTTGAAGTTGCAGGGCAGGGGTATTGGTTAAAGTATCAGTCGCTATCAGAGCATGTGGCGCTAATTAACGGCTTTGACACTGAACTTAGTTTTTATCAACATGCACTTGCGATGCTGCAACTGCCGAAGTTCTTGCCTGAAGTGCAAATCCTTGAAAATTTTGAGCTTCACTCAGAGCAGGTGAAAGTCGCACTCATCTTAAAAGATGTTCCATCATTACTTATGGCGAATCCCCATCAGTTAAGTCGTGATCATGTCATTCATATCATTTTTAAAATGCTGAATGCAGTTGAAGAATTACATCAGATGGGGTGGATTCATGCTGATTTAAAAGCTTCGCATTTTTTGTTAGACGGTTCTACATGTAAATTAATTGATTTTGAGCAGAGCCAAAGAATTGGTGAAATAAGCTGTCAAAAGGCTCTAACGGCGACACCGCGCTATATGGCACCTGAATTATTTCATGGTAAAGCAAAGACCGTACAAACCGACCTGTATGCACTCGGGATCATTCTACTTGAGTGGTTGACTGATCAACGTTTGCAGGCATCAAGCTACCAAGATTGGGCGTATTTACACTGTCAGTTTTTGAAGATAGCACTTCCAGAACCTTTTCAGGGTTTTAGTCCATTATTACATGGACTTTTAGCTAAGCAAAAAAGCCAAAGATGGCAAAATACCATGGCTGCAAAACGATGCTTAATGACTGAAATTGAATGAGAAAAAGCCAAGTATAAAGTTTTTGTTTCTTATTTAATCAAATGAGTGTGTTTTTCTTAAAAATTGCTTGTCATGCGAAAATGATCCCTATAGTATACACAGCCATTGGGGACGTGGCGAAATTGGTAGACGCACTGGATTTAGGTTCCAGCGCCGCAAGGTGTGAGAGTTCGAGTCTCTCCGTCCCCACCATAAATCATTTGAATTAAGATGGTTTATAAGGCAATAGAGGATTGGTGTAATGGTAGCATGACGGTCTCCAAAACCGTTCGTCAAGGTTCGAATCCTTGATCCTCTGCCAACTTAAAGTCTAACGCAAAGTTAGCACCCTGATGGGGACGTGGCGAAATTGGTAGACGCACTGGATTTAGGTTCCAGCGCCGCAAGGTGTGAGAGTTCGAGTCTCTCCGTCCCCACCATAAGTAATGAAGCAAGGTATTAAGCCTTGCTTTTTTATTGCCTAAAATTTAGTAAAGAGCTGAATAGTCTTTTTATACAGATAGAGCATAAAAATAGATTCAACTGCCGATTTTATGACAGAAAAGCGGGTGATTGCTTATAAAAGCGCTTGTCATATAGTGTCTATCGCTATAATATACACAGCCATTGGGGACGTGGCGAAATTGGTAGACGCACTGGATTTAGGTTCCAGCGCCGCAAGGTGTGAGAGTTCGAGTCTCTCCGTCCCCACCATAAATCATTTGAATTAAGATGGTTTATAAGGCAATAGAGGATTGGTGTAATGGTAGCATGACGGTCTCCAAAACCGTTCGTCAAGGTTCGAATCCTTGATCCTCTGCCAACTTAAAGTCTAACGCAAAGTTAGCACCCTGATGGGGACGTGGCGAAATTGGTAGACGCACTGGATTTAGGTTCCAGCGCCGCAAGGTGTGAGAGTTCGAGTCTCTCCGTCCCCACCATCAGTAATGAAGCAAGGTATTAAGCCTTGCTTTTTTATTGCCTAAAATTTAATAGATGATTCATATATAAAAAAAGCCCCTTTAAGGGGCTAAATTTTGATTCATCACGCGAAGTAAGTATGGAGCAATTTTAGGCTTTCAAATGGTCTTCGAATTCTTCACCGAGCTGCATGGCCAAGTTATTGCCCGCTAGGTCGCAAGTCACCAGTCCATATTCTTTTTTAAAGCTAAAAGTAAAGCCACGGTTGTCTGCTAAGGTTTTAACTGAATAACCTAATTTCTCTAGCCAAATACGAAAGGCGATGAGGTTTTTTGCTTTCACTACTTTTTTCACGAGGATATTCCTTTTTCACTGATAAATTATTAATAGGGATATTTCACGCTTTTTTAAAGGGGATTTTTTTATATATTTTTGTTTTTGTCTCTTTTTAAAGCAATCTAAACTAAGGCGAAAACGTATAGAAAGCATAAACGAGAGTCTTTCATTGTTTAAAATAATTTTATCATGATGAAAAATAATAATATTTTGAGATGAGTCTCAATACAATGGAATTATGTGCGTTCGTGATAGAGAAATATTTTGTCGTAAATAGAAATGTAATGATTTTTTTCAAAGGCTGGGTACTTTGGGACAGTATTCTCAAACAGCCTTGCTCGTGATCATTCGATTCTGGCATCGTGTGGCTTGAAACTGCATTGGTTGAAATTTTGAGAGCTCAAAGGTTAAGGGTAGAAGCCCCAACTGATCGTTTTAACTCAATAGAAGCACACATACATAATAGGAGACTGCGTTAGTCAGCAGTCTCTAGAAGGGGGAGACCAATTAAAATTGATCCTTCAGATCACGCAGTCGTTTAAACTCTTCAACATTTTCTGTGCGTAAAAAAGGATTGGTTTCGAGTTCGATTTCAATACTGCTAGGAAGGGTACATTGGCCCAAATAGCGCATTGTTTCGACACGGTCTAAACGCTCTTGAATAGCGATATTGTCTGGTTCGACATGGTTGGCAAACTTCGCGTTAGAGAGCGTGTATTCGTGCGTACAATAGACTTTGGTTTCGGCAGGCAAAGCTGCTAAACGATTGAGTGAATGGTACATCTGCTCATGTGTACCCTCAAACACTCGCCCACAGCCCATAGCAAACAGGGTGTCACCGCAAAATAAAGTCTGGATGGATTCAATAAAGTACACAATATGGCCCAGTGTGTGGCCAGGAACTGCTAAAACGTCGACATGTAAATCATGAAATGAGAAATAGTCATCATCCATCAATGCATGGGTGATGAATGGAATTTTAGATAATTCCTTACGTGGTCCATACACAGGAATATTGCGACTCGCAATCAGGTCAGCGACACCGCCAATATGGTCTTTATGCCAATGAGTCAGCCAAATTTGAGCAATGCTTAAGCCATGTTTAGTGCAATAATCTTCAACTAATCCAGCCTCAGTTGGGTCAACCACCACGACTTGTTTTGATGAGCTCTGTTCCAGCAGCCAAATATAGTTTTGGAGTTGGTTTTTCACATCAATCATATGAACTTGATAAGTCATTTTTCTTCTTCAAAGAGCTGCATGTATTCATTCTACTGTAGCGGGTACACGCACTGAATTCCAGTCATGAATCATTTACAGCGCATAGAGGACAGGTGTTTATTGTTCTGTATTTTTCTCTTTCTTGTCATATTGTACTGTTATCTTGGACATAAAAAACCACGCTAAAAAGCGTGGTTTTTTATGTGTTCAATCTAATTTAGATTAGATTTTACCTACTAGGTCGATTGAAGGAGCAAGAGTTGCTTCGCCTTCTTTCCATTTAGCTGGGCAAACTTCACCTGGGTGAGCGTGAACGTATTGAGCTGCTTTAACTTTACGAAGTAATTCTTGAGCATCACGACCAATACCACCAGCGTTGATTTCAACGATCTGGATTTTACCTTCTGGATCGATTACGAAAGTACCACGGTCAGCAAGACCAGCAGCTTCGATTAGAACGTCAAAGTTTTTAGAAAGAGTCCATGTTGGGTCGCCGATTAATGGGTATTGGATTTTACCAATAACTTCAGAAGTGTCGTGCCAAGCTTTGTGAGTGAAGTGAGTGTCAGTAGAAACACCGTAGATTTCCACGCCTAATTTTTGGAATTCAGCGTAGTTATCAGCAAGGTCACCAAGTTCAGTTGGGCAAACGAAAGTGAAGTCAGCTGGGTAGAAGAATACTACAGACCATTTACCTTTAAGATCTGCTTCAGTTACGTCAACAAATTGACCGTTGTGATATGCAGTAGCTGCGAATGGTTTTACTTCAGTATTAATCAAGCTCATCATTGTCTCCATGATTGGGGTTGTATTTAATGTTGAATAGGGTATCGAAATTTTTGTTATTGCTGAAACAGTATTTTTACATTACAAGAATCGGAAAAACCGAATCTTACTCCAGACTATTTCAGCGAATGTGATCATTCTGTTCATTTAGCATGATAAATATGATGACCAAATGACAAAATCATCTATTCCGCAACTCGTCTACAGACATGATGTCCCTAGGCTTAAAATTCAAGGGGATATTTGAAAAAAAGTTAAAATTAAAAAATTATGCTGTACTTTCGCTTCGCTGTATTACCACGTAAACTAAGCGATTGATGTTTTTGATGTAGGTATTTTTTCTGTGCAGCGTCCTTTAAATATAGAGCAATTGGTGATGGTCAAAGACCGTCATCGTTTAAACCGACTCAAAAAAGGAAAAGATGCCAACGAAAAGCAATATCAAGCATTATTTGAACAGTCGCATTTAAAAGTTTTAGAGCGTATCGAACGCATTCCGAATATTAAACTGAATCAAGACCTGCCTGTTACGCAGTATGCAGATAAGTTAATTGATGCCATTCAAGAGCATCAAGTGATTATCGTTGCAGGGGAAACAGGTTCAGGTAAAACGACACAGCTACCGCAAATTGCGATGTTGGCGGGTCGTGGTTTAACGGGTCTGATTGGGCATACACAGCCACGTCGTTTGGCTGCACGTAGTGTGTCCCAGCGTATTGCGGAAGAAGTTGGTGAGAAACTTGGCGAGTCAATTTCCTTTAAAGTTCGTTTTAATGAACAAGGATCGCAGGATTCTATTGTCCGTTTAATGACGGATGGTATTTTGCTGGCAGAACTGACCAATGACCGTTATCTCAATAAATACGACACCATTATTATCGATGAAGCGCATGAGCGGTCACTCAATATTGACTTTATCATGGGGTATCTCAAACAGCTTTTGCCCCGCCGTAAAGATTTAAAAGTCATCATCACCTCCGCAACTTTAGATGTAAATCGTTTTAGTCAGTACTTTAACAATGCGCCTATTTTTGAAGTAGAAGGTCGTAGCTTTCCAGTCGAACTACGTTATCGCCCTGTATCTGAAATGAGCATTGGCGGTAGTGATGATGATGAGTTTGATGACTTTGAAGAAAATCTACCTCGTGCTGTAGTTCAAGCTGTGGAGGAGTGTTTTCGGGATGCACAAGAAAAAGGTCACCCTGAATATGCTGATACTTTAATTTTTGCCAGCACTGAACAAGAGATTCGTGAATTACAAGAAACTTTGCAAAAGCATGGGCCTCGACATACCGAAGTTCTGACTTTATACGCACGTTTGGCCTTGGCTGAACAACAAAAAATCTTTAATCCATCAGGTGGTGGGCGACGCATTATTATCGCCACCAACGTTGCAGAAACAGCGCTGACTGTACCCAATATTCGTTATGTGATTGACAGTGGTTTTGCGCGTATCTCTCGCTATAACTATCGTTCACGCGTACAGCGTTTACCGATTGAAGCGGTTTCTCAGGCCGCAGCAAATCAGCGTAAAGGTCGTTGTGGTCGTATTGCCCCAGGTGTATGTATTCGTTTGTATTCTGAGGAAGACTTTCAAAGCCGCCCTGAGTTTACCGAACCCGAAATTAAGCGAACGAACTTGGCATCAGTTATTTTACAGATGCAAAGTTTAGGGCTGGGTGCTTTAGAAGATTTTGATTTTATTGAGCCGCCAGATCATCGTTTAGTCAACGATGGTCGTAAGTTGTTGGTTGAACTTGGGGCTATGACGGAGAAAAGTAAAGCCCCTCTTTTGCAAAGAGGGGTTGGGGGAGATTCATCTGAAGTCAATCCCCCTCAATCCCCCTTTTCCAAAGGGGGAAGTAAAGGAGATTTAACCAAAATTGGTCAACAAATGGCCAAAATGCCAATTGATCCACGTTTGGCCCGTATGATTTTGGGTGGGGCACATTTTGGAGTGTTGAATGAAGTCTTGGTGATTGTTGCCGCTTTGGCAGTACAAGACCCACGAGAACGCCCTGCGGATAAACAAATGCAGGCAGATCAAAAACATGCGTTGTTCCGTGAAGCCGATTCTGACTTTCTGTTTTATCTTAAACTTTGGGAAGCATTGGTTGCCAACCGGGATATGAGTGAAAACAAACGTCGTACTTTTGCGCGTAATCACTTTTTAAGCTGGTTGCGTTTACGTGAATGGAAGAAAACTCATGAGCAATTGGTCGATTTGGCAAAAGGCTTAAAGCTGTCTTTTAATGAGAAAAAAGCCAGTTATGAAAATTTACACCGTGCGCTTTTAACAGGTCTACTGTCTTTTATTGCCAATAAAACCGATGAACGCAATGTGTTTATGGCGGTACGTCAGCAAAAGGCCCGCATTTTTCCAGCATCTACTTTACATAAGACCAATACGCCTTGGGTCATGGCTTTTGAGATGGTAGAGACTTCACAGGTCTACATTCGTACACTGGCAAAAATTGAACCTGAGTGGATTTTGCTTGCAGCAGGTGATTTGCTGAAGCACCACTATTTTGAGCCGCACTGGTCGAAAAAAGCAGGTGTGGTCAATGCCTATGACCAAATTTCATTGTTTGGCTTAATTATTGAGCCGAAACGCCAGATCAACTATGAAAAAGTCGATCATGTTGCAGCACATGAAATTTTCCTTCGAGATGCACTGACGACAGGACATTTGGGCATTACGCCACCATTTTTAAAACACAACCTGCTTAAACTTGAAGAAGTAGAGCGGGTCGAAGATAAGCTACGCCGCCGCGATTTGGTGGTGGATGAAGAGACTATTTACCAGTTTTATGCGGCTAAAATTCCTGAAGAGGTCGCAAGTCGTCGTAGTTTTGAAGACTGGCGCGCAACGGTTGAGCCGCAAAACCCACGTTATTTATTTATCGATGATGATGCGCTGTGGATGAATGACCGTCCAACCACGCAGCAGTTTCCTGATTTTTTACGCAATGGCGAACTGCGCCTTGCGGCCAGTTACCGTTTTGATCCAAGCCATGACGAAGATGGTGCAACAGTAAAAATTCCGTTGCAAGCTTTGCCTCAGGTGGATGAAAACTTGTGGTCTTGGGGTATTCCCGGTTGGCGTCAGGATTTAATGGAGGCGTTACTCAAGGCGCTGCCTAAAGATAAACGACGTCATTTGGTGCCTATCCCTGATACGGCTGCAAAGCTAATGGCGAAAGTAGATGCGATGCATTTGCAGCAGCATATTTTTAGCTTTTTAGCCTTCCAGTTGCGTGGCGAACAAATCTCTGAAAAAGACTTTAGCTTTGAGCGGGTTGAACAATATTTATTGCCGTTGATTAAAGTCATTGACGACAAAGGCCGTGTGATTGAACAAGGTCGTGACTTGTCTGAGTTAAAAGCGCGCTGTCGAACAGAAACTCATAGTCCAGTCAAACAGCTCAAAGGTGAGTTCCAAACTTTTCCTGAAAATTTTGTGTTTGAAGCATCACAAAAAGTGACGGGTGTGGTGGTGAAGCAGTATCAAGCTTTAGTCCCGACCAAGGCCTTTGCGGCACTGGAACAAAAGGATGAGTCTGGCGTGGTGATTCAGACCTTTAATGATCAAGCTGAGGCAACTAAACAGCACCGTGAGGGTGTACTCCGTTTGGTGCATATACAACTGGGGGATTTGGTTCGTCAGTTGAAAAAGCAAATTTCCAAACCGTTGGCATTGGCGTATTCACCTTTGGGCGATAAGGTGCAGCTGGAACAAATGTTAGTTTATGCCACACTGCAAATGTCGATCAATGAACTGCCTGTCAACGCACAAGAGTTTGAAAACTTGGTTGCAAATGTCAAAAAAACTTTTCTGACCCATGGGCAAAAAGCACTGGCAGATGTGACAGAGATCTATATTCAATGGCAGGATATACGTCGAAAACTGTTGGTTTTAGATGATGCTGTGTTTGGGAAAAATATTGATGATGTTGAAGATCAGCTAGATTTGATGTGCTTATCAAATTTTGTTTATGTGAAATCTTACGATATTTGGCTTGAATTTCCTCGATATTTGAAAGCATTGGTCTTGCGTTTGGAGCGCCTGCCCAATAACCTACAGAGGGATAATTCTGCCATTGATCAAGTTGACCCGTGGATGGAAAAATTATTTAAGTTTAAAAATGACACTCGCCTTAAAGAATTGTATTTCATGGTTGAGGAGTTTCGGATTTCTTTATTCTCTCAACCGATGAAGACAAAGATGCCCATTTCTCCGACTCGCTTGCAAAAAGTATGGGAAAAACTTGGAATCAGTTAAGATATAGGTAATTTAAAGAAGGAGTTTTACATGGGCATCCGCATTACAGGTACGGGTCTTTATCATCCTGAAGACATCATTACCAATGAAGAGTTAGTTGAAAGTTTAAATGCTTATGTGGAACAGTATAACTTAGACAATGCTGACAAAATTGCTTCGGGCGAGTTGGAAGCCCGTCGTGGGTCAAGTGCAGAGTTTATTGAAAAAGCATCTGGTGTAAAACGTCGTTATGTGGTTGAGAAAACAGGGATCTTAGATCCAAAGCGTTTACGTCCATTGTTACATGAACGTTCAAATGATGAACTCTCGATTCAAGCCGAATGGGGCGTGATCGCTGCAAAACAAGCGATGGAAAATGCAGGCGTGACTGCAGAAGATATCGATGTGGTAATTTTATCGTGCTCTAATTTACAGCGTGCTTATCCTGCTGTTGCAATTGAAATCCAAACAGCATTGGGTATTCAAGGCTATGCCTACGACATGAACGTGGCATGTTCGGCCGCAACCTTTGGCATTAAACAAGCGTATGATGCGATTAAAGCGGGCGGACGCCGTGTATTATTGGTGAATGTAGAAATCACCTCTGGTCATACCGACTACCGTTCACGTGATTGCCACTTTATCTTTGGTGATGTTGCAACGGCTTCAATCATTGAAGAAACCGACAGCAAAACTGGTTTTGAAATTGAAGACATTAACTTATTCACCCAGTTCTCAAACAACATCCGCAATAACTTTGGTTTCCTAAACTTAAGTGAAGTCGATGCAGACATTGAAAATAATCGTTTCGCTCAAGACGGTCGTAAAGTGTTCAAAGAAGTTTGTCCACTGGTTGCCAAAATGATTACAGCGCAACTTGAGAAAAATAACATTGCACCGACTGATGTGAAGCGTTTCTGGTTACACCAAGCCAATGCCAGCATGAATGAGCTGATTTTGAAATTAGTCGTAGGCAAAGAAAATGCTCAGCCTGATTTAGTGCCGATCATTTTAGATGAATTTGCAAATACCTCTTCAGCAGGTGTCATCATTGCGTTGCATCGCACAGCAGACCAAGTCAATGACGGTGAATACGGTGTCTTGTGTTCATTCGGCGCAGGTTACTCTGTTGGTGCTGTGCTTGTGAAAAAACACGTCGCATAAGCCAGTATGTTGCAGGTTGAGCATGATGCAAAATGGATTAAACGCCTGAGTGCTTTATCCAAAGTTTATTTCACACCGACATTTATCGGTGCTGAACAGTTAGATGCATCACAACCTGCAATGTATGTAGGAAATCATTCCTTATATGGTGTGCTCGATTCACCTATGTTGATTGATTATCTCTACAATGAGCATCAGGTGGCTGTGGTCAGTATTGCTGATCATAGCCATTTTTATTTGCCACTGTGGCGTAGTGTGGTGAAAAAATTTGGTGCAGTCGATGGTGTCCCAGCCTATGTGCGTGAAGCCATGCAACAAGGCTATTCTATTTTGGTTTTTCCTGGTGGCGGACGCGAAGTTCTAAAACGTGAGGGTGAACAGTATCAACTGATTTGGAAACAGCGCTACGGCTTTTTAAAGCTCGCTCAAGAATTTGGCTATGACATTGTACCCTTTGCCGCGTTAGGCGGAGATGAAGTCTTTGATATTGGTTTTGATGCTAATAAAGTGGTTCAGCACCAATATTTTCAAAAGTTGCTACAAGTGCCGCAGTTAAATCGCTTGCTGCGTAAAGGGGAGGTGATCCCATCTTTACCGAAACATTTGATTCCGAAACGCTTGCCTTTTTATTTTAAGTTTATGCCCAGACAAAGTTTGATGCATATTGAAAACCTAGAACAGTTACAGCAGTTCCGAGACCTGATTGCAGCAGAAATTTATACTGGGCTTGCAGACTTAAGAGTATTGCGTCAACAGCAGCATGGTGACCGATTTGATTGAGCATTTACAGGCGTAAAATCTGCTTAGTCTTCTTGTAAATCTTTCAACAAATGTGCAATTTTTAAAGTATGGGTCTTATTCCCTTTGACTTCCATAACCTTATTTTCCACCCACCATAAATATTCAAAAATTTCAGTTTCACTGGCTTGTTCACAAATGAATCGAAATAAACTGGGTAAATATTCCTCATATTCATCTTGTAGTGCAGGATTGCGATAGATACACAGGGGATCCCAGTCTTTAATCAGTATTCTGTTAATCGCATGTAATAAAGAAACATGTCGATTTTCCTCGGTAAACATAATACACCCCGCTGTCCTTGGGTTAGTTTGACGTTTAAAAAAGAAGTTGTGATGAAGATTATTTATATATTGTTTTCATGTTTTAAAAGATATTAGCGTGTTTTTCGCATGAGTAAATAGCACGCTCAGATAAAGGGCAACTAAAGAAAAATATCTAATAAAGTAGTAGTAAAGTTAGATCACAGATTTACTTCAAAATATTTTTCAGAATAAATGTTTCAAAATGGTGCGTAATTACGTATTAAGTAACATATAGTAATAATTTAAAAATCAAGTCTTTGTTTGAATGACGCAATTTTCACTAATACTTTGAATTTTATCACTCTCTAAATTTACATCATCCCATTTTTGCATTTGCTGTGTGAGCCAAACAAAATCCGAAACTTGCGGCAGGGCTTGTTCGGGAATAAAACCACGAATGATGTTCTGAATCAGGTGATATTTTTCGACGTGAATACTCGCTGAACATGCAAAGCGAATGATGTTGTAATCGACCAAGACTTGCCAAACAGGTTCAAGATCTTGCATTTGTTTAAGTTCAACTTGTGCTTTTTGGATGGCTTGGACGAGAGCTGCAAGTGTATTAGGATTGGAGATAGTCCATTCTTGAGTCACAGCCAGTACTTTGTCTGCGACGCGAGGAATAATGTCTGAGCCAGTCGCAATGATTTGGCTATAGCCTTGAATTTCCGCTTGCGTGTTCCAAGGTTCCCCAACACAAAAACCATCGATCAATTGGTTGGAAATGGCTTCCACCATATAGGGTGGCGGTAAAGTGCGTAAATGTACGCGTTTGGCAAATTCAGGATTGGCCAACGCCAACCACTCACGTAAACAATAATGATGAATAGACTGCTTAAACACATGGGCAATCGGAAGATACTGTTCATGCTGCATGGCGCTAAAAAATTTCTGTGCAGTGGTGGTGGCATCGTCAGTTTTTTTGATATCAAGCGCGTAGCATAGTTTTTGGCTTAAGCTGATAAAAGCACTGTTGTAGCTTAATACGAGAGGGGTTTGTAGCGGAATACCGAGTTGATCTTGAGCGAGTGCAGCAGCAGGCAACATAGCAGATAAACAATGCGCGGCGTCTAGAAAACCAAAAGCCAAACGATCTCTTAAGCTTGCCCAAGACGCTTCTTTGACTAAGCTTACGTCTAAGCCTACTTCCTCAAAAAAACCGCGTTGTTTAGCCCACAGTAAAGCAACACAGTCTAAAAGTGGAATATAGCCCAGATGAAGTTGTGACTTTTCGAGTTGAGCCATGACTTAGTCCTTGAGTTGAGATTGTAAAAGCTGTTGAGCATCCAACAGACGTCTTGCCATTTCACCGATGGTCATACGGTGGCTCATGGCATTTTTACGCAGCAATTGAAAGGCATCGTCTTCAGATAGTCCATGTAATTGCATTAGCAAGACTTTCGCACGCTCCACATCTTTACGATCGGCGAGTTTATTTTTAGTGTCTTGTAAGTCTGTGAGCAACTTTTTGTGTTTACGAAACTGTTCGATCGAGATTTCTAAAATATTTTCTAACTTTGAAGGATCTATCCCGTCCACTATATAAGCCGTCACTCCAGCATCTATGGCACTTTTAATGGTGTCTTTATGGCTATTTTTAGTAAATAAAACAGTGGGTAGGTTAAATTGACTTACACAGCTTTCAATAATGTCACGTTGCGGATGGTCCATATCTAACAAAATGACGTCAGCACTTAATTGTTCAAGACGGCTAATATTGATGTGATCGATAATCAGGCAGGCAACCACATCGAAATCATGTTCGATGAGGGAACTTCGAATATATTGTGCGCGTTCTTGATTGTCATCAATCAATGCAATTTTCAGTTTAGGCATACTGTACAGTGCTCAGGAAAACCTGAAAATGAGATCTAAAAGTGTACAAGCAATTTAAATGCCAAACTTAACAAATGCCAGTTTTATCTCGAATCAGGCAGTCAATCTTTATGGTCGCGATTACAGGCAAAGTATGCATGTTGGCATGAAGACGATTGCGGATATGGGTTCAGTAAATCGAAGTGTTGATGTTTTCAGTCGATTTGTACATCTAAGGGCGAATTTCTAGATGTCGTGCTTAGAACAAAGCAATGTCGTTTATTTGATAAAGCAGATGCTCATCGATAATGCAAAATGCACCAAGAGGTGGCAGGGTTTTAAAAAGTCGGAAAACTTAGCTGTTGTGCTCTAAAAGTAAAAAGAGCTTCTTATATCGAATTATAAGATTTTATTTTAAATAAAATATTAAAAAACAGCAGGTTAATATTTAATCATAAATATTGGCACACTCGTTGCATTATCTCTATTGAGTCAAAGACGACTCTAAATCAAATTTGTAAGACGGCCAACGACGTCCGTTCTGATCGCTTCTACATCCCAAGCGTTTGTGCTGTAGAAAAACTATACGCTCAGTTCAGTCTGGAGAAGGTTATGTCTTCAAATTTACATGCTAAAAAAGCAACAAAAATAAGTCTTTTCAGTTTTAACGGCGCAGCAATGAGAGCCTTCCACATGAGTTGGCTCGCCTTTTTTGTCTGCTTCTTTGCTTGGTTCGCTTGTGCGCCGCTGATGCCAGTGATTGCGGGTGAATTTCACTTAACCAAAGATCAAATTGCCAATATTAATATTGCTGCCGTAGCCATCACCATTTTAGTTCGTCTTATTGTGGGGCCATTGTGTGATAAATACGGCCCGCGTAAAACCTATACCGCACTTCTTGTACTCGGCAGTATTCCAGTCTTTGGAGTAGCGTCTGCAAATAGCTATGAATCCTTCTTGTTCTTCCGTCTATTGATTGGTGCGATTGGGGCAAGCTTTGTCATCACTCAGTATCACACCAGCATTATGTTTGCGCCAAACGTAGTTGGGACTGCAAACGCAGCGACAGCAGGTTGGGGCAACGCAGGCGGTGGTGCAACACAAGTACTCATGCCATTGATGCTCGGTGCCTTGGTGATGTTTGGTGTAGAGCAAGCGATGGGCTGGAGAATTGCACTGATTGTTCCGGGTGTACTGATGCTGATCGTGGGTTTGATGTATTGGAAATTTACTCAAGATTGTCCACAAGGCAACTTCAAAGAACTTCGTGCAGAGGGCGTCAGTGTTGGTTCAGATAAAAAAGGTGGTGTAGCGATTCTGATGCATGCTGCGAAAAACTACCGTGTTTGGATTCTATTTGGTGCCTATGCCGCGTGTTTCGGGATCGAAATTTTTATTCATAACATTGTCGCGATGTACTACGTTGACCACTTTAGCTTTGGTTTAAAAGAAGCAGGGATGGCGGCTGGTATTTTCGGTTTACTGGCATTGTTCGCTCGTGCTCTGGGCGGCATTGTGTCAGACAAAGTCGCAACCAAAAAAGGGCTTGATGGTCGTACCAAAGTGTTGTTTGGCATGATTTTGCTGGAAGGTCTCTTCCTCGTCCTATTCTCTCAAATGAATACCCCTATCTTTGCGATTCTCGCAATGACAGTCTTCGCATTGTTCACGCACATGGCATGTGGTGCAACTTATGCTTTGGTGCCTTTCATTGACCGCGATGCCTTGGGCGGTGTGGCAGGCATTATTGGCGCAGGGGGTAACGTGGGTGCAGTGGCAGCAGGTTTCCTACTCAAAGGTATGTTGGATATTCAAACCACACTGATGATTTTAGGTGGCTTGGTGGTCATCGCTGCAAGTTTTGTCCTTATGATTCGGTTCTCTGTTGAGCATAAAGAAAAGGAACAGCGCTTATTCGAACAAGCGGTACATGATCGTAGCATTGCTGAAGCGCAAAACTAAATAAAGAGATTAAACCCAAGCCTCAAGGCTCAGGCAGAACAAATGAAATATTGCGGAGAAAGAATATGAAAATCATCATGATTGGTCATGGCATGGTTGGCCACAAATTTATCGAATCAGTACTCGAACATGTGGGTGATGATGTTGAAATTACCATCTTGGCCGAAGAACCGCGCTTGGCTTATGACCGAGTACATTTGACTGAATATTTCAGTGGTAAATCAGCAAAGGATTTAACCCTTTGTCGTGCAGATTTTGCTGATGCTTATGGCATAGATTTACGTTTAAACACCAAAGCGGTTGCAATTAATCAAAGCCATAAAACGGTGACGACGAATCATGGTGATGTTCTTGGTTTTGACAAATTAATCTTGGCAACAGGTTCATATGCTTTTGTTCCGCCTATTTCGGGTAATGACCGTGAAAACTGCTTTGTTTACCGAACCATTGAAGATTTAGATGCGATTCGTGCTGCAAGTCTTAATGCGAAATCAGGTGTGGTCATTGGTGGCGGTTTATTGGGCCTAGAAGCCGCTAAGGCGCTACGTGATTTGAACTTGGAAACCCATGTGGTTGAGTTTGCACCGCGTCTTATGGCGGTTCAAATTGATGACTTGGGCGGAAAGGTTCTACGTGCAAAAATTGAAAACTTAGGCGTAAAAGTCCATACCCAAAAAGCGACTTCATCAATTGAGGAAGGTGCAACGACGAAGCATGTGATGAAATTTGGTGATGGTTCTGAGCTTGAAACAGACATTATTTTGTTCTCAGCGGGTATTCGCCCACGTGATGAGTTGGCACGTCAAAGTGGTTTAGCCCTTGGAGAGCGTGGCGGGATCATGATTAATGATTATTGCCAAACGTCAAATCCAGATATTTATGCTATTGGCGAATGTGCGCTGTGGCAAAACAAAATTTATGGTCTGGTGGCACCGGGCTATGACATGGCACGTATTGCAGCAAAACATGTCACTGAACAAACTTGTGCTGAGTTTGCGGGTGCAGACATGAGCACCAAATTGAAACTGATGGGCGTTGATGTGGCTTCTGTCGGTGATGCACATGCGATGACACCGAATGCACTCAGTTATTTCTATGCCGATGAAGATACACAAGTTTATAAAAAAATCGTGGTGAACGGCGAAAAAACCAAGTTACTTGGCGCGGTTTTAGTGGGCTGTGCAAAAGAGTACAACGACTTACTACAAATGATGCTGAATGGTTTAGCGCTTCCAGAAAATCCTGAAAGTTTAATCATGCCGGGTTATGCACAATCTTCCGCTAAATCTGGCGGTAGTGGCGTCGATTTACTGCCAGACAGTGCAACCATTTGCTCATGTAATAACGTCTCTAAAGCCGATATTTGCAGTGCAATCGCCGAGGGCTCAACGTCTCTAGGGGCCCTAAAAAAATGTACCAAAGCAGCTACTGCATGTGGTGGATGTGCACCATTAGTGACCCAAGTTTTAAAATCTGAATTACAACGCCAAGGCGTGACCGTGAATAACCATATTTGTGAGCACTTTGCCTACTCACGTCAAGAGTTGTATCACTTGGTACGGGTTAATGAAATCAAAACTTTTGATGACCTGATTCAACAACATGGTCATGGTTTGGGCTGCGATATTTGTAAGCCAACTGCAGCCAATATTTTAGCGTCGTGTTGGAATGATTTTGTTTTGAAACCAAGCCATGCAGGTCTACAAGACAGTAATGATTACTACCTAGGCAATATTCAAAAAGATGGTTCCTATTCTGTAGTTCCACGCATGGCAGGCGGTGAAGTGACGCCTGACGGCTTAATTGCTGTGGGGCAAATTGCTAAAGAATATGGCTTATATACCAAGCTCACTGGTGGGCAACGTGTCGATATGTTTGGCGCGCAAATTCACCAACTTCCTGAAATTTGGGAGAAGCTCATCGCTGCGGGCTTTGAGTCAGGCCATGCTTATGGGAAATCGCTGCGTACAGTGAAGTCTTGTGTCGGCAGCACATGGTGTCGTTACGGTGTGGATGACTCGGTTGGTTTAGCTATTTTCCTAGAGAACCGCTACAAAGGACTGCGCTCGCCGCACAAATTAAAAATGGCTGTTTCAGGCTGTACCCGTGAATGTGCCGAAGCGCAAAGTAAAGATGTCGGTGTGATTGCCACTGAAAAAGGCTGGAACCTGTATGTCTGCGGTAATGGAGGGATGAAGCCTCGCCATGCCGAGTTATTAGCTTCGGATCTCGATACCCAAACTTTGATTAAATACATCGACCGATTCTTTATGTTTTATGTGCAAACCGCAGACCGTTTACAACGAACTTCGGTTTGGCGCGACAACATGGAAGGCGGTTTAGATTATCTCAAAGATGTGGTTGTGCATGATTCTTTAGGTCTAGCTGCTGAACTAGAACGTCGTATGAGCCATGTGGTGGGGACTTATCAAGATGAATGGCGTACGGCTGTTGAAGACCCAGAAGTACGTAAACGCTTCGTGACCTTTATCAATGCCAAAGCTGAGCAACAACAAGATCCACATATTCAGTTTGCAGAAGTTCGTGGCCAGATTCGTCCTAAAACTGCGGCTGAACGAGATCGTAGCCGTATTCCAGTGGTTGAAGCTTAACAAATTAGGGTATTCAAACTTCTTTCTTCAGTGCTCTCTTAATAGGAAAGGCAGAGGGGCTAAATGAATGAAAAAGTTTAAAAAGGATCAAGATGATGACAATTTTAAAAGAAATGAATGAGCTCGATTGGGTTGATGTCTGTGCGCTAGATGATCTAACGCCAAATACTGGCGCAGGTGCACTTATTGAACATCAGCAAATTGCTATTTTTCGTGTCGGCGCGGAAAAGCGGGTATATGCCTTGAGCAATCAAGACCCATTTAGCCAAGCTTTTGTGATGTCGCGCGGCATTATTGGTGATTTGCAAGGTGAGCGTGTGGTGGCTTCCCCGATTTATAAACAGCATTTTAGCTTGGCGACAGGACGCTGTTTAGAAGATAAAGATCAAAAACTGTTAGTTTTTCCAAGCAAAATTGAAAATGGCCGAGTGTGGATTAGTCCGACACCACAAAAAACCTACATCACCAACACAGGTGCATCTCAGGAAAAAATGAAGTTGGTGTTGGTTGGTAATGGTCTAGCGGGTATGCGTTGTTTGGAAGACTTGCTCGATATGGCACCAGACCGTTATGAAGTGACAGTGATTGGTGAAGAGCCTTGGGGAAACTACAACCGTATTATGTTATCGCCAGTGTTGTCAGGCGATAAAACCATTGATGACATCATGTTGCATCCACATGCATGGTATAGCGACAAAGGGATTCGTTTCATTGCGGGTGATCCTGCGGTACGTATAGACCGTCCTCGTAAGCAGGTCTATACCGAAAAAGGTGAAGTGGTTGATTATGATCGTTTAATTTTAGCGACAGGTTCGAAACCGTTTATTCCTCCAATTGCTGGAGCGGATTTGAAAGGTGTCATTAGTTTCCGAGATATCTACGACATCAACACTATGTTGGATTACTGCAAGACCAAGAAAAATGCCGTGGTAATCGGTGGTGGTTTGTTGGGACTTGAAGCTGCATATGGCCTCAAACAACGCGGGATGAATGTCACCGTTTTACATCTGATGGATCGCATTATGGAGCGTCAATTAGACAGTAAAGCCAGCCAAATGTTACGCCATAGTATTGAACAAAAGGGCATCTCCATTATCACTGAGGCCAATACTGAAGCATTGGTGGGTGTGGATGGTCATGTCACTCAAATTCGCTTGAAAGACGGTACAGTTTTAGAGGCGGATCTTGTGGTTTTTGCAGTTGGTATTCGTCCGAACATGGCACTTGCACAAAGTGCAGGACTGCGCTGTAACCGTGGTGTGTTGGTGAATGACACCATGCAGACTTTTGACCCAAGTATTTACGCCGTGGGAGAGTGTATTGAACATCGTAACCAGACTTTTGGCTTGGTTGAGCCACTATGGGGGCAGGCGTTCATTTGTGCCTCACATTTGGCAGAGCATGGCAGCTTAACGTTTAAAGCACCAACTGTTCCAACACAGTTAAAGGTAAGTGGCTGTGATGTGTTCTCAGCGGGTAATTTTGAACCGAAGGATGACTTTGAAGACATCATTTTAAATGATGAAAAACGTCAGATTTATAAACGCATTATTATTCAAAAGGATAAGGTCGTTGGCGCGGTGTTGTTTGGGGATACTGAAGATGGAGTTTGGTATGCAGAACTTATTTCGGATCAAACCCCAATTTCTTCGATCCGCAATAAATTGCTATTTGGTAAAGATTTTGCATTAAAAAAAGCAGGGTAAAAATCTCCTCTTGAAAGGAGGGGGATGGATTTTCTAATAGTTAATTTGATACGCGGAAACGTCATTCACAACTTGTTTGAGGCAGGGTTACTTATGAAAATTAATGTTTCTGCGAAGTAAGTTGGGATGAAGCTGGTATGGGACGAGTTTTGTGAATGACAATGCTTTTGCCTACTTTTCCCAAAAGAAAAGTAGGTCGAGCCGAAGGTTAATCCTAAATCTAAACACAAAAGAAAAGACGCCGTTGTGAGTGATTCAAAATAAATGAAAGGCAAATAGGAGCGAAGCAGAAATGAATAGTATCCCTGTAATGGAACTGCATAGCTCCACAGAAAAAATGATTACAACTACACAAACCACCTGCCCATATTGTGGGGTGGGTTGTGGGGTAACAGCAACTGTTGAAGAAACGGCTTTAGGGCAAAAAGTCTCTGTGGTGGGTGATGCTCAGCATCCATCTAATTTCGGAAAGTTGTGCATTAAAGGCAGTAATTTAGCCGACACGGTAGGTTTAGAAACGCGCGTCTTACATCCCATGTTGGGGCGTAAACTGCAACGTGAGGTAAGTTCATGGGACACCGCAACAGACTTAATCGCCAACAAATTTCAACATTATATCGATCAATATGGGCCTGAAAGTATAGCTTTTTATGTCTCAGGTCAACTGCTGACTGAAGACTATTATGTGGTCAATAAATTTGTTAAAGGCTACTTGGGTACAGCCAATATCGACACCAATTCACGGTTGTGTATGTCTTCAGCCGTTGCTGCGCATAAACGTGCTTTTGGGGAAGATTTAGTCCCAGCCAGTTATAGTGATTTTGAACATACCGATATGGTGGTTTTGGTGGGTTCAAATACAGCATGGTGTCATCCAGTATTGTACCAACGCATCATGAAAGCCAAAGAGGAGCGAGATCTTTTTGTCGTCGTGATTGACCCGCGTTTTACTGCCACTTGTGAGGCGGCTGATTTACACTTACCGATTTTACCGGGTCAAGATGTCGCACTGTTCAATGGTCTATTACAGTATTTAGCAACCAATCATTATATCGATACCGATTTTATTGCAAAGCATACTCAAGGGCTAGAGCAAGCGCTGGCAAGCAGCGCATCTGAAGCATCAATAGCGAGTGTGAGCGAACGGACGGGGATTTCTGTTGAAAAATTAGTACTCTTTTTTGAAAAATTTGCTCAAACAGAAAAAGTGATGAGCTTATTTTCAATGGGTGTGAATCAGTCTTCACGTGGAGTAGACAAAGCCAATAGCATTACCAATTGTCATTTGTTAACTGGCAAAATTGGGAAATTGGGCGCAGCGCCTTTTTCCATGACGGGCCAACCGAATGCAATGGGCGGGCGTGAAGTGGGTGGCCTTGCCAATATGTTGGCTGCCCATATGGATTTGGATAATCCCAAGCATCAGCAACTCGTACAGCAGTTTTGGCACAGTCCAACCATTGCAAAGCAAGTGGGTTTAAAGGCTGTCGACCTTTTTGAAGCTGTCGAAGCTAGAAAAATTAAAGCCATTTGGATTATGGCGACCAATCCTGTGGTGAGTTTGCCCAATGCCGATCAGGTGAAACGTGCACTAGATAAATGTGAGTTTGTGGTGGTGTCAGACATTTGTCTAGATACAGATACCACTCAATATGCCGATGTGTTACTGCCTGCATTGGGTTGGGGTGAAAAAGATGGCACAGTCACCAATTCAGAACGCCGTATTTCCAGACAGCGTGCCTTTTTAGACATCCCAGAACAAGCACAAGCGGATTGGTGGTCAGTTTCACAAGTTGCGAAAAAATTAGGATTTCAGGGTTTTGACTTTGAAAGTAGTCATGACATTTTCAAAGAACATGCCCAGCTTTCAGCTTATCAAAATGCAGAAATCGATTTACGTTCATCGACTGAAACATTCCGCTATTTCAATTTGGCAGGTCTAACGGATCTTTCACTTGACGACTACCAAGAACTTGAACCGACGCAATGGCCTGTGCTCGCACCTTTGAAAAATGGCCAAACCACACCAAACATTTTTGCCCAATTATTTAAAGATGGTCAGTTTAGTCACGCAGATGGTAAAGCTAAGTTTATTGCAACAATGGCGGTTGGCGCAGTGAATCCAACCAGCAGTGAATATCCATTGGTACTGAATACGGGACGCATCCGAGATCAATGGCATACCATGACGCGTACAGGTTTATCAGCCAATTTAAGTACACATAAAGCAGAACCCTATTGTGAAATCCACCCAAATGATGCACTGAAATATGGTTTGAAAGATGGGGAACTGGTAGAGATCAAATCGGCTTGGGGAAATTGCGTACTGCGTGCCACGGTCAGTGACAATATCCGCCGGGGACAGATTTTTGCACCGATTCACTGGAGTGATCAATTTGCATCAGATGCACGGATTGGCAAAGTGGTGAATCCTGTGGTGGATGCGATTTCGGGAGAACCTGAGTTCAAACATACCCCTGTGATGATTCATCCGTTTTATACGCAATGGCAGGGCGTGTTTTATGTCAGAACGGGCTTTGAGCATTTGGTGCAACAAAGCATTGAACAAAGCGTTTGGTGGACCAAAATCAAAACGTCCAAAGCTATTCGTTATGAGCTGGCAGATCGCCGACGTTTTACGGAAACCACGGAACAACTCAAAGCTTTATTGCCTTTTGATGATGAAAGTTTTGAATGGCTCAATGTAGAAGATCAAACCGCCCATATCAGTCATAGTGTGGTGTTACAAGATGGACACCTCATTGCGAGTCTGTATATTGCACCTAAAGCGTTATTGCCAGATCGAGACTGGGTGGCAAGTCTGTTTAAGCGCGAACGCTTAAGCGCGATACATCGGAAGGCTTTATTAGCAGGGCAAGCCATGTCAATGACTAATAGCGATGGCCCACTGGTCTGTAGCTGTTTTAAAGTTGGGAAAAATCGTATTATCGATGTCATTAAAGAAAAAAATATCACCCATGAAAAACAAGTCACTGCATGCTTAAAGGCAGGAGGCAATTGCGGTTCTTGCTTACCTGAAATTCGAGGTCTGATCAAAGCGTGTCAAACGGAGGAGGTAGAATGAAAAGAAAAATACTCAAACCCGTGAGCTACCCAGAAACTGAAGTTGTTATTTTGGCGGGTGGTCAGGCGCGCCGTATGAATGGCATTAATAAACTCTTGCAAAAATTTGATGATGAAATTCAACTTATCAAAATTCATCAGCAGTTAAAGTCACGTGCAACCAAGTTATGGGTCAACAGCCATCGCGATCATTCCATTTATGAGCGGTTGATTCCGTCGATTGGCTTTTTTGAAGATGAGGCAACAGGCTTTCAAGGGCCCTTGATGGGGATGAAAAGTGCATGGACACATGTGCAATCAGACTATGTGCTGTTCGTGCCCTGTGATGTAACTTTTATTCCGAAAAAAGTGTTTTCACGGTTACATCAAGCGATGCAACAAGATCCGAACTGTGGTGTCGTTATTGTAGAAATCAATGACCGTGCACTGTATCCGTTTTGTTTGTTAAAACGGAGCAGTTTACCGACATTGATTCAGCACCTTGAGCAAAATCAGCGCAGTTTAAGGCAGTGTTTTGCAGATTTGCACCCACAAGTGGCACGATTTAAAAATCATGCACTGTTTTTTCACAGCATTAACTCGTTGGATGAGTTACAACAGCATCGGCAACTCAATTTTTTATAAATACCTCAGATATTGAAGAGAGGAGGTGTGTGTTGAGAGCAAAAGATGTTGCCATAAACCGATTTGGCTGTTTAAATAAAAATCTATAAAAGAACCAAATAAGTATTCGTGTTTATATTAAATTTATTATAAAACAAAAAATTAGAATATATTTATGGGAGTCGTTATTTTATTTAGATTATAAACGTATGTAGCAGTGATCACTCATTACGGCGGTGAACTGAAAATACTCAAAATGTAAAAAGTGCACAAAGTTGGAACAGTTATTGCAATTTATACTTTAGAAAATAGGGCGTGAAATATGAACTGCACCGACACCGCTCAAAGGACGCATAGGTAAGACAGATGAACAGCATGACCCATGTATCCGCAGTTAGAGTATTCCAAGATCAGTTTGGACGTGAAAAGCGCAAACTACGAATCTCTGTGACGGATCGTTGTAATTTTAAATGCGTCTATTGCATGCCCGAACATCCCGAATGGATGAAAAAGCACGACTTGCTCAGCTTTGAAGAACTCTACCATTTTTGCAAATTTATGGTGCAGCATGGCATTGAGCAAATTCGTATCACGGGCGGTGAACCGTTAATGCGCCAAGGTGTGGTGCATTTTATCGAACAGCTACAAAGCCTAAAAAAACAGGGGCTGAAGCGTATTTCCATGACCACCAATGGTCACTATTTAAAACAATATGCCGCTGCTTTAAAGCAAGCAGGGCTGGATGATTTAAATATTAGTCTAGACAGTCTAGATGCCGAACAATTTCAACACCTCACTAAAAAACAATTACATACAGTGCTGGAAGGAATTCAGGTCGCACAGCAGGTTGGTTTTAACATCAAAATCAATACCGTGCTGATGAAAGGCATCAATGACGATCAAATTGTTCCTTTGGTTCAGTGGGCAAAGCTGCAAAAGGTAGAACTGCGTTTTATTGAGTTTATGCCTTTGGATGGCGATCAAAATTGGTCGCAAGCCGATGTCGTCACTGAACAAGAGATTTTGTCCCAACTCAGCTCGCAATTTACGGTGCAAGTGCTTGAAGGACAAGGTGCCAATCCTGCACGTAGTTATCGGGTAGATGGTGAGAAGGTTGGGATTATTTCTACCATTAGCAACTCATTTTGTGGGGAGTGTGATCGACTACGGTTGAATGCGCAAGGTGAGTTTTATAATTGTCTTTTTGCCAAGCAAGGCTTAAATTTAAAGTTAGACATTCAACAACTTACCCAACTTAATCAGCACGAAGCCTTTGTTTTAGAAAGTAAACTTTCAACTTATGTTTGGCATAAAGAGCAAGGTTTTCATGCCATTCAAAAACAGCAGTTGCATCAGCCAGTGCGAAAAATCAGTATGCATATGATTGGAGGTTAGGATGACTCAGGGGTTAAATAACTTGATTAGAGTAAAGATTGAAGCTTTTGGTGCGATTGAACGCCAGTTACCCCCCAATTTAATGCTGCAATGTGAGCCTGATTCATCGGTTGCAGCGGTATTAAAGGATATCGTTGCTCAGTACCCAGATGTCCACACATTATTGGAGCGCTGTGCCTGTGCAGTCGGTGAAGACATTATTTCAAGGCAGACCATTTTAAGTCGAGATTGTACTTTGGTGTTGTTGTCCCCTGTGGCAGGAGGTTGATATGGAATTAAAACAATTTCCGCGGATTCAAACAGTGGTTTTTAGTCAAAATGACTTTGATGGCATCCAACATTTTCCTGAGTGTGGTGGCATTGGCATATTCATTGGTACAGTGCGGAATCACCATCAAGGTAAAGCTGTAAAAGCATTGAAATATACCGCTTATGCACCTGTCGCTGAAAAAATGATTCGTCAAATTGAACAAGAAATCCAATTAAAATATGGCGTGTCTTATGTTCGGGTGGTGCATCGCATTGGTGCTTTAGATATTGGCGATACAGCCATTATTGCGATGGCGTACGCCGCGCATCGCCGTGAAGCCTTTCAAGCCTGTGAGGAAGCGGTAGAACGGGTAAAACATGAAGTTCCTGTGTGGAAAGAAGAGTTTTATGTGGATGGTACCAGTCAGTATGTCGAGGGTTGTTGTATTCGAACAGATCATGAAGCGCCAAAACCTCATAGCCATGAGCATTGCGAGCATGCACATGTTCATCCTTAGCACAGTGCGTCATAGTAGTGCCAATATTTACCAGTAACCCGTTTACGATTTGGATAATGGAAATTTAGTAACAGTTGCGTATGAATGGAAAGTGGCGAGATAATTGAAAGAAAAATCTTCTGAAAACTTTATGAAAAATAATGCTTAGGTTAAGATGATCCATTCTTATATTTGAAGTCTTTTGAATCGCTATGCAACCATTTGTTCTATATAACTCAGAGCAACGCAAAAAAGTAGAATTCGTACCTCGTGTTGAGGGGCATATTGATATGTATGTCTGCGGTATGACGGTGTATGACTACTGTCATATTGGACATGCGCGCGTGATGGTTGCATTTGACTATATTATTCGCTTCCTGCGTAGCCAAGGTTGGAGCGTGAAATATGTACGTAACATTACCGACATTGACGACAAAATCATTAAACGTGCCAATGAAAATGGCGAGTCGATTACGCAGCTGACAGACCGCTTTATTCAAGCGATGAATGAAGACGCTGAAAATCTAGGTTGTTTACATCCAGATGAAGCACCGCGTGCGACGGATTATATTGATCAAATGCAAAGCATGATTGGCAATTTGGTTGAAAAGGGCACAGCTTATCCATCTGCCAATGGTGATGTGTATTTCCAAGTGGAAAAATTTGCCAAGTATGGTCGTCTTTCAGGACGTAAACTGGAAGATATGCAAGCGGGTGCATCTGAACGTGTCGATGTTGAAGTTGAGAAAAAACATCCCTTTGATTTTGTACTTTGGAAACATGCCAAAGAAAATGAACCTGCATGGGCTTCGCCATGGGGCAAAGGTCGTCCGGGTTGGCACATTGAATGTTCTGCCATGTCGACTTGCTGCCTAGGGAACCATTTTGACATTCATGGCGGTGGTTCAGACCTCATGTTCCCGCACCATGAAAATGAAATTGCACAGTCTGAGGCTTCAACTGGCGAGCAGTATGTCAACTATTGGATGCATGTTGGTTTCATCAATGTTGATGGCGAGAAAATGTCGAAGTCATTGGGCAATTTCTTTACCATTCGCGATGTGATGGATAAGTTCCACCCTGAAGTGATTCGCTACTTCATTGTGTCATCACACTATCGTAGCCCTGTGAACTTCTCTGATGTTGCTTTAAAAGAAGCAAAAACAGCGCTGTCACGCTTCTATCATTCATTCAAAGCTTATCAACAAGCCTATGGCGATACACAAGTCGATACCTTAGATGAAACATTGCTTGAGCGTTTCAACAGTGCCATGTGTGATGACTTCAATACCGCTGAAGCCATTGCGGTATTGTTTGAAGTGAACAAAGAATTAAACCGTGCCGTGAAAGAGCAACAAGCGGAACAAGCGGCGATTTACTATGCAACTTTGCGTCATTTAACCAATATTCTAGGTTTGGTTCAGCACAATGTTGAAGAGTTCCTGAAGTCTGATATTGGGCAAGAGGCTTTGGCTTTGTCTGAAGAGCAAATTGAAGATTTGATTCAACAACGTCAAGATGCGAAAAAAGCCAAAGAATTTGCCAAAGCGGATGAAATTCGTCAGTCCTTATTGGATCAAGGTGTGGTTTTGGAAGACACTCGCCAAGGGACAATCTGGCGCCGTGCTGATTAATTCAGCAATTGCATTATAGAGTGTTGACAGTTTGATGAAACTCTCTATAATGCACATCCATATTGCGGGAATAGCTCAGTTGGTAGAGCACAACCTTGCCAAGGTTGGGGTCGCGAGTTCGAGTCTCGTTTCCCGCTCCAAAATTTAAAAAGCCTCAAGTTTAACTTGAGGTTTTTTTATGCCTGTCATTTGAGTGTGTTGAAAATAATTCATTTAAATGTGAAATTATCTCGGCGTTTCAGCCCATAATTTTGACAAAAATATGCTTAAATTATTCATCTTCATTTGTGAATAAAATTGTGTTTCTTCAACCCCATAGCACTGTCGTATCGACCGAAGCTCGAGACTATCCTGAATGGCATTTGGGACGAGAATGCTATGCACTTTGGTATATTGAAGTGGATGATCCCGTTTTGATCAGCTATTTAACAAAGCTTCGTGAGCAGTTCTCAGATTTACTTTATCAACCAAATCAACGGCAGTTTCATATCACTTTATTTGTTGCAGGTTTTTGGGTAGAACAGGCAACACAGTCGGATGACTTTAGTCGAGTGCAACTGAATCAGCAGCTTGAACGCCTTAAAAATTTAAAACTAGAATCTTTTCAGTTACAGATTGGTGAATTAAATAGTTTTGAAAGTGCCTTATTTTTAAAAGTAGATAATACCGCAGGCGTGTTGGATCAAATTAGAAAAACATTGCTGCAAACCGCGCAGGAAGTCGCGGCATTAAGTTATTGTCCACATATTACATTAGGTCTATACCGTGAAGCAGTGGGTAGTGATCATGTATTGGAACGTATGGCTGAAATTGAAGATATTAGCTATAGCTTAAATGTCTCAAAGCTCACGTTTGGTTTTTATCAGTCCCATGTCCTACAAGGGGCATTGTTTTCACAGACACAAATTGAGTTGTGGAATGCGCAATGCAACTGATTTTAGGTGGTGCACGTTCGGGGAAAAGTCGCTTGGCGGAGCAGATTGCCCAACAGCTGGCGCAGCCTGTGATCTATGTCGCCACAGCACAAGCCTTGGATGGGGAGATGCAAGCGCGTATTCAACACCATCAGCAACAACGACCCGAAGATTGGGGGCTGTGTGAAGAACCCATTTATCTTGCAGAGCAGTTGCTCAAATTAGATCGCCCAAACCAAACCATTTTGGTTGATTGCCTGACCTTATGGATGAGTAATTTACTGATGCATGCTGACCCAGATTTGCAAGTTCAAGAATGCCAGAAGTTGTTAGATGTTGTCGGAAATTTACAGTCCGAGCTGATTTTAGTGAGCAATGAAACAGGCTTAGGTGTGG
The DNA here is from genome assembly GCF_001592855.1 of Acinetobacter sp. BMW17. Taxonomy (NCBI): domain Bacteria; kingdom Pseudomonadati; phylum Pseudomonadota; class Gammaproteobacteria; order Moraxellales; family Moraxellaceae; genus Acinetobacter; species Acinetobacter sp. BMW17. The sequence continues at coordinate 30,975 of NZ_LSOD01000024.1, forward strand.
TTCCAATGGGACAAATCAGCCGACGTTTTGTTGATGAAACAGGGCGATTGCATCAGCAGTTAGGTCAAATTGCAACAAAAGTGGTGTTCTGCGTAGCAGGATTTCCAATGATTTTAAAAGGAGAGCAAGTGTGAGTTGGTGGTTAGAAGCATGTCAAAGTCCGAGTGAGTCTGTATTGGCTCAAGCCCTAGCACGCCAGTCACAGTTGACCAAACCGACAGGCTCGTTGTCGGAGCTTGAATCGGTTGCAGTGACCTTAGCTAGTTTGCAAAACACTGTAAAACCCAAGATTGACCGCCCATGGATTACAATTTTTGCAGGTGATCATGGGGTGATGGAAGAAAATATTTCTGCCTACCCACAAGCGGTGACACGTCAAATGTTGCAGAACTTCGCAACTGGCGGGGCGTGTATTAGTGTGATTGCCAAAGAGTATCAAGCCAAGTTACAAGTCATCGACTGTGGTTCAGTCGGTGAAGCGTATGAATATGTCGGGGTTGAACGCCACTGCATCCGCGCTGGGACGGCTAACTTTGCTCAAACTCCAGCCATGACTGAGGCTGAATGTGAAGCTGCTTTTGCTTTGGGGCAAAAAAGTGTGGAAGATGCCATTGCTTATGGTGCAGATATCTATGTCGCGGGGGAGATGGGCATTGGAAATACCTGTTCAGCCTCAGCTGTCGCTTGCTTTTTATTAGCTGAGCCAGCTGAAAAGCTCACGGGTGTTGGAACGGGTATCCGCACTGAACAATTGATACATAAAAAACAGGTGATTGATCAAGCACTTTCACTGCATGCACAATATGTCGGGAACGATCCATTTAAAGCCTTATGTGCGGTGGGTGGACTTGAAATTGCAGCCATGACAGCCGCGTATATTCGCTGTGCGCAATTGGGGCTGCCGATGGTGGTGGATGGGTTTATCAGTACTGTTTCGGCATTACTCGCAGTACGCTTAAATCCACAGGTTCGCGCTTGGATGCTCTTTGGACATCAGTCGGCTGAATATGGTCATGTCCGTTTGTTAGAAGAACTTAAAGCGATGCCTTTATTGAAGCTGAACCTACGTTTGGGTGAAGGCAGTGGCGCAGGGGCTGCACTGGGGTTGATCAAACTCGCCTGTCGCATACACAATGAGATGGCAACATTTGCTGAAGCAGCCGTGATTGGTGAGAAAGTTTAAGGATGTTGTATTTAGATTTCCTACGCCACGGCGAAACTAGCTTAAGCCATACTCTACGGGGTAGAACGGATGATGCTTTGACTGCGAAGGGTTGGGCGCAAATGCGATCTACCATCACCCAGTCTGAGCAGACTGGGCAGGCGTGGGATGTTATTTATAGCTCACCATTACAGCGCTGCCGTCTATTTGCAGAGCAGTGGGCGGAGCAAAAACAGCTTCCTTTGTTTATAGAACCGAATTTGCAAGAAATGGATTTTGGGGAATGGGAGGCTCAGTCGACTGAGCTACTCTATCAACTCTACCCAGATGAATTGGCTCAATTTTGGCAAACACCGTTAAGCTTTACCCTACCTCAGGCGGAAAGTTTATTGACATTTAAAAGTCGTGTTCTAGAGTCAGTAGAGACTTTGACTCAGCAAATGTATGCGCAGGGCTGGACACGCGCATTGATTATTTCCCATGGTGGAGTGATTAAACTCTTGAAATGCCAAGCGCTGAAACAGCATGATAATGATCTTTTAAAAATGTCAGCAGAGTTAGGGCAGTTGAACTGCTTTGTATTCGATCAAGGGCAGCTTCAGTTTATTCAAAGTGAGGACGTGTAATGACACCGTTTTGGATTGCATTACAGTTTTTAACGACCTTTCCAGTTCGCCTAAGCGTAATGCCAACGCCTCAGCAAAATGCGCAGGCATTGTTGTTTTATCCTGTAGTGGGTTTGCTTATGGGAGGAATTCTATATGGGATCGCCCTGTTATTGCATGCTTTTCCACTTGTGCTGTTAAGCAGTGTGGTTCTGGTGTTATGGATTTGGTTGACGGGTGGTTTGCATCTGGATGGTTTAGCCGACACTGCCGATGCTTGGGTCGGTGGTTTTGGCGATAAAGCACGCACACTTGAGATCATGAAAGATCCGAGTTGTGGGCCGATAGGTGTACTCAGTCTTGTTATTGTATGCATATTAAAGTGGTCTGCACTGTATGTGTTATTACAAAAACAGCTGTATACAACGCTGATCCTCTTTCCTATGTTGGGGCGTCTCGTGCCGCTATTTTTCTTTTTAAGCACAGACTATGTGCGTGCTAAAGGACTCGGCAGCCAGTTGGGCCAACATTTAGCACGACCAATTGCAATGGCACTTTTACTGCTGATACCTTTGGTGGCTTTGTATTGGGCATGGATTGGTGTTGTGGTGATTGCCACGTTTTATCTGGTACTGTGGCATTTACGATATAAATTTATACGGCGTATTGGTGGTGTGACGGGAGATACCATTGGTGCCAGTATTGAAATAATTGAATTAGCGACATTGTTTAGCTTTGTGGCGGCTACTTTTTATTTCACTTAAGTTAAGGAATTAATAAGAGCCTCTCAGCGTGAAAGATGTGCAGTCATACGTGGTTGAAAGAAAAAATAATAAAAGGTAACGAGCTATATGCACTTGAAACAAAGGTCTTCCATCATCAGCAAAACACATTTGTAGATATGTTGTGAAAATCCAAAGATTTCCGCGATAGTTGTCTACAGAGATATGATAAAATTGCGAAAATTATTTTTTATGTGCTGACGTTTCATTTCGTCACACGGTTCAGGTAAAACAACGTTGAATTCTGAAAATATGTCAAATCCCATTGATTTCCAAAAAGTTGCTTTAGAAACACTAGAGATAGAGCGTCAGGCACTCTCGGTGCTTGCTAAACAAATCGATGATCGTTTTAGCCGTGCTTGTGAAATTATCTTAAAGTGTAAAGGTCGCTTAGTCATTACTGGCATGGGTAAATCAGGGCATATTGGCCGAAAAATGGCAGCCACCTTTGCCTCTACAGGTACACCATCATTCTTTATGCACCCAGGTGAAGCGGGGCATGGTGATTTAGGGATGTTGGTTGCAGGTGATGTGCTGATTGCGATTTCAAACTCAGGCAAGAGTGATGAAATCATGATGCTGATGCCTTTGATCAAATATTTGGGTGTGCCTTTAATTACCATCAGTGGTGATGAGCGTGGGCCGATGCCACAAAATGCTGATGTGGCTTTAACGTTAGGTAATATCCAAGAAGCGTGTCCATTAGGTCTAGCACCAACATCGAGTACAACGGCGACTTTAGCTTTGGGTGATGCATTGGCTGTTGCACTGTTAGATGCACGCGGGTTTACCTCCGATGACTTTGCTCGCTCGCATCCTGCGGGGGCTTTGGGTAAACGCTTGTTATTACATGTGAAGCATTTAATGCACACTGGAGACGAACTACCGAAAGTGTCTCCAGATACAGCAATGAACAAAGTTCTGTACGAAATCTCTAACAAACGCCTAGGTTTAACCACAATTGTGGATGACAATGATCATCTATTGGGGATTTTTACTGATGGTGACTTACGCCGTTTGATTGATAAACAGCAAGGTTTCGATGTGAACTTGGCGGTGTCTGATGTGATGATTAAGAGCCCGCTGACGATTTCACCGGAAGCACGTGCTGTTGAAGCATTAGAGCGAATGAATGAAAAGAAAATTAACCAATTTGTCGTTGTTGATGAGAGCAATAAAGTCATTGGTGTTTTGAGTATGCATGACCTGATTCAAGCTGGGGTAAATTAAAAAATGGCTTCTTATATTTTGTTAGAACAAGCGCGTTATGTAGAAGCTCTAGTTTTGGATGTTGATGGTATTTTAAGTGATGGTTTTGTGACTTTGACCAACTCGGGGGACGAAATCAAATCTTTCGATATCCGTGATGGCTTAGGTATGAAACTGGTTCAGCAAGCTGGTGTGAAAGTGATTATTATCACAGGACGTAAAAGTCAGATCGTAGAAAAACGGATGTCTGATTTGGGCGTTGACCTTGTTTATCAAGGCCGTGAAGACAAAGGTGTTGCACTGCGCGAGGCTTGTGCAAAATTTGGTATTTCACCCGAAGATTGTTTATACATGGGCGATGATTGGCCTGACCTATCTGCATTTGCTATTGCCGGCATGAAAGTGACCGTGCCAAATGGTCATTTAGAAGTACGTCGTCGTGCCGATTTGGTGACTCAAGCGATGGGTGGACGTGGCGCGGTACGTGAAATCTGCGATATGATTTTACAAGCCAAGGGTGTATACGAAACTTTACTTGAAAAGTACACCGCAGTCCCGCATTAATCTGTATGCATGCATGAGAGTTTAGTTAACATTTATGGATACTAAAGTTTTATATATCACTGCTGTAGCCATTGCGGCTATCAGTAGTGGTTATTACTATTACAGCGGAAAAGGGCAAAAGCTCGAGGTCGATGGTGCGCAAAGCATGACCTACTCTGCTGAACAGATCCAACTGACTCAAACAGATGAGCAGGGTAATTTATACGTCCGCGCAAAAGTAGATCGTCTTGAGCAGGACATGCAAAAGAAGACCTCTAAGTTAGAGAACTTAAATGCTGAGATGTATAAAGATGGAAAAGTAGATGCGACTTTCTATGCCGAGCAAGCCAATGGTATCAACGACAACGAAAAAGTCGTTCTGACAAATCAAGTGGTTGCAAAGAAAATGTTGGATCAAGGTCAGATGCAGTTTGAGACTGCAGAACTGACCGCGTTTCCAAATACGCGTGAATTGGAATCTCAGCATCAAGTGGTTGTCACGACACCACAAGCAGAATTTGTCAGTCAGGGCTTAAAAGCGAATTTAAATACGGGTCAATATGACTTTTTCCATATTCGAGGGAAGTATGAACCATAATCCAAAATTTTCTATTTCGAAAACTTTCCTCAAGCAAACACTTGCACTGAGTTTAGGTGTGGCTGTTTCAACTTTTGCTTTGGCGCTGCCAAGTGACCGTAGTAAAGCGATTTCGCTGGTGGCAGATCGTGCAACTTTTAATGAAAAAACGGGTGTAACGACGTACACCGGCAATGTCATCATTGAACAAGGCACGATGAAACTACAAGCGGATTCGATTGTTGCCAATTTAAATCAAACTCGCCAAATTAGCACCATTACGGCCAATGGTAAGCCTGCACGTTTCCAGCAGCAGGTCAGTACCAATAAGGGTATTGCCAAAGGTCAGGCGCAAAAGATTATTTATAATGCAGAAACAGGCATTATTACCTTATCGGGCAGTGCACTTTTAGAACAAGATGGTGCCAGTATTCGCGGTAATACATTGCGTTATAGTATGAACAAAGGTGACATCGAAGCAATTGGTACACCAAACAACAGTGGTTCATCGAGCGGTCGTGTTCAAATTGTGATTCCACCTTCAGGTTCTCAGTCCTTCCCAGGAGTGCGTGACTAATGGAGCAAACTCTCAATCAGCCACAAACCCTATGTATTAAGCATCTCGCGAAAAACTACAGTAAGCGTTGGGTAGTGAAAGATGTATCTTTTAGCATGCAAAGCGGACAAATCGTAGGTTTACTTGGCCCTAATGGTGCAGGGAAAACCACCAGTTTCTACATGGTGGTTGGAATGGTGCGTATGGATAAAGGTGAAATTCATCTTGATGACCTAGATATGTCTGATTTGGCCATGCATGAACGTGCGCGTAAAGGCATTGGTTACTTACCTCAAGAAGCCTCAATTTTTAGAAAACTCACCATTTCTGAAAATATTATGTCGATTTTGGAAACGCGTAAAGACCTGAACAAAGAACAACGTAAACAGCGTTTGCATGAATTGCTGGCCGATTTCAAAATTAGTCATATTAAAGATTCATTGGGTATGAGTGTGTCTGGTGGTGAGCGTCGTCGTGCTGAAATTGCACGTGCACTGGCAGCCGATCCAAAATTTATGTTGCTCGATGAACCTTTTGCTGGAGTTGATCCAATTTCAGTGGGTGACATTAAAGATATTATTCGTACCCTAAAAGACCGTGGTATTGGCGTTCTTATTACGGATCATAACGTTCGTGAGACTTTGGCGATTTGTGAACGTGCTTATATCGTGAGCGAGGGTGCGGTGATTGCTGAAGGTTCTCCAGATGAAATCTTAGCCAATGAAACCGTTCGTCAAGTCTACCTTGGTGATGATTTCACTGTATAAGATTATTCTGCGCCAATGAAAATAATTGGCGCAGATTTCCCTCTCATATTTTTAATCTATCGCTTTGCATTGAATTAATAACAGGGCATCCCCTTATATTCAAACTGCGCGTTCTGCCATCCTTTTGAAATCGCTTTTTCAGCATGCTACACAGTATGCATATCTATTTATTTCGTGTGGGCTTAAAGCGAAAAGCTATTTTCATACGATAGCTGATTGAAAATACGTTATAATTTTTTGTGAAATTTTTAAAAATTACGCTATGCCATTTACCATCTCTAGTTTAGTGAGCTATGAAGAAGACATTAAGAAAAGTCGTTTTCAAGCTTTTGCTGTGCCTGTAGAAAATGAACAAGCTGTTAAAGATTTTCTAGAGCAATATAAAGATATCAGCACCACACATCAGTGCTGGGCATGGAAAATTGGCCACAATGTTCGTTTCAATGATGACGGTGAACCTTCAGGTACCGCAGGTCGTCCTATTTTAGCGACCATTGAAGGCAATGAACTGACCAATGTTTTGGTTTTGGTCAATCGTTGGTATGGTGGCGTCAAGCTAGGCACAGGCGGGTTGGTACGTGCTTATGGTGGAACAGCAGGTCAGTGTTTACTGATGGCTGAAAAAATAGAACTCATTGAAAAGAAAAAAGTGCATTTTGCCTGCCAATTTAATGAATGGTCGATTTTCCAGTACGAGCTGAATAGCCAGCAGATTGAATTTAATGTGCAATATACTGCGGATGGCGTGCTTGTAGAGGCATTATTACAAGTGCATCAGATTGAAGCGCTCGCACTTAAAATACAAGATGTAACCCGTGGACGTGAAGCGTTAAAAATTGTGGATGACCATCATGACTGATCCCTTATTAAAATATCGTGAGCAGCATAAGCATCGCTTAAACTATATGCCCTGGTTGTATTGGTCGCTCAAGCCTAAAAACCGTGTGTGGGCTGAAGTATGGCAGCAAGAATACCAAGCTTATCTAATGGAAATGGAAACCGTTGAAATTGGTCAAAACTGTTTTATTTCTCCATTGGCACACATTTTTGCAGAGCCTGGTCGCAAAATTGTCATTGGGGACAACACTTTTATTGCTGCCGATTGTACTTTGCATGGGCCTTTAGAGATTGGCAGCGAAGTCGCGATCAACCACCATTGTATTTTAGATGGTGGTCGTGTTGGGATTAAGCTACATGATCAAGTGCGTATTGCAGCCTATTGTCACTTATATGCCTTTGATCATGGCATGGCGCTCAGTGATCCTATTTATCAACAACCTGTGCGTTCACAAGGGATAGAAATTGGACGGGATGTTTGGTTGGGTGCGCATGTGGGCGTGAAAGATGGAGTGAAAATTGGTGCACATGCTGTGGTGGGGATGAATAGCATGGTGACCAAAGATATCGCTGAGCAATCGATTGTTGCTGGCAATCCTGCTCAGTTTATTCGTTTACGTGATTAAGATATCAAAGAATATTGAACATTTATCAATACTTAATTACATAAAAACCTGCCATCAAAAAAAAAGATATGCTAAGTTTAGAACAACAATGAGACCTTATACCAAATGCGGTGTAATGAGAGGCGATAATGAAACGAGTCATTGCATGTATTGATTCTTCCCCTTGTATCAATGCCCTAGCAGAAGCTGCGGCGTGGATTGCTAAACAGACGGGGCGGGAATTGGTCCTTTTACAAGTTTTGGATTATTATCCTGCAAGTTATCACTTAGGTGAAATTAGCGGGGTAATTGGATTTGAAAGCAATGCAATGTTGCTCAAAGAACTGGCTGAATTAGAGCAAAAACAAAGTGAACTTGCGCTCAGTTATAGCAATAATTTACTCGATCATATTTCTAAACTCATTCTCGAAACGCATGGCCTACATACAACGCATATTCAAGAAAAGGGTGACTTTCTAGAGCAAAGTTTTAACTTATTGCATGAAGATGACATTGTGGTGATTGGCCGTGTGGGTGAGAAATCGGCTGAACGTAATAAACCACTGGGTAGTAATGTCGAGAACTTTATCCGTGGCGCAAACTGTACCGTCATGACGGTAGGTGATAGCTTTAAGCCACCTACGCGCTTTATCTTTGCCTACGAGTATTCACCGACGTGTGTGAAGATGATGAAACGGATTGCGCAAAGTGATTTACTGCGCCTCTTACAATGCCATTTGGTCTATGTCGGTGACCATCCTGAAATTTTAAGAGAGCCTGAACAATATCTGAAAGATGCAAATTTGGATGTGATTACAGAATATCGTTATGGCGACGTGGCTGAGAATATTCTGGAATACCAAAATGAGCATGGTATACAACTGATTGTGCTTGGTGCATTTAGCCACAGTAAAATTCATCAGTTCTTCTTGGGCAGTATTGCAACCACTATTTTTAGGAATGCCAAAGTTCCCTTACTGGTCGCTCGTTAATTTAGAGTGATTTATCTAAATTGGAACTGTTTTATCCATAGTTATCCGCATTAATTGTGGATAACTATATGGACAGTAAATGTAAGTTTATAATTTATATAAGCTTAAATTAATCGATTGTTTTTTAATCTAAGTTTTGGCTTATTTTACAATGGCTAAGGCAAATCCATCATGTCCTTTGCTACCGACCGTTTGAAGTGCAGTGCATGACAAAATTTTCGGATGGTTTTGCATCGCTTTGAACATATCTCGAATCCCTTCAATACTTGGTTTATGATTTTCAGGATTGATAATATCGCCTGCACGAATCACGTTATCGAGGAAAATCAAAGTACCTGAATGAGATAGATTCAGGCTTAATTCCAAATACTCTGGGTAGCTTTGTTTATCGGCATCAATGAAAATAAAGTCAAAAGGGTCAATGTCTGCAGGCAGTGATTTAAGGATATCTGCTGCACGCCCACATTTGAGTTCAACCGTTTGTTTGAGCTGAGCTTTGTCGATATTTTCTTGACCCATCGCGGCATGCGTATCACGACCTTCAATCGTTAAAATATAACCATCTTCAGGTAAGGCACGCGCTAACCACATGGTGCTATAGGCAGCAAAAGTGCCGAGCTCAAGTACACGCTTGCATTGATTCATTTGAATCAGCATTTGTAAAAGCATGCCTTGGTTCGGTGCAACAGCTAAGTGATCTGGAAAACCATGCTTCTCTGTATTTTCTAAAGTTTGCAGTAGAATGGGGTCTTCAGGAATTAAATGTGCATCGATATAGTTATCAATCTCTGTCCACATTTGTTGCATAGCATGTTCACCTTGGTTGCGATGTGGAGCATTTTAAACTTTTATTTTCAGAGTGCAATTTTTCCGACCATATTTGTTGAAATCAATGCTCAAAAAAAAAGAGGTCATATTGACCCCTTTTAATTTTTAAAGATTAGTAACTACACATCGAAGAATTGCGACTGAGGTCTGGGCCCCATGTACGATATCCTTGTGTATCAATGTGAATCTGGCCAGAAGCATATAAACCTAAGCCCATGTTCAAGCTCTGACCATGTTGGGTCCAAAATTGGCATAGACGATATTTTGTATTTTCAATATAAGCATAATCTTCGGGCTGTGGGTTTTCAGACCCAATTCGAAAATCGATGGCAGAATTGAATAAGTGGCGTGACGAGTTTGCACCGCCAGCACATTGGTTTAAAGGCAGATCTCGATAAACTGAAGTGACTTCAAAATCGGTCAGTACTTTGGCTGCAACTAAGTATTTAAAAACTTTTAAGGTCGCAATTTGGTTTTTCCAAAGTTCACGGTTTGGAATCATGTACTGTGAACGACCACATTTTTGCCAATCACGCGCTGTTCTGAGCAGTTCAAAGCTTGGGATGATATTTCCCACACCATTGCGTTCAAGAAAAACTTCATACTCACGTACGCGTGCTAGCGTGTCACCGACAGACATCCATGAATTGTAGTTATAAGGAATAATTTTAGGTAGAGCAGGGCGGTCAAAACTAATTTTCTCTTGCGGGATAAAAATACGTTTTCCATCAGGAGTCGTGATGGTCTTGCCTTTGTGAGATGAAGTCGTACAGCCAATCATCACCAAGGGGATTATGCTAACCGCAAATAATCCCTTTAAAAATTTCTTCATTATAGAAATCAAATATTTAAAAAATACGCCTATTATTTTAATCCAAATTTGTGAGGAAAAATTGGAAATATTGCAATCAAATGTGTGTTTTAGGTATAAAAAAAGATCAGCTTATGCTGATCTTTTTCTGGCTTACTTTTCTAAGTATTGTAACTTATCTGCTTTACCGTTCCATTCTTCACGGTCAGCAGGTTGGTCGCCAATCTGGGTGATGTTCGGCCAAGTTTGTGATAACTCAGCATTTAGTTCAATAAATACTTCTTGACCTTCTGGCAGTTCATCTTCAGAGAAAATTGCATTTGCTGGACATTCAGGTTCACACAGTGCGCAATCGATACATTCATCCGGATTGATCACTAGAAAGTTTGGACCTTCATAGAAACAGTCTACTGGGCAAACTTCTACGCAGTCTTGATATTTACATTTAATACAATTTTCAGTGACAACAAAGGTCATGGCGAAGGCTACCTAAAAATATGGTTCTAATAACTAATGTGTATTTTAGGCAAAAACAGCACCAACTAACAATTGCTTTTATTGATATTTGTTATTTATATGCGTGAAATAAGACTATGTTTATGATTTTTATTAGAATGTGTATTGATTTTAAAGGGGTTTTTATGGGAAAAATCGAGCTTTAAGAAATTATAGAAAACAATAACTTAAATAATAGTTTTTTAGGTGCAACTTATGTCACATCTGCAAATGGTAAAGAGATTCCAATATCAAAATCATTCCATGTAATTTTTGATCTGAATGCATAGAACTTAGTCATTTATGAGTTGATATTACTAATCCATTGGTGAACTGATTGTCCTGTATAAAAATTAAGTATGATTGAGTTTCTTGCTGTTAAATTTGATAAAAACTGAACATTTTGCTGAAAACTGCTTTTGACAATAAAAAAGACCGTCATTTTGACGGTCTAGATGAGTTGCGAAAATGCAAATCCATTATGAATGTAACTGATCTTTCAATGCATAAAGCTGCTGTAAGGCTTCACGTGGACTTAAATTATCGACATCAATGCTCTTGAGTAGTTCAAGTGCGGCAGAAGGTTTCTCAATTTCGACCACACGCTCAATGATTTCAAGTTCAGGCGTTTCTATTACAGCAAACAAATCATTTTGAACGACTTTAGGTTTTTGCAGTTGTTGCTTCTCTAAAATTTTCAGACGATTTTGTGCTTCTTTGATCACACTGGCAGGAATACCTGCTAATTTTGCTACTTGTAAGCCGTGACTTTGGCTCGCAGGTCCATGTTGGACTTTATGTAACAAAATGAGGTTGCCGTTGAGTTCTTTTGCAGTGACATGGTAGTTATCAATAGCAGTTTCTTTCGCCAGCTCGGTCAGTTCAAAGTAGTGTGTGGCAAATAAACATAAGCATTTAATACGTTTGGTTAAGTCGAGTACGCAAGCCCATGCCAAAGATAAACCATCATAGGTACTGGTGCCACGACCAACTTCATCCATCAAAACCAGTGACTGATTGGTTGCATGATGTAGGATTTGCGAGGTCTCGGTCATTTCCACCATAAAGGTCGATTTGCCTGTAGATAGGTCATCTGCAGAACCAATACGGGTAAAGATTCGATCAATAGGACCTAATACTGCTGACTGGGCTGGTACATATGAGCCACAATAGGCCAATAGGCTAATTAAAGCCGTTTGACGCATAAAGGTTGATTTACCCCCCATGTTAGGACCAGTAATAATGGCCATACGATGGTTGAAATCAAGTGTCGTGTCATTCGGTGTAAATGTAGCCTTATTCAAAGCCTCAACCACTGGATGACGTCCCGCAATAATTTTAACCCCAATTTCTGGACTATACTCAGGACGTGACCAATTGCGTAAGCGAGCCTGATGTGCAAAGTTAGCTAAGAGGTCGATCTGCGCAATAGCGCTACTCATCATTTGTAAATGACCAATGTCGGCGCGGAGTTCATCTAAAAGCATTTCGAACAGCATTTTTTCGCGGGCTAATGCACGGGACTCACTTGAAAGTACTTTGTCTTCAAAGGTTTTTAGCTCAGGGGTGATATAACGCTCAGCATTTTTCAAGGTTTGACGACGAATGTAGTGATCAGGCGCTTGCTCGGCTTGTGCACGGGTCAGTTCAATGTAGTACCCACTGACACGGTTATAGCCAATTTTTAAAGTCGAAATTCCAGTATTTTGACGTTCTTGAATTTCAAGGTCGATCAAGTACTGTCCTGCATGATCGCGGATTTTACGGAGTTCATCCAGTTCCTGATCGAAACCTTCGGCTATCACATTTCCATCCCGTAAAAGCACAGGTGGATATTCAACAATGGCAGACATTAAACGTTGATGTAAGCCATGGAAATCACCTAATTCCTCATTCAATTGGGTAATTAGAGCGGACTGCTTGCTTTGAATCACGGGTTGAATGGCATGACGTAAATAAGGGACTTGTGCACAAGCTTGGCGCAGTTGCACTAAGTCGCGTGGACGGGCACTACCTAAAGCCACCCGACTGAGGACACGTTCGATGTCTCCAATCTCTTTTAATACTAAACGGACTGGCGATTCATGGTAGCCATCCACAAGACTCTTGGTAGCATCTAAACGTGCGTCTAAGAGCTTGGTATCACGTAACGGTTGCATCAGTGTACGACTAAGTAAACGTCCACCCATTGCAGTTTGACAGTCATTAATGAGTTGGAATAATGACGTGCCGTGTTCAAACAGAGGCTCAACCAACTCTAAGTTTTTCCGCGTCACAGGATCAAGCGCAATGAAATCACTGCTTTGTTCTAGTTGAATCGAACGAATATGCGGCAAGGCAGTCTTTTGCGTTTCTTTGGCATAATGAATCAGGGATGCTGCTGCTGCTTTGGCAAGCGGCAAATGGTCAATACCGAAACCAGCTAAAGTCGATACTGCAAACTGATCACATAAGGTTTTTTGTGCATTGTTTAAATTAAAGTCGACATTTGGACGGCGTGTCACAGGGCAGTCGAGCAGTTTTTTAATGTGTTCAATGATATTGGGGTCGACAATATTTTCATCGACCAAAATTTCACTTGGCATCAGACGAGACAGTTCAATGCCGAGTTGCTCAAGTTGGAACTCTTGTTGCTGAACTTTGAATAAACCTGCACTTAAATCTAACAATGCAATACCAATTTCATTTTGTTGTACGCAAAGCGCCACAAGGTTTGAACTTTGATGTGCCGTCAGTAAGGCATCATCTGTCAGCGTACCCGGTGTAATAATCCGGACAACGCCACGTTCAACAGGGGCCTTACCTGTAACCTCACCAATTTGCTCGCAAATGACGACGGTTTCGCCTTTTTTCACCAAGCGAGCAAGGTAGCCTTCAGCTGCATGGTAAGGAACGCCTGCCATAGGGATAGGTTCACCATTGGCTTTGCCACGATGGGTTAGGGTAATTCCGAGAAGTTTAGCGGCCTTGTGTGCATCTTCAAAAAATAGCTCGTAGAAGTCACCCATACGATAGAACATCAAAGAGTGCGGATGTTGCATTTTGACGCCCATGTACTGTTGCATCATGGGAGTGAGGGTGGACAAATCAGTTATGATTCCCGAATTGCTCATGTAGGTGAAATCCTTAAATCTTTGAAAATGCACAATATAAAAATAGACCGAGCGACGCCGCTTACCGTATGTATTTATGTGCTATGAACAGCTATTGTCTGAATGGCAATATCTTAGCAAAATTGAAAACGACTAAACAATAAATCATCTATAAAGCGAACAGTTGTTAAACAGCCAAGTGATTATTGCTGTAGGCATTAGGTGTAAAGCAAAAATAAAAAAGCCTAAACATCTGTTTAGGCTTTTTAAGATTTAAGGCTTATACAGACCGAGTTCAGTCAGGTGCAACCGTAGGATACGACGTAACTCAAGAACAGCTTCAGGCGTTTCTTGAATAGAATGTCCACCTTTAATAATCTTCTCAGACAATGCACCATCTAGATGGGCACTCGTATAAGGCACGACATCGTCTGTAATGATATTGAGGTCATCACTTTTGGTCGCATTCCCCATGATGCTGTGGAATTTCATGCCTTTGTGTGGAACGACATTTTTAGTTAACCGAGTAAAATTAGAGTTCTTGCTGAGATCACTTGGCCCATTTTGAATGAGTCCATTATCGACATCTTTAATGAAGGCTTGTAGGTCAGGGTCACTACTTTGTATAACATCAGTCAGTGCTCCCAAAAACGCACCAGGTAGACGAATGACTTTACGTGCTGCAAGGGTAAACCAGCGGTCAGCAAACTCTGTCCCACGATGTGGTGCTGCTAAGAAAATGGCACGACTAAAGTTTGGAATCGGTTGGATGTCGAGGCGTGATTTAAACAGAGGGTCATTTTTAAATTGTTGCACACGTCGATTGGGTAGCAGTTTCATTGCCGCAGGGGTTAAGTCAGCATCGCTCACCAAAAGCCGCGCAATAATGCCGCCCATACTATGACCCACTAGCACGGCATCCTTTTTGGCAGGTGCTTTGCTGTCGACCAAATTAAAACTTTGTTGAATGATTGCATAGATTTGGAAACGACTTTCTAAAATTGGCATATTGGTCGAGTAGAACACTTGCCAGACTTGATAGTGCTCACGTAGCACGGGGTCGCCCATGACATCATTCGTCAGACGAATCCATGCCTCTGGGCTGCTGGCTAGACCGTGGACGAGGACCACCACTTTTTTATTTGGGTTGTATGGCTCAAGCATGTATAGGTGCGGCATGGTGAGACGTGCATCACGATCAATCAGTGATAAATACGCGGCTTTACCTAAATTGTTTTGTGCTAACCATAAGCCATAAGGTGCAGAAAAGTTTGCAGCGAGTGGGTAGCTTTTGCCTGCAATTTTCGCAGATTCAAACTTATAGGGATCATAAGCTGAGATTTCAAACTCAGGGTTGTTTAAGATCTCATCGATACTAGATGCAGAGCGTGGCTGAGCAGTAATGGTCGCTGCTAAATAACGGGCATTGTGAATGTTAGGATTACGACCATTGGTATACTGATAATGCAGTGGATCGACAATATATTTGGCTTTTTCGGGTGAGGTATCGTTGTGCTCAGGTGGGAGGACAATCAGAAATTCTGAACCAAAACCATCGCGACGTGTGATAGAGCGCAGGCCTGAAAAGTTCATATTGTAAGTTGACATCAGTTGTTCAACTTGACGGTTTTTTAAAAGTGGGTAGTTATCATAATTAATACGGTAAATACTTTGTCCCACTTTGATTTGATTACCGACTTCAGATGGCCCATGGCGTAAGCCATAACTATTTACAAGTTTAGCGATAGCCTGGTTATAAAAGTCACGCAGTTGGACTTGTCGGTTATCAAAAATACGGTCTTGCGGGCCACGTTTGGTGTTAAACATGTAGGCATAACTGTAGCGAATGCTTTTATCCAGCATACCAAGTTGTTGATCTAGGCAGTTTTGGTAGTTTTGTTTTTGCAGCGCCTGTTTTTCTTCAGACTGGGTCTTGGCTAAAATACTCACTTTACAGGCTGATGATTTTTCTAAGGAAAGTGCTTTAGCGAGATAGAGTTCGCTGGCAGTAGAGAGGAGCTGTTCATCTTGAATTTGTGGAATTTGTTTGAGTTCACTGACACATTCTTCAGGTTGCTCTGAACAGATTTTGGCTTCTCGACCCGTCATAGACAGCACGTTTAGACTCGCTTCACTGAGCTTATCCCGCGTTAAAATACTCTCACGCTCATTGGTAATCGTGACATTCAGTGATTGATTTTTCACACTGACCACTTGGCAACCACTCAAAAGCGAAACGAGAGTGGTCATCATCAAGGTGCTACGGATGTATTTAGGCATAAAAAGCGTCGACTACCGTTTATTCTTTTGAATTTTTTAAATCATACGATAATTCTCGGATTTATCAATTCGCCTAAAATAAAAATAGACCGAAAATTCGGTCTATTTTTAGGTACATCAGAAGTGATGGAATTATTTTGCAGTATTTAGAACTTGCCAAACATTCCAACGACCTTGTTTTTCAATTTCATTAATCAAGCGATCCGCAACTTCAGCTTCTTGTGGATATTTCAATTTGTAGTTTTTCAAGGTTTGCACCGCATTTTTCTTTTGTTCCATCGCGATGTAGTTATTTGCTGTCGCTAAATAGGCTTCTTGAACACCAGCTTTCATTGCTTTATCGAGGTATGGCATTGCTTCGCGTTGACCACCACCTTCAGACAAAGCAAAACCGAACCAGAAGTTTGCTTCAGGGTCTTCTTGGTTAATTTTTAAAATACGCTGTGCATAAGCCAAAGATTTGGTGGTATAGACTGAACCGAGGTCTAAATTACGTGCCATAACGCTAGCTTTGAACGCACGAACCAGTACATCAAATGAAGCATTGTCTTTCGATGCTAACGTATCAAGCTGTTGTGTCACTTCTTTTAGTTTTAACTCAAAACCTTTACGTTCTTGGCGTTCTGTAAAACGTGGTGGGTAGTGACGGGCTTTGCCTTCAACCAACTGTAAGAAGTCATCAATTTCAGTAATGTCGACTTCATTGTCGCCTGCCAGTACGGCAAACTTCAACTGACGGTCTTTGCTGTTTACGGTTGGAATAATCAGTTTATTGGTGTCTAAAACCAGTTTTTTAGATGGATCGTCAGAGCGAGTCACTTCCATTTTAGTTACGGGTTGAGCCGCTGCTTTTTTTAAGTTAATTTCAAATGGAGGTGGCGCATCATAATTAAATGGATTGAGTGCATAAAATGGTGCAGTTAATTCAGGCTCTGTAAAAACGATGGTATCGCTATTGTTCTTCGTTGGGTTTGAGCTACACGCTGTTAAAAACGAGACAGCAAGAACAGCAACCGCTAAGGGTTTAAGCATCATAAGGTTCATCCATTCATTATTTTAAGAAGTGGTATAAAAGGCATGTTCGTCAGTCTAAAAAAACTCTGATGAACATGCAAGGTTTGCTATAGGCAGGTTTTCAAAAACTAACACTTTTCATGTTTAGTCGTTGGATGGCAGGCTTTGAGCTTCACATTCGCGGCGTACATCTTCCAAAATTTTCAATTCTTCAGCACTAAAAGGTTGTTCATTTTGTTGTTGCTTTTTAAAAGTTGGATCAAGCAAAGACAAACGTTGGCATAGGGTGTTCATCCGTTTCTCATTCAACTGAATGCGGTCAAGTAGAACACGCATACCTTCAAGAATAGGGTCTGACTGGTCTTGCGTGGCAGCATAAGGTTGGAAACCAATACTTTCTGCATAATCACGACGACGTGTTTCTGCCTCATCTTTTGGTTTATCTTTAGAAATAAAGCGTGCAGGGTTACCAACTGCGGTGGTGTCGGCTGGAACAGCTTTGGTGACGACTGCATTTGAGCCGACTTTCGCATTTTTACCGACAGTAAAAGGGCCTAAAATTTTAGCACCAGCACCAACCACCACGCCGTCTTCTAAGGTCGGGTGACGTTTGCCTTTATTCCATGTAGTTCCACCTAAAGTGACACCGTGATATAAGGTCACATCGTCGCCAATTTCAGCGGTTTCACCAATCACGACGCCCATACCATGGTCAATAAAAAAACGACGACCAATTTTCGCACCCGGGTGAATTTCAATACCTGTTGCAAAACGGCTAAAAGAAGACAATAAACGTGCTGAGCCTTTACATTCTTTTTTCCATAACTCATGCGCCATACGGTGCATGATCAAGGCATGAATGCCTGGATATGTGGTTAGAACTTCTAAAGTGTTTCGTGCCGCAGGATCGCGCGCGAATACAGCTTGTATATCTTCTTTGAGCTGTTTAAGCATTAGATTGATCCTCTGTTTGATCCGTATTTGACTTTTTCCATGTGCCGTTATTTAAAGCTTGTACACGACTAAAAATACCACGAAGTAAATGATATTCCATACGATCTAATTGTATACGTCCAAAAAGACGACGCAAGCGTAAAGGCAGTAATCGTGGATTTTTGGGGTCTAAAAATTCAATCTCGGCCAACATTTTTTCAATGTGCGGGTAGAATTGTTCCATTTGCTCATGGGTGACCAAAGGCTCATCCCACTGCATAGACTCTGTATCTGTGACAGGCATGGTTGCAGCTTCATCTTCACCGCTTTCCACAACAGCCAGTGTTGCCATACGCATTTCATAACAAATCACTTGAATGGCTTGAGCCACATTTAGCACGCCATAGTCTGTATTTACAGGAATGGTGACATGGTAGTTGGCCATAGCCAGTTCTTCGTTGGTCAGTCCGCGGTCTTCACGGCCAAATACAACAGCAACCTCTTGCTGATCATTCACCACTGCTGAAATTGATTTTTCAGCCGCGGGACGTGCGTCTAGCAAAGGCCAAGGAATGGTACGACTACGCGCACTCGTGCCAAACACTAAATGGCAGTCTTTGATGGCATCGGCAAGGGTTTCAACGATTTCAATCTGCTCGATTAAATCAGTTGCACCCGCAGCCAAAGCATCGATATCGGGATGTGGATAGGTTTTTGGCGCAACCAAAACCAGTTTTGAGAGTCCCATTGTTTTCATGGCGCGCAGTGCGCTACCAATGTTCGCAGGGAGTGTGGTATTGACCATGACAATACGCACATGGGAGAGATGCGCTGAAACAGCAGCATTGTCAAATTGGCTCATGATTTTTCCAATGAATCTTTAAAATTTAAATAATTAAGAGAACTGACCGACTTCAGCTTGATATAAGTCCATGGCATCATCCATGCTCATATCCGCAGGGGGCGGTGGTACATCTACAGGTTTGGCTTCTTCATAGCTCACCGCTTTGGCTGCTTTGGATTTGACTTGATATTCCACATGAAGATTTTCTTTACCAAAATAGTCACGGAGTTTGGAAAGTAGTTCATCCAGTGGCGCCACTTTCCAATTAATCCCTAAGTGCAATTCAGCCGTGGCATACGGGTAGTCCAACAGCAATTGCAGCGGGATGTGATTACACATATCGACATTACAAAAGGGTGCAAGAATATTTTTTAAATCTTGGCTCAGTGTTTTTGTACTATGTGTTGGGTCGAGACGAATTTGAATACAGTTGGCGCGTTTTTGACGAATTTCATTTAGGGTAAATGCTTTGGTTAAGCGACCCATTGGACGGTCAAAACCTTCACGCTCGTAAATTTCACCTTCAATTACCATCACTTTTTCATTTTGAATGATGTCTTTAAAACGCATAAAGCGTTCATGGTTTGCAGAGACTTCGATCCGTGAGGTACCATCATCTAAGGTCACCATCATTCGGTTCGGGAAGTTGGCTACATCAACCACGAGACCTGCAAAAACTGTAGTGACACCACGACGGGTTGGGGTAAGTTCATTAATTTTGTTCGGAATAAACGCTTTCAACTCAGTGCGATAGACATCAATTGGGTGGCCGGTTAAATACAACCCTAGAGTGTCTTTTTCACCTTTGAGACGGACTTCGTCTGACCATGGCTTAACAGGTTTGGCGGGTTTACGTTGTACTTCTTCAACCTCACCAAACAAGTCCATGATGCCTGTTTCACGGTTTGAGCGAGCTTGATCCGCTGCTTGTACAGCTTCAGGTAGCTGCGCCATTAGACTTGAGCGTTCAATATCTAGACAGTCTAAAGCACCTGAACGAATTAATGCTTCTAAAGTCCGCTTATTGATTTTTTTCAGATCAATACGATGGCAGAAATCAAACAAGTCACGATACGGCCCATCTTGAATACGCGAGTCAATAACCGACTGCATCGCCGCTTCACCGACGCCTTTAATTGCACCGAGCCCATAGACGATCGTTTTGTCGTCCGAAGCATGGAATTGATAGATGGACATATTGACCGAAGGCGGCAATACCTCTATATCATTGTGTCGACAGTCATCAATCAAGAACACCACGTTATCGGTGTTTTGCATTTCCGATGACATCACCGCTGCTAAGAATTCAGCTGGATAATGCGCTTTGAGCCATGCCGTTTGATAGGCCACTAAGGCATAAGCTGCGGCATGCGATTTGTTAAAGCCATAACCTGCGAACTTTTCCATATAGTCAAAGATATGGTTGGCAGTGGCTTCATCAATGTCTTTTTTCGCTGCACCTTCCGTGAAAATTTGGCGCTGTTTGACCATTTCTTCGGGCTTTTTCTTACCCATCGCACGACGAAGTAAGTCCGCACCACCCAAGCTATAGCCCGCACAATACTGCGCTGCCTGCATTACCTGTTCTTGGTAAACCATAATGCCGTAAGTCGGCTCAAGTACACCTTCAAGTAGGGGATGGAGATATTCAAACTCGCCACCATGCATACGGTGGATAAAGTCTGGAATCAGGTCCATCGGACCCGGACGGTAAAGGGATACGAAGGCGATAATTTCTTCAAATTTGCTTGGACGTGCTTCCTTGAGCATTTTTTTCATGCCCACGGATTCAAACTGGAAGACCGCTGTAGTGTTGGCATTGGCAAAGATGAGGTATGCATCTTTGTCATCAAGCGGAATGAAGGCAATGTCTAAAGGCACATCTAACTGAATGCGCTTATTGATATTCTTCACGGCATCTTCAATGACCGTTAAGTTACGTAGACCCAAGAAGTCGAACTTCACCAGACCTGCAGATTCAACATCGTCTTTATCGTACTGTGCAACACGGCCTGTACCATCTGCGTCACATAGCACGGCAGAAAAGTCGGTAATTTTAGTCGGGGAAATGACCACGCCACCTGCGTGTTTACCTGTGTTACGGGTAATGCCTTCGAGTTTTAATGCCATTTCCCAAATTTCAGCGGCATCGTCATTGTCTGGGTTAGATGGGTTGGTGACAATGTCTTTAAGCTGTGGCTCTGCTTCAATCGACTCTTCGAGGCTTAAACCTAAAGGTTTAGTCGGAATCATTTTTGAGATTCGGTCTGCCAAACCATAGGATTTACCCAAGACACGTGCCACATCACGAATGGCACCTTTAGCTGCCATAGTACCGAAAGTGGCAATTTGTGATACTGCATCGCGTCCGTATGTACGCGCCACATAGTCAATCACACGATCACGACCAGCAATACAGAAATCGACGTCGAAATCGGGCATTGAAACACGTTCTGGGTTTAAGAAGCGTTCGAAGAGTAGTCCGTATGGGAGAGGATCGAGATCCGTAATTTTTAAGCTGTAGGCAACAAGTGAACCTGCACCTGAACCACGGCCTGGACCAACCGGAACGCCATTACCTTTAGACCATTGGATGAAGTCCATGACAATCAAGAAGTAACCTGGGAAACCCATTTTAAGAATGGTCCCGATTTCATACTCTAAACGATCATCATATTCTTTACGTTTTTCGGGCCAGTATTCATCACGCGTTTCAGGTGGATATAAAAAGTCTAAACGCTCTTCTAAACCTTCTTTGGATAAATGTGCAAAGTAGGTGTCGATGGTATGGCCTTCAGGAATAGGGTAGTCAGGCAGGAAGTATTTACCTAATTGCAGGGTAACGTTACAACGTTTAGCAATCTGATAAGTATTTTCAATTGCAGAGGGAATGTCTGCAAATAATTCCGCCATTTGTTGGCCAGATTTAAAATATTGCTCTGGAGAGTAATTTTTTGGTCGGCGGTTATCCCCTAATACATAACCATCGGCAATACAGACTCGGGCTTCGTGTGCTTCAAAGTCGATTTCTTTCATGAAGTGCACATCGTTGTGTGCAACTACACCAATATTATATTTTTTAGCCAGTTTTAAGGCTTCATAATTGAAGTCATCTTCACCTGAGCGTTCTGTTCGACATAGAGCCAAATAAACACGATTGCCAAATTTTGAAATCCATTCTTCGAGTAAAGGTTCGGCTTTTTGCGGATTCGATGTACAGAGCATTTTGCCGACATCAGATCGCATGCCAAGTAGCGCAATCAGGTCATGGTTTTGTTCTAAAATCCAGTCTTTTGCAACGCAAGGAATATCAAGCTGTTGACCACGGATGAAACCTTCTGAAACCAGTTCGGTTAGATTACGCCAGCCAACATTGCTCATTGCTAATAAAGTCACGCGATGTTCAGCATCGTTCAAGCGAACTTCTGAACCCATAATCGGTTTGATGCCATTATCTAAGCATTTACCATAAAATTTTACAGCAGCGTGTAAGTTAGATAAGTCAGTAATGGCAAGGGCTGGCATACCTTCTGTCTTAGCAGCTTTGACTAAATCAGGTATACGTACAATTGATTCTGTGATTGAAAATTCTGTATGAATACCAAGATGTACAAAGTGCATAAGTGAGTCCCTGCAAAAACCGCTGAATAGTTTAACATGCTCTGCCTTCATTCTGAGTGCGATTCAAATGAATTGGCAAAATTTAATAGGCTACAGTGTTTGGACTGTTTATTTTATTGTCAGTAAGTTCTAAACGACTTAAAAAAGGCAATGTCAGTCGCATTGTTTCTTGGAATAAAAGCCTTTAGCAGGCCACTGCTTGCTGAATGGCAAAGCTGCTTAACTGTCCATTTTTAAAACCAAAGTTGAGATAAGCCGTGTAGGGTGGGGCAAAGTCTTGCGGTTCTTTCAGAAAGGCTTTGATTTCATTGGGTTGTAAGAGCAAAACTAGGGCTTCCCCTGATGTTGCCATACCTTGTGCACTGTATTTAAAGTCTTGTTTAAACTGCTGTAAAGTATAATTCGGTGTGATCTGAATATTTTGCACACGTATATTTTCGCTCATCGCTTGAGTGCTTTTCCAGTCAAGCCAAACACGGCCTTTGGTGTGACCGAGTTGTTTTAAACTCGCTTTGTCTTTATAGAATTTTTCAGCCTGAATTTTGGGATTATCTTCGCTAAAAATCTCAAATTTTAGGGTTTTGGGTTGGGCAGTTGTAATACTGTATTCATAGTTGCCTGTACATTCTGCATATTGTTTGCTGGTTATTCCATTCGGAGGAGCGAGTAATTCACTAACTTGATGTGCTGTCACAGATGCATTGAGTTCAACCTGATTCACTTTCACACTGGTGACGTAGTTATAGGGATTTGAAGCTGCATGACTGAGCATCGGCAAAAGACTTAGACTGATCAATAGAGTTGTTATTTTCATCGTTATAGCTTTTAAAAGTTTTGTTTGCCGCATGATATAAAACTTAGACCTGAAAAAAAGCTCCCAATATTGAGAGCTTAATTTTGTTAGCGCAGTTTAGATAGCCAATCGCCAACGGATTGTACAATTTGCACCATGATTAACAGCACAATCACTGTGAGTATCACGACACTGGTATCAAAACGTTGATAACCATAAGAAATAGCAAGGTCACCAATACCACCTGCACCCACTGCACCGGCCATCGCGGTTGCACCAATTAAGCTAATCGTGGCTGTGGTTAAGTTTAAAATCAGTGAACTGCGTGCTTCAGGTAAAATAAATTTAAAGATGATTTGTAGTGGAGTTGCACCCATGGCTTGTGCAGATTCGATAATCCCCTCATTCACTTCCAGTAATGAAGTTTCCACCAAACGACCAATGTATGGTCCAACATAAATGGTGAGCGGAACAATCGCTGCCCACGTGCCAATCGATGTTCCGACGATGAGTTTGGTTAAAGGTAAAACCGCAATCAGCAAAATAATAAAGGGCAGAGAGCGCAGGGCATTCACAATTGGGTTCAGGCTGTGATAAATCGCTTTGTTTGGCAAAATACCATCAGGACGTGTGACCAATAAAATGATGGCCTGAATAAAGCCCCAAATACAGCCAAATAGCATTGCAAAAAACACCATATGAAATGTTTCTTGCAAAGCAGTAATAAACTGGTCAATCGATAAAGAGCTTTTCCAAAAAGGTGCTGTGATTTGAGTTAACCACTGGACAATTAAATCTCTCATTCCAGCTCTCCTGATTGTTCAACAGCCACACCATGTTGTTTTAAAAACTCAACCGCTTCAGCGATCAGGCTTTCATTGCCCAAGAGCTGAACAAACATTTGTCCAATCACATTGCCATCAATTTCAATCATGTTGGCAAACAAGATATTGAGACTAATATCAAACTGTTTAATTAAGTTTTGAATTACGGTTTCGTGTGCAGAGTTACCAAGAAACTGTAAGCGGTAAATACTATGATGATGCTTATGTTCGAGGTTATTCAGAAGTTTAATTGGTAGCTGTTGATGCAAAATCGTTTGAATAAAATTCTGTGTCGTTGCATGTTGTGGGCGACTAAATAAGTCCACCGTTTTCCCAGTTTCAACTACTTTGCCGAGTTCCATCACGGCCACATGTGAGCAGATGCTTTGTATCACATCCATTTCATGCGTCACCATGACGATGGTAATACCTTGCTCTTGATTGATTTTTTTGAGCAAGTCCAAGACCGATTTGGTGGTTTGTGGGTCTAGTGCAGAAGTCGCCTCGTCACAAAGTAATATTTTAGGATGGTTGGCAAGCGCACGTGCAATACCGACACGTTGTTTTTGACCACCCGAGAGCTCATCTGGATAAGCTTCTTTTTTATGTTTGAGGTCAATAAACTCAAGTAGCTCATTCAAACGTTTTTCACGTTCAACTTTGCTATAACCCAAAAGTTTCATGGGCATTTCAATATTGGCTGCAACGGTTTTGGTTTGCAGTAAATTAAAATGCTGGAAAATCATGCCAATATTTGCACGTTCTTGACGTAATGCTTTTGCATCTAATGCAGTAAAGTCTTTCTGATTGATAATTACTTGGCCTTGAGTTGGGCGTTCAAGTAAATTGATCAAACGAATGAGGGTACTTTTACCTGCACCACTATAGCCAATAACGCCAAAAATACTGCCTTCTGGAATGTCCAAATTGATTTGGTCCAGTGCAGGAATGGTTTGGCCTTTCAGCTGATAGTGCTTTGAAATGTTTTTAAATTGAATCATATCGTCAAAAACTACACAAAAATGAAAAAACAGGCAAAGAGACTTTGCCTGTTTCGTTGATTTGATTATATTACTATTTAGCTTGAGTAAGGTAGCTTACTGGCTTGTTCACATCAATTTTTGTGCCGCCAAAATGTTCTTGAACATATTTGCCTACTGCAGCGACATGGTAAAGCTCACCGACTTTTTTCAGTACAGGGTCATTTTGACGCGCTTCAGCCACCGCAAGAACGTTCACGTTCATTTTCGTGGTTTGATCGATTGGCTCATAGTAAATCGCATCTTTCAATACGTTTAGACCACCTTCCATTGCAAGGGTATTACCCAGAACAATGGCATCCACTTCGTCTTTCACACGTACGGCCGTTGCCATTTGAATAGGTTTGATAACGAACGCTTTGTTATTTTCAACGATGTCTTTAGATGTGCCTTTCACAAAGTCAAAGTCATTTTTTAACTTTACTAGACCTGCAGATTGTAATAATAACAATGCACGTGATTCGTTCGCACCATCATTTGGAATCGCAATCGTTGCACCATTTTTAAATTCAGCCAGTGTTTTTACTTTGCTTGAATAGATGCCCATTGGCTCTAGGTAGGTGGTTGAAAGTGGTGCAATCTTTGCTGTGTTCGCTTCGTTATATGCCACAAGGTAAGCATAAGATTGGAATGCGTTTACATCGACTTCATTGTTTGCAACAGCAGTGTTCATTGCAACATAGTCAGTGAAGTTTTTAATGTCTAACTTTAAGCCAGCTGCTTTAGTTTCTGGCAAAGTTGCAATATAGCGCCAAATGTCTGCATCAGACCCAGTCGATGCGATGGTTACTGTTTGCTCAGCTGCTGCAGTATCCGTTTTAGCCGCATCTGCTGCAGGTGCTTCAGGTTTACTACAACCCGTTAAAACAACAGATAAACCCAGCGCAATTCCTAGAATTTTTTTCATTTTTTCTTCCCGAGTAAGCACCCAAACGAGGCTTAACTTAGCTGAACAATAGAGAGATCGATTGATTTTAAATCAGGTATTCCTGATTTGATGCATATGACTGTAATGTGAGTTTTGCAAGTGTGCAATTCGATATCAGTCGAATATGTACTTTCACTTTGGAAAAGATTAACTTTTTCAAATCACTAGAAACATCTTTGCTCAATCGTTAAATTTTGCACATCATATCAACAAAGTAATATTCGATATAGAGCATAAAAGTTCAATACTTATCTTATTTAAAGATTAGGAGTCTGTAAGTTGTGTGTAATTTTATAATGAAAACAATATATTATTTTTAATGAATTTGTTTAAAAATAATAATTTGCATAAATTTTATGCTTTATAAGATTTTATCCAAACTAAATACAAAAAATAGATATAACGAGTATAAAGTGCAAAAAGTATGTCTCAGAGTACAGGATGAATATAGCTATATCTTTAGAACTTGATTTATATTCATACGGATATATTTAAAAAAATTCGCAGCGGTTTGCAATAAAAAAACCCGCATTTAGCGGGTTTTTACGGTATGAATGTTTTTAAGCATTTTCACGCGCAATAGCACGATAACCAATATCTGTACGGTATTGCATACCCGTAAATGTGACTTGACCACAAACTTCTAAAGCATTGACTTGTGCTTCAAGTACGGTATCACCAAGAGCTGTCACACATAAAACACGACCACCCGCAGTCAAGATGTGACCGTCGGCACTCATTGTTGTGCCCGCATGGAAGATTTTTGTGTTTTCAGGAGATTGACCAAGACCAGAGATGACGTCACCTTGACGAACGGTTTCTGGGTAGCCTTCAGCTGCAAGAACAATACCAATTGATTTGCGTTCATCCCATTCAGCTTCTGCTGGAAGATTACCTGCAATACCAGCTTCAACCAGATCGACCAATGATGATTTTAAACGCATCATAATCGGCTGAGTTTCAGGGTCACCAAAACGACAGTTGAACTCGATCACTTTTGGTTGACCTTTGTCATCAATCATCAAGCCTGCGTATAAGAAACCTGTATAAATGTGACCGTCTTTTTTCATACCTTCAACGGTAGGACGCATCACTTCATTCATGGTTTTTTCAAATACATCTGCAGTCACCACAGGAGCAGGAGAGTAAGCACCCATACCACCCGTGTTTGGACCTTGGTCGCCTTCAAAAATACGCTTATGGTCTTGAGATGTTGCCATTGGTAAGATGTTGTCGCCATCAATCATACAAATGAAAGACGCTTCTTCACCAGCAAGGAATTCTTCGATCACAACACGAGAACCAGCATCACCAAACTTGTTGCCCGCCAGCATGTCATCAATCGCATCAAAAGCCTCTTGATTGGTCATGGCTACAATTACGCCTTTACCCGCAGCAAGACCGTCGGCCTTGATCACGATTGGCGCGCCATTTTTTTCAACAAATGCTTTCGCTGCATCGACTTCAGTAAATACATCGTAGAACGCAGTAGGAATATTGTGGCGTTTTAAGAAGTGCTTAGCAAAAGCTTTTGAGCCTTCTAGCTGGGCAGCAAACTGAGTTGGCCCCCAAATTTGAAGCTCTGCCGCGCGGCAAGCATCAACTACACCATTTACAAGCGGTGCTTCTGGACCCACAATAATCAAATCTACTGCATTATTTTTTGTAAAGCCGATAATTGCAGCATTGTCTAAAATGTTGAGTGCAACATTTTCACATTTGTTTTCTGTTGCAGTTCCTGCATTACCTGGTGCAACAAAAACTTTTGCAACTTTTTTATCTTGCGCGATTTTCCATGCCAATGCATGTTCACGACCGCCATTACCCAAAACTAAAATGTTCATCGGTTCATACTCCATGAATCGAAATGACATAAAGTCCTCAGCCTAAAAAGGAGAGGACTTTATGTAAGATTTAGAAATCTGTTTTAAACCACATGTATGACTTTGTCATTACGGTCTGCATCTATCACTTAGTGACGGAAGTGACGCATGCCCGTGAAGACCATTGCAATACCAGCTTCATCAGCTGCTGCAATAGTTTCTTCATCACGCATAGAACCACCCGGTTGGATAATACATTTAATGCCTGCTTTCGCAGCATTATCAATACCATCGCGGAATGGGAAGAATGCATCAGATGCCATTACAGCACCTTCAACCACTAAACCTGCATGTTCCGCTTTAATCGCAGCAATACGCGCTGAGTTAACACGGCTCATTTGACCTGCGCCTACACCAATGGTTTGACGACCTTTAGCATAAACAATGGCATTTGATTTCACGTATTTCGCAACTTTCCATGCAAAAATTAAGTCATCAATTTCAGCATCCGTTGGCGCGCGTTTCGTCACGACTTTTAAATCATCTTTGGTGATCATGCCTAAGTCTTGATCTTGAACTAACAAACCACCGTTTACGCGTTTGTAGTCAAGTTGCGATTGACGCGCATCGATTGCTGGAAGTTCGCCACATACAAGTACGCGTACGTTTTTCTTCGCGCCTGTTACTTCAAGAACGCCTTCAGCAACGCTCGGTGCAATGATCACTTCAACGAATTGACGATCTACAATCGCTTGTGCAGTTGCAACGTCTAATTCACGGTTGAATGCAATGATGCCACCGAAAGCAGATTCAGGATCTGTTGCATACGCAAGATCATAAGCTGCTTGAATACCGTCTAAAGATACTGCAACGCCACATGGGTTAGCGTGTTTAACGATCACACAAGCCGGTTTTGCAAATGATTTCACACATTCAAGTGCTGCATCAGTATCTGCAATGTTGTTATAAGAAAGTTCTTTACCTTGAAGTTGTTTCGCCGTTGAAACAGAGGCTTCAGTTGCTGTGCTTTCTACATAGAATGCTGCTGACTGATGCGGGTTTTCACCATAACGCAAGTCTTGAGCTTTATTTAACTGTGTATTGAAAGTACGTGCAAACTTGTCTGCTTGACCTTCCTCTTTGCCTACGCGAGCGCCTAGGTAAGAAGCAATCATGCCATCATACTGTGCTGTATGTTCAAATGCTTTAACGGCTAAGTCAAAACGAGTTTCGTAAGACAAAGCACCATTTTCTTTTAGTTCAGCAACAACAGTGTCGTAGTCTGTAGCATTGACCACAATACCGACAGAAGCATGGTTTTTCGCAGCAGCACGCACCATGGTTGGGCCACCGATGTCGATATTTTCAATCGCATCTGCAAGTGAGCAGTTTGGTTTAGCGACTGTTGCAGCAAATGGATAAAGGTTTACAACCACAAGATCGATCGCATCGATATTGTGTTCAGCCATCACAGCTTCGTCTAGACCGCGACGAGCTAAGATACCACCATGAATTTTCGGGTGTAGCGTTTTTACACGACCATCCATCATTTCTGGGAAACCCGTATGCTCTGAAACTTCAACTACAGCGATATTGTTGTCTTTTAACAACTTATATGTACCGCCAGTAGATAAAATTTCTACCCCTAGAGCAACAAGGTTTTGAGCGAACTCAACAATGCCAGTTTTATCGGAAACAGAGATTAAAGCGCGTTTAATGGTCATGATCTTCGTCACAGTTATCAAGAATTAAAACAAAAAGCCAAAAATAGCAGGTAAAAAAAATGCCCGCGGAAGCCGCAAGCATTTTATCATTTATTCACTCATTAAACCGTGAGCTTTTAACTTTTTACGTAAAGTTCCACGGTTAAGTCCTAGAATCTCCGCAGCACGTGTTTGGTTACCGCGGGTATATTCTAAAACTACAGATAGAAGAGGTTTCTCCATTTCTGCCAGCACCATGTCGTAGACCTGAGATGGTTGCTCGCCTTGCAGTTGTGCAAAATAGTGGCGAACTGCGCGATCTACGTGAATACGAAGAGCGACATCAGACTGTGCAGTAAAAATAGGAGATTTGCTATTCATGCGAAGTAATCCGAAAAATCTAAATATCACTTGGGTAAAGTGACATATATAAAGTGGTCTAAAATTAAAATGAACTTCGTTTTAGATCCTAAAACGACTAGTTCTAAAACTGTACATTTAGCATGCCACAATATCGCTAAGTTGGTCGAAATATAAGCGTAACAATAGTTAAATATTTGTTACCGACCTTTTTTAAACAAAAAAATCTGCTCAATACGCGATATTTCGATAACGCGCATTTTTGCTGATGTTCTATTTGTATTAAAAGACTGAGGAGATTGCAGCACTAAGCTTTTGTGGCGCGTATCATACCATTGTCTAAGAAAAAGTGAGCAAGAAAACTGCATTTTTTTTCACTTTTTTTACATTTTTTTTAAATTTTAGGGCTGGACTATTTCTAAACTGTAATGATTGAAGCTTTTACGGCTAACTGGCAGGCTAAATTTGAATTTGAACGGACTATTTTTAGGAATTCGTTTGATTCCAACCAGACTATCAATCAAATATTCATTTGCATGTAGTTGATAGGTTGAATCGACTTCACCATCCACTTTTAAAATGACCTTAAGATCTGGTAGCGGAAGACTGGTATCATGATAATTGATCAGTTCACCTGAAAATTGAGTTTTCTGCGCCTCTATACGTTTTACTTTTAATTTATTAATGCTGATCAGACTATAACGTTCTTGTAGGCTGCTACAGTTCAGTACAAGACAAATTTTATTATAGGTTGCACCTAATGCGGGGCTATTATTGAGGATATGTGGATTAAACCATAGGTATTGGAAACACAATAAAGCCAATAAACTGAAGTTAATCACACCCCAAAGCATATAGTACATCGGGCTTTTTTGCGGTTTCGCTGGATTGTTGTCTGCCAAATTCATGGCAGGATAGTTACCAATCGGGTCGGTACTAAAATAGTTTAAATTGTTTAAATAGGTTTTGAGGTCAATGTTGGAGTGCTCAACTTTCAGATTGAAAATATCAAGCAAATTTGATGTCGACATTGAAAGCGCAGCAGATTGTGATAAATCAAAATGAATGCTGTCTACACGAGGAGAGGAAAATGCTGAATTTGAAGACATGCTCATGTCATTCTGATTCGACGATCTTTCCTCACCTGTGTCAAAAGTATGACCCGTGGTTAAATGCGAGAGCGCATTAAAGGTCATCGAACACTTTGGGCAACAAACCATACCTTGCGCAACAGTGAGTTGTGCAACACTTACTTTGTAGATGGTTAGGCATTTAGGGCAAGAGGTTTGTTTGTCGCTCATAGTGTATTAAGGGTTCATTTAAAGGGTGTGGCGTTTACCCGAGATTCGGCACCAGTTTTCATCACGTTTCTCGACCTCTAATATATCAAAAAACTCAGAATAAACACTAGAAACATCAGAAACTTGCTCTTCAATTACACCTGCAAGTGCGAACTCTCCCTCAGATTTGACCAAAGTTGCGAATTCTGGCGCTAACATCATAAGCGGGCCTGCCAAAATATTTGCAACAAAGACATCTGCTTTTTGATCAGCCAGCTCTAAATTGAACTCGTCTGGTAAGCCGACATAAAGGTTCTCAGCCACACCATTGAGTGCCGCATTTTGTTCAGTGGCTAAAATTGCTTGTGGATCAATATCTGTGGCATAGACTTTTTTTGCACCAAGGAGTAGAGCAGCAACACCTAAAATACCTGAACCGCAACCATAGTCGATCACGATTTTATCTTTAACATTAGTTTTACCTAACCACTGCAGACAAAGAAAAGTAGATGCATGGTTCCCCGTACCAAACGCTAAGCCTGGATCAAGTTTGATGTTCACTGCATCCGGCTCTGGTGCTTCCATCCATTCAGGAACGATCCAGTATTTGTCAGCAATTTGAATCGGTTCGTAGGCATCCATCCATGTGCGTTCCCATTCTTGGTCTTCAAGAAATTCACTACGCATCGGCGCATCAGGCATTTGAGTGCGAATAAACGTTTCTAATGCATTGACATCAATTTCTTCGTCGTCTTCTTGCGCATAGATACCTGTCACAATGACTTTATTCCAAAGTGGCGTTTCACCTGGAAGTGGTTCAAGTAAGTCTTGGTTTTCTGCATCATCTAATGTGACACTGACTGCACCCAAAGATTCTAAAAGGGTTTCAGTAAAATCGACTTGCGCTTGATCAACCGTAATATGAATTTGTAACCACTTCACAGGAATAACCTAATATTTATGTATAAATAAATATTGTAGCGGAACAGGGGGCAGTTCGACAGCATTCCTCAAAATAAAAAAAGGATGCCGAAGCATCCTTAGATCTACACCTGTTCTAGGCTTGTTCTGTACTGGTTTGAACCGATGGGGTATAACGGTTGAGTAATGTCCCAAAGATGGCAGCAAAGATATACATAAAAATAGAATAGACCGCTGCGGGCATGGCAATGGTGGTACTGGCCATCACGGTGAGTGCAATGGTCATGGCAAGGGTACTGTTATGAATGCCAATTTCAAAGGCACAGGCCCGAGCTTGAGCACTGTTGATCCCCAGTAGTCGCGGTACAAAATAACCAATCATTAAACTACAAATACAGAAAATGACTGTGGCTAAACCAACCTGAGTCAGATACTCCAGAATATGGGCGCGTTCTTTGGCTATTGCGCCAACAATGATTAAGACCAAAAATACAACAGAAAAAATACGTAAGGGTTTATTCAGCTTCTTGGTAAAAGAGGGTGCATAGTGGCGAATCAACATACCAATACAGACAGGGATAAGAATAATTGAGAATACCTGCAAGATTTTACTAAACTGCATACTGACGTGTTGTCCATCCTGCATAAAGTACTGAATGGCAAAGTTTACAATTAGCGGCAAGGTAAACGCTGCAATAACGGAGTTAATTGCGGTTAAAGTAATATTGAGCGCAATATCACCTTTAAACAAATAGCTAAATAAGTTTGCAGTACTACCACCTGGAGAAGCTGCTAAGAGCATTAAGCCGACGGCAAGCAGTGGCGGTAAGTTGAGTACTTTGCAAATTACAAAGGCAATCCCAACAAGAAGTACCAACTGACAAAATAAAGCAACCAATACTGCTTTGGGATGTTTGCTGACGCGTGCAAAATCCTTCGGGGTTAACTCTAAGCCCAAACCAATCATGATGATGGCAAGAGCTAGGGGTAACATAATCGTTATAATTCCTGAATCCATAGGTGTATATTCTCCTTAAAATTATATAAATCATGACCGTGAAATTATTCAGCTGCGGTCTCTTTCTTCAAAAATAAACTGTCATTTCTTCGCGAGATTAATAGGCCCAATAACGCAGCAAATACAAACATGAAAATAGAATAAATACCGGCAGGAATGGCCATGGCAGTGTTGCCTAAGACTGACAGGGCAACTGTAATGGCAAGTGCGGTGTTGTGAATGGTGATCTCAAAAGAGCAGGTTAAGGCTTGTTTTTCTGGAATATTGGCCAGATGTGGCACAAAAAAACCAATAAACATGCTACAGAAGCAGAATAAGGCTACGGCAGGCCCAATCTCAAACACATATTCAACAAAATTATGTCGCTCTAAGTACAGTGCGAGAAAAAAGATAAAAAGAAGACAGCTTGCAGACAAAATACGCATTGGGCGGTTTAATCTGTCGGCAAGTTTTGGAAAGTAAAAACGTAAAAACATGCCCATACTGACAGGAAGTAGAGTGATGAAAAATACCTTCATCATTTTCATGGCGGGCATGTCAACGGGTTGTGATGTTTGTAGAAAGTACATCAGTGAAAAATTAATAATAAAAGGGAGAGTTAGTGTTGAAATGATGGAGTTCGTGGCTGTAAGAGTAATGTTGAGCGCAACATCACCTTTAAATAAATAGGTCAATAGGTTTGACGTTGGTCCACCTGGTGAAGCTGCAACGAGCATCAAACCAATCGCGAAAATAGGCGCTAAATTTAAAAACTGGCAAATGAGGAACGCAATGCCCACCAGCAGCACCAACTGTGAAAATAACGCGATGAAAATGACTTTGGGATGCAGTGTGAGGCGATAAAAATCAGCTGGGCGTAGGTGTAAACCAAGA
The DNA here is from genome assembly GCF_001592855.1 of Acinetobacter sp. BMW17. Classification (NCBI taxonomy): domain Bacteria; kingdom Pseudomonadati; phylum Pseudomonadota; class Gammaproteobacteria; order Moraxellales; family Moraxellaceae; genus Acinetobacter; species Acinetobacter sp. BMW17. The sequence goes on from NZ_LSOD01000024.1 coordinate 65,091, forward strand.
CCCATCATCATTAATGCCAAAGTGAAAGGCAAAAAAACTGTAAACAATTCCGAATCCATGGAATACCTTTTTTATTCGTTTTTATCTTTTGTGTTTTTGAGTGTATACAGAATTCAATAATTTACAAGGTAGAAAAAAGGGTAAAAAATGGACTATTTTTCACCCTCAATACAGCATGAACTTTAAGTTGTTTTGCTTACATTCTTGGTTTAGGTGCTACAAAACCAAGGGCACATTTGCCTTTAATTTCTTTACCTTCGATATTGATTGATGTCGCTTTTGAATCTCCTTGGCAAATGCTGGCTAACTCAGCTTCATCACCATGAATATTGGCATTTTTTGAGCTTGGGAAAAATTGAGGTTCACAGGTACCATTCCAAATAATGCCTCGATAGGCAAAACTAACCGCTGTTCCTTGTGACTTACCTTTACAGACTTGTTGATAACGTTGACTATCATAGACCTTTTCAACTTTGTCGTTGGCTGATACAAAAGGCGAAAAAAATAAACCGCAGAGAATGGATGAAAAAAGAATCTTCTTATTCATAATGCTTACCTTTGGTTGTTGTATGATCAACTTATAGGATAAAAAATGATCAAATTAATACAAGGCTTTTCAGGTAACAAAACGCATCCTTTGTTGAGTTTTTGCTACTACTCTGCAAGTAAAATTACATAAACCTAGCGCTGGCGCAGTAAGCACAGCACCGTATATACAATAAATTCCACGGAATCTGTCAACTTACAATCGAAAATTTGCTATAATCTTTCGTTATCATTTTTTAATCTCCTTTACCACTATGCATTATCCTAAAGTTTACGATGTCATTGTTATCGGCGGCGGTCACGCAGGTACAGAAGCAGCATTGGCTGCGGCACGTATGGGGCGACAGACTTTACTCTTAACTCATAATATTGAGACTTTAGGGCAGATGAGCTGTAATCCAGCAATTGGTGGTATTGGTAAATCGCATTTGGTGCGTGAAATTGATGCCTTGGGCGGTGCAATGGCATTGGCTGCCGATAAAGGTGGTATTCAGTTCCGTATCCTAAACTCACGAAAAGGTGCAGCCGTTCGTGCAACACGTGCTCAGGCAGACCGTATTCGCTATAAAGCCGCGATTCGTGACACTTTAGAAAACCAAGCAAATCTCGATATTTTCCAACAAGCCGCAGACGACCTGATTGTTGAGGGTGATACTGTAAAGGGTGTTGTAACTCAAACGGGTATTCGCTTTGATGCGAAAACAGTTGTACTCACTGCAGGGACGTTCTTGGGTGGTGTAATCCACGTTGGTCTTGAAAAATCAAGTGGCGGCCGTGCAGGTGATCCACCTTCAATTTCACTGGCACACCGTTTACGTGAGTTGAATTTGCCAGTGGGTCGTTTAAAGACAGGTACGCCACCACGTATTGATGCGCGTTCGGTTGATTTTTCTGTGATGATTCCACAGCCGGGTGACTTCCCATCACCGACGATGTCATTCATGGGTGATGCATCTATGCACCCTGAACAAGTGAATTGTTATATTACCCATACCAATGAAAAAACCCATGACATCATCCGCGGTGGTTTAGACCGTTCACCGATGTACACTGGTGTTATTGAAGGTGTGGGCCCACGTTATTGCCCATCCATTGAAGACAAAATTCACCGCTTTGCCGATAAAGACTCACATCAAGTGTTCTTAGAGCCTGAAGGTCTAGATACACATGAGCTTTATCCAAATGGTATTTCAACTTCACTTCCGTTTGATGTGCAGTTTGAGTTGGTTCGTTCAATTCGCGGGATGGAAAATGCGCACATTTTACGTCCGGGCTATGCCATCGAGTACGATTATTTCAACCCGCAAGCGTTGAAGTTTACTTTAGAAACCAAAGCCATCAATAACTTGTACTTTGCCGGTCAAATCAATGGTACGACAGGTTATGAAGAGGCGGGTGCGCAAGGCTTGCTTGCCGGCTTAAACGCTGCGCGTCGTGCGTGGGATCAAGAGCAATGGACACCAAAACGTGATGAAGCCTATATGGGTGTATTGGTGGATGACTTGATCACGCTAGGCACGAAAGAACCGTACCGTATGTTTACTTCACGTGCCGAATATCGTTTGATGCTACGTGAAGACAATGCGGATCAACGTTTAACGCCAGTGGGTCGTGAAATGGGCTTGGTGGATGATGAGCGTTGGGCAGCTTACTGTGAAAAAATGGAAGCGGTTGAACTGGAAACAGGTCGCTTACAACACCTTTGGGCGGCACCAAACAACCCAATGGGCAAGAAATTTGTTGAAATGACGGGTGCAGATTTATCGAAAGAATGCTCTGCGATTGATTTGTTAAAACGTCCGAATATTTCATTTGCTCAAATTGCGGAGCTCACAGGTTCTGAAGTCTCTGCACAAGTGGGCGATCAAATTGAAATCGCGGTGAAATATGCAGGTTATATTAACCGTCAGCATGAAGACGTTGCACAAATGAAGCGTTTGGAAGAAACTAAAATTCCTGCTGATTTTAATTATGATGTCGTTTCAGGCTTATCTCGTGAAATTACTTTAAAATTGAAAGATGTACGTCCTGAGACATTGGCTCAAGCAAATCGTATTCCGGGGGTAACACCTGCAGCAGTGCAATTAATCATGATTACGATCCGTAAAAATGCACAAGCGAAAAAATCTGCTTAAGATTTTGAGTTAATAAAAACCCGCCAAGTGCGGGTTTTTATTAGTTAGATTAGGTATTAGCTATATTTTTTTATCTAAATTATTTAAGGTAGAAATGGCTTCATTATAGTTGTATCTCAAGTCTTGATCTTCGGGTTTAAGCTTTAAAGTCTTTTCAAAATACTGAATTGCTTTTTGTGCTAGATTTATATCATTTTTTAATTCAGCAAGAGCACATAGGCTGATAGCATAATTTTCTAAATTACTTACATGATTTGGTTCAATATTTAATACATTTTCACAAATATCTTTTGCTTTTTCAAAAATGTACTCATCTTCATTGATTTTAGCTACTCCTAAAAGGCAAGTGATATAGTTTGTTAAGACATTCAGGTCTTGAGGCTTTAGTTTTTTAGCTTTCTCTAATTGCATTAAAGCATGGTTATATAGGTTTGAGTCTTCATTCAATTGAGCTAAATAAAAAATGGCAATACCATAATCGATAAGAATTTGAACATCATTAGGAATTATCTCTAATGACTTTTTATAAAATTTAAAAGCCTCATTAAATAGACTCTCGTTACCGCTAAGTAAAGCCAATTTTTTATATGCATTTGCATAGTTTTTTAAAAAAATAGGATCACCTTGTAATTCATTTAGTAAATTTTTATAGAACCCTATGGCTTTTAAGATAAGATGCTTATCTTTTTTGAAAGCCCCTATTTGAGTTAGAACGATTGCATATCCTTGAATTAGTTTTAGGTCTGTTATTTTAGGGTTTATTTGAAAGCATGTTTCGAAATAGTTTAATGATTTCTCTAAGTAATCCTGTTTACCAGTTAAAGCGCTTTGAATTCCGACTTCTGCGTAAGCTTGGTAGAAGTTAATTTGCAAAGTTATCGCTTTGTCAAAATATTTTTGAAATTGATGGTCATCTTTAGTTAAAAAATTTAATGCCTTACCTAAATACGCAGAAGCAACAATTTTTGAAATTGGTTTTAGGGTTAAGTCGAGTGTTTTAGCTTGATTGATAATGTAATCAAATTTACTAGTATGTAATGCCTCTGCTAATTTGATAATTGTAAAATTTGGTTTATTTATATCTACAATAGCTAGAGTTTTCTTCGTGTCCTCTAATATATCAACCTCAGTATCTGATGTTGGTAGTGGGAATTGATTAACTAACTCACAAATTCCTTTTAAATGATTAATTGGGTCTTTAAATAATTCTGTAGGAAAGCATTTTAACTCTATTGCGAGTTCAAGAAGGAATCGGTCAGCATCCTGTTCACCAATAAAATTTCTATGATTAGGGTTCACGTCAATAAATTGCTTCACATTATTGTTTGGCTCTTTTACATAATCAATCCAAAATAAACGATGTTGCCCAATAAAACCTTCATCGACAAGTTTAAAGAATGAATCTGGGTGGTGTTTCAAAAAGTATGCTGGCGTTAAACGAATCCGTTATTAAGGTAAAAGAAAGTCAAATCAAAGGCTTTAAAATGATTTTCGAGCT